>NZ_JBVUBB010000004.1:0-418429 GCF_055791185.1 Bradyrhizobium ingae
CCATGTCTGACAACATCGTGGTCACGGCGCGCGCAGCTGCCTCTCGCTCGGCCATCGCGCGATCGAAGGGCAGCAACGCTCGGCGGATCTCTTCCAAGCGATGCGCGATTTCCCGGCGCAGCTCGGGTGACGGCAGCGATTCGGCGACGGGATGACCATCGAGGTACTCGACGGAGTTCATGATCACAGAGATCGCATCATTAAACCGGCGGTCAGCCGGCCGGATTGGCGGTGAGTTCAAGGTCGAAGTCGGAACGGCTGGCGTTGTCATCGTGAAATTCCTGGGTGTTCGCGAATAGATTTTCAAATCCGACGGTACGTGACGGGTTTACCGACTGAACAGGCGCGGGCTGATCGGCCCATCGCTCTTGGTTCAGGAAGGTCTCGGGATTGAGCCAAGCGCGATCGGGGGGCTTGTTGCGGATGTACCGCTCAAGGCCGCCCAGCAGCTCTAACCAGGCAACGCCGCGCTTTCTGGCACCCTCCAGCTTTGCAAGGGCCTTCGGCTTGCCAACCTTGTTCGGGTACAGCTTCCAAAACCGATCGCGAAAATCAGACGGCCAGCCATCGTCGAGCGCGACAGCGCGTGTTTTTTTCTGATCTGTCTCTGCTTCTGTATCTGTCTCTGTCTCTGGTCGTTTGTCGCAAACGGTGACGTCACGTCGCTCGTCACGAGCGTCACACCGTGACGCGTCACGGCCGTCACGCTTGCGGTCCCTGTAATCCTTGGCTCTTTTCGCCGCGGTTGGGTCTTTTGCATCAGTCCTAAATTGCCTGCCGTCCCAATTGTGGGGAGCAAACGATCCATCGTCGCGCTTGTCGAGGAGACGCGCGCCGTGCAGTTCGGCGAGCGTAGCGGCGAGCTGCTGCGGTTTTAAACGCAGCATCAATGCCAAGTCGGCGATCGGCGGAAGCTTGCCGTCGTCATTCATTGACGTGGCGCAAAGGATCGCCACCCAACGCCATCTCATCGATTCCGAGAGGCGAAGCACCTTCGGATCATTGATGACGTTCCCATACATGCGAAACCACAGGCTCACTCTGCGCTAGCATCCTTCGGTGCGAGTGAGGACACGGCGCCGAGAAGGCCGGCGCCAGGCGTGGGCTTCCAGTCTGAGGACGCCGATTGAGGCTCTGCGGTGATGGGCGCCGGGTCATCGATCGAGATGCCTTGCTCGGCGCCGATGGCCTCGAGCTCGACCCCGAGCGTCTCTGCATAGCTCAACGCCGCGGCCAACTGAGCGCGCAATTCGGCGACGGGCAGACGATATTCCAGCACGCGCTTTTCCATCGCCGCGAGCTGGCCAAGCTGCGCTTCGGTGGTCCGCAGCGCTTGTTTCCGAAAGGGGACTACTTTCGGAGCCCCGTTGCCCTGGCAGGCAGCGGGGTTTTCCATATCTGAGGACATGGTTACGCCACCTCCAAGCCGAGCCGGCGGCGAAGAGGCGCAGTCGGCACCTTGAGCAATCGCCCCATCTTGATCGTGGGGAAGTCGCCGCGCTTCGCGGCCTCATAGCTAGCCGGCCGGCTTAGACCAAAGCATACGCGCCCGACGTCGGGCACTGATGCCGTAGGCTTCGAGAGAAGGCTTTGCAGTTCTTCGTTCATTTTGCAGCTCCGCTGAGACGAGTTGATCGGTGTGGTACAGTTTTGTACCGACCTCATCTCTAGCGGTGTCGCCCTAATTAAACGAGGTGGCCGAAGTGAATTCTGTGGACGAACGAGGTAATTTTTTGTACCTCAGCGTTCCGGGGGGCTCCATTTAGTGCTCTCTTGTACCGGTAAGGTCAGTCGTGGAATGGTCAAACTGCCTGAGATCTCGACGCCGCACCTTCGGGTGCGGATTGAACCGAAACTATTGTTGAAGCTGGAGAAGTCGCGCCAAAAGAATGGGCGCACTCTCACGGGCGAGATCGTTGCCAGGCTCGAGCAGTCGTTCAAACGCGACGACACGGAGGAGCTTGTCACCGAGGTCGGTAAAGAGGTCGCGGAACGAGTGCTGGACGTTTTGAGGAAAGCGACGGACCGCCTCAAGCTGCCGGACGAAAAGGACGGTTCGGAATGAAACGCTCGAATCGCAGACGGTCACCGGGGGAGGGGTCGATTCGGGAGCGATCGCCCGGCCATTGGGCTATCATCCTGGAGCAGCGCGACCCCGCCACCGGCAAGCGCAAACGCAAATGGCATAGCTTCAAGGGGGATCGGAAGGGCGCCCAGGAGGAGTGCCGGCGCCTCCTCAGTGAGATGAACGCGGGCAGCTACGTTGAGCCGGCCAAGACCACGTTGTCGCAATTCTTCGATCGCTGGCTGAGGCATATCAAGCCGAACGTCTCGCCGCGCACCCATGAGCGTTACGAGCAGATTGCTACAAAGAACATCGAGCCGTTGCTAGGGGCGAAGATCCTCTCGAAGCTTCAGCCCATTGAGATCAGCGAGGCGTACGCCAAGGCGCTGGAGAGCGGCCGGAGAGACGGGAGGGGCGGTTTGGCGCCGCGGACAGTCCATCACATGCACCGCGTCCTATCCTCGGCTTTGGATCAGGCAGAGCGCTGGAAACTCATTGTGCGCAATCCGGCCGCCCTCCTCGAAAAGCGAGATCGGCCGAAAGTCGAGCGGAAAGCGGTCAGAACGCTGGACGCTGCCACCACCGCTCGGGTGTTTGACGCCGCCAGAGAGCGCCGGCTTTTCATTCCGCTCGTGTTAGCTGCTCTCTGTGGCCTGCGTCGCGGCGAGATAACCGCGCTCCGATGGAAGCATGTTGACCTGGACGCGGGTCAACTGGCCGTTATCGCCAGCACCGAGCAGACAGACGCCGGCTCCATCAGGGAGAAGGAAGCCAAGAACGGCAAGGGCCGCCCGGTCGCGCTCCCGTTGATGGCGGTTGAGGAACTGCGCCGCTGGCATGTGGTGCAGGCCGAAGAGCTTCTAAAGCTCGGGGTTCGGGCTGATGAAGGCTGGCACGTCGTCACCCAGGCGGACGGCTCACCGCTCCAGCCGCGGAGCCTCACACACGTCGTTTCTGCCTTCCTGAAGGAATGGGGCGTGACGCTGCACGGGCTTCGGCACAGCCACGCAAGTCACATGCTGGCGGCGAACATACACCCCAAGATCGTGCAGGAGCGGCTCGGCCACTCTTCGATCGCCATCACCATGGATATTTACTCACACATGATGCCAAATATGCAGGGCGAGGCGGCGGCGGCAGTTGACGGAGCCGTGCGGGCAGCAATAAAGAAGCCGTCAGACGCTGGGTAGCAATTAGGTAGCAGTGGTCGCGATACGTTCTCTGCGACGGGCGAAAAAGCTGAGATATATCAACGCTTGGAAGGGTGGCCGAGTGGTTTAAGGCACCGGTCTTGAAAACCGGCGTGCCCGCAAGGGTACCGTGGGTTCGAATCCCACCCCTTCCGCCAGTATCGCCCAGGATCTGGAGTGTCTGGCGGCGCATCCGACGCGTCGAAAGGCCAGCAACCGGGAGGTCCAGCTATGAACAACGTGGTGGAATTCCGGCTGCCCGATCGTCCGTCTCGGCGGCGTTCTATTCTTTAACTAGGTCAAGGGACGCCATGTAATCGTGGATCGACCGGTCAGGGATCGCCTTGCGCGCAACAAGGTGGTGAATGCAGTTGGCGGCAAGGTCGAAGGAGCGGTAGCAATGATGAGCAATCATGGCGAGATGTTTCAGTTGCTCGACCGTCATGTCGGCTGGCCGCATGAAGTTTCGCACATAGACGATGTCCGCCTCCACCAACTGGTTCATGGCCGCATGGGGATTGGACGGGTCGCTCAGGGGAGCGATCATGCGCTGGTTGATGGCCGTAAAGGCGTGGGGAACGAACCCCTGTTTGCGCAATTCGCCATCAATGTCGCCAAATGTCGGCTGCTCCTTGTAGAGGCAAAGAAACGAGACCTCCGTTTGGATGGCGACCGCCTGCTTCAGCTTTTGCCGCCCGCTTCCGAAGACGGCTAGTTCAGAGCCCTGAACGTCGATTTTCAGGAAATCCAGATCGCGGATTTCGGCGATATCGTCGAGCCGGCGAGTCTGGACCGGATGTTCACTGACCACGGTGCCCCATTCGGCGAACTTCGCAAAATGCGAGAGCACATTCTGATCCGGGAGCAGCAGGCTTGACATTCCCGGTATTCCGCAGAGACGTAGCTTTGCCTTGTGCCCGTTTCCGACGACATAGTGATAGTAGCTCTCCAGGTCGCTCTTGCGGGCATTGAGCACGGCGAGGGCTTCGTCCTGTGGTTCAAAACCAACGACGGTGCAAAGCCTTCGTTGCAGCATCGCCCTGTAGGGCGGCTCACCATCAATCGGATTGGCCCCGACATCGACCACCGAGGTCAGCCTCGCCGGCTGGATGAGATCGTTCAGAAGGTCAGGTTCGTTGTTGCTCATGTGACCGCCGAGGCCGCTACGCCCAGAAATTTCTGCGTCATCCCAGTCCCTGGCTTTATGGAGCGATGAAACAACCATGGGGAGATGGGCGTGTCTAGCGGCTGCCGGGCGAGACCGGCACCTTGATGAGAACCCACCGGCTCGTTCGTTTCCGACAGCGCTGCCCGGGCTCAGCGCACTGGACCTATCCCGTCTTGCACGCTGCGTGGGAGCTTGAAGGTATCGCGCCAAGATTGTTGTGAAATAAAATACAAGTTATATTTGCGTTTGCGGCAAAGTGACGCTAGCGTTCGCGAGCTACGATCGGCAATTGTTCTTGAGTGTTTTTGGGGTGGTATGTCTTGCGCCTTGCCTTGCAAGCTTCGCCAAGCGCCGGCTGCAATGATCTGGGCATTCGTTTCTCAAGTGGTTGACCAGCGCCTTCGCGGGACAGAAGGTCGACGTCTCAGACTTCGGCCTGACGAGTGGAAGAGCGGTGACATCGCTTGGCTTGTTGATGCTGTTGGCGAGGGGCGGGCACTGGATGCCGCGCTGGATCGCCTTCTGGCGGGGCCATTTAGAAATGTCCGGCTGAATCTATGGTCACGCGACGAAAGTGGCGCCGTCACGCTCTCGACGCTTACGCAGCTTGTAAGTGAGCGCCAGGAATAGCTCGACATGATGCTCGCGAAACCTGCCACCATCTTGGGCAGCCCGATCGCTGCATGGCCGCAGTTTCTGAGGACCTTCCGATGAAAGGGTGTCTCGTCGTTTTCGGGGGGATTGTGGGCTTGGTGGTAGTCGCGATCGTCGGCTTCCTGATCATCTATCGCCCCATCCATGTTCGCTATCGACTTACTGTAGAAGTGATGGACGGTGACGCGGTCAGGTCGGGCTCTAGTGTCATCGACGTCGCGTACCAGATGGCGCCGGATGATTTCATCAACCTTGGCGGCCCGGACACTCATCCGACACGCGTCGGATACGCACCAACGGTCGATCTCGGCGCGAAGGGTTTGCTTTTTCTTACATTTGCCGATCCGACGCGAACGCCCGAGCAACATATTCAGTACAACAAGGAAATCCGATGTCCGCTAGACGACGTGGGATGCCTCGCGTTCGCCGCCTACACTCCTGGTGCAAATATCGGCATTGCCCTTAGCAAGCAAAGGGCTGCGCTCAACGAGGTGCTTCGCCAAAAGGGGCCGCGCGACGTTCCATTTTCGGTGCTGCCGAAGCTTGTCCGATTCCTGGACATCAACGATCCGAACACAATCGTACCTGTCTCCCCTTATGATCTGGCGTCGAGCTTTGGTTCAAGAGTCCAGCTCAAGCGCGTAAGTCTCGAGTTGACCGACTCTCCAGTAACGCCGCTACCAGACGTGTGGCCTGAATGGCTCAAGGCCAAGGATCGCAGATATTACGGTACTCTCTATTAGTGGATGCAACAATGACTGACGTTACGGCTGATACGGTTTTGGATGCTGTTTTTGCCATGGACGCCTATGAGCACAACGCTGGAGATGGGTCGTGGTCGAAGGACCTGAAGGATTTCTTTCCGCAACTCACCAACGGGCAATTGGGAAACTACACGCGGTTGGATGCCAGCAGCGTCGCGGAACAGCAGGGCGACAATTTTCTAGCGCTAGCCTATAGGTCCTCGTCCTCCAGTGGACGAATCATTTCTTACCGCGGCACAACAACAAAAATCTGGAAAGATGCTCGGAACGGTTATGGCGTTGGGGCGGGTTTACCTAGTGGTCCCGATGCGCGAGACGCCATTCAGTTTTATCAACAAGTGGCGGGGCCGGACTCCGGCTGGCAGGGCAATACGAACATCCAGGTTGTTGGCCACTCCCTCGGTGGCGGTCTCGCGGGCTTCGTTGGTGCAATCTATGGTCTGAAGGGCGTCCTTTTTGACAACATGACGTTCAATACCGCCGCTCAGGCGGTCTACAGAGATACGCTCGCCTCCTACAACGTCGGCGATACGGCTGATGAAACGTACCTGCCGGCTGATTCTGCCTTGGCGGCCCAGTTCTATGGCACCCAGACGCCTTATGCCAACAATCTATCCGGTCTGAGCGCCTACGCGACAACGGGCGAATTTCTGTCCGTCTTTCTTCCATTGCGGTTTTTCCAGACGCAGCAAGTGCAATGTCTCGATTCGAATGGCGGGCGCCGTGGGCTTGTCGATCTTCACAACATGTCGTTGTTGACGCTACTGGTCTGAGGGGCCGCAAATAACAAGACGGACTGGGCGAGCGTTGGAGTTTCGTTCGTAGATCGCCTTGCACGATAATCGGCGGGGAGCGGCAGTGCTTCGCTTCAGGCGTAATCATGCCAGCACAGAGCTAGCGCCGCCAATCACGTGATCCTCCCGCGAGGCGTCCGCGTTGGCGTTCGTCAGTCGCAACGCGGCTGCAGGTTGAGCTGGCGCAGAAGGGGAGCCAAGCCGTCTGACCTGCAATTTTTCACGTCACTTTCTTGCTTGGGCTTTTCGATCGAACTTGCCTGCTGCCTCCTCGCATCAGCGGCACTGCTTCTTTTGAACTTGTATTTGGAGGCAGACGGGTCGTGCCAGTGACGAGAAATGAACTCGGGCTGCGTTCGATCCGTCTTGGGCTGGATCTTGGGCTCGATCTTGGGCTCCACTTTGGGCTCGACTTTGCGTTCGACCTTGGGCTCGACCATTGGCGCAGCAACGGCGAGTTGGGGAGGCTGCGTGGGCGGCCGATCCTCTTCGACGGTGACCTTTGGCCCTGTTGGTTCGGCATGGATCGGAAGCCGATCGCCTTTGTTGCCGCTGACCGCCGGAAAGTTCGATGCCATGCCAATTTCGACCGCGGGTGCGGGCGCGCGGCTGGGGCCAAGCGGGGAAACCGCGCCAACCACGCATATCGCGCAAGCGGCAATAATCCTGAACATGCCGGTTGTTCCCGAGCGTCGCACGACTCAAGCGTTGCGTCGGAATCAGCCCAGAATAAGACTAAAGGCTCCTCGCAATGAGGCGGGCCCGATATTGCGGACGCGTCATCGCGGTGCCGAATTTGCTGGTGCGGCTCTTCTGAAATCTATCGAGTGTTGCAGCCGCGCAATTCCCAAAATCACATTATTGCCCCAATATCGACATTGGCCGGTCAGGGTTCGACCAGCGACGACTGGCTAGGCCCGGCACACGTTTCGGCGGGGGCAGTGTGCTGGGCCGCCGATTTGGGCACATTGTGGCAGGCAATTCGATGAAATCCATCGGTCGGCTTCGTTGGGCGGTAGATAACGACCGCAAGGATCTCGCGAACTATGACGCAGGCCAACGTTCGCATCGCGAGCGCGACGCCGAACAGGAGTCATTGGCCGAGCGCGTTCTGAAAAATCTCGCGCTGATCCGAGCGCATGAGGCCAAGACAGACCACAGGACAGACTAGAAGCGGCGGCCGCCAACTTCGCTGTCGATGAACCGCCGGGTGGCTATTGTCCGTCCTGGCGTTGACGAGCTGCGGCTTCAGACCGCGCTGGGGACGTCTTGCTTTTCCTCTCCCTGCGCGACCGCAAACGCGTGACTCGGCAACGACCAGTTTCGCCGAACAGCCCCCAACGGGATTTGCGTCAAGCTCTCTGTCAGTCGCCGCCACCAGCGCGGCCCTACGGTCGCCAGGGTTCCCTCAAGACGGGCGGCTTTCTCTCGGGCGGCCGTTGTTTCACTGTTTGCTTTCAGGAGTTCCGCCAGGAGCTTGCTGGTGCGATCGCACTCTCTTTCGAAATCCGCGCGGTGACCGCCGGCGATTGCCTTCATCTCCACGAGATCCGCCTGCAAAGTCGCAATGTGCTCCTTCAAGGCGCTGAGGACCTGGTGACCGGCAGGGGACTGGGATGCGCGCGTGATGGAAGAATGACTGATCTCGCTGAGGTCGATCTGGACCAGCGTCTTGCCGTCATTCGAACGGGAGCGGGGCAATCGATGTCGCTTGACGAGCGCTCTTGCTGCTTCCGGAGAAATCTTCAGCCTTTCGCCCAGCTCGGCGTAAGTAAGCATCTCGACGGGCATGGGTGTTTGCTCCCGTTTCCTTGACGGTCGCCACCCAGACAAGCCGAAGGTATCAACGATAGGTTAAGGGCTGGTTTACCATTCATTGCCGGCCTCGACGCCGCTCAGTTGCGGTGGAGGAGCCTTCTCCGCGGTCGTGAGACCGCTTCAGGCTCTCACAAGCGTCCGGGCGAATTGCCTGCCGCCATCTTGCGGTCCGCCCACCTTTTGAGGTCGGCAACCGTCAGCGTTTTGAGGAAGGGATTGGCGTTGACGAGCTTGTCGCGAGTGGTCCGACCCGTCGCGTCAGCGGCCGCCATAAGGGAAGCAGCATCGGCACTATCCGCGGCGGATAACAGCGCTACGGCGCCCGCCGGTCCGGCGAAATGGGCGAGGTAGAGAGAACCGGGTGTGACCGGCAGACCGCGCTTGTTGAGGATCGCGGCATATTCCTCGACCAGTCGCGTGGTGATCTCTCGCGCGAGCTCGGGATCTCGTCGCAGGCCCAACACTTCCTTATCGCTGCGCGCCTGGATCAGATCGCGCCGGTGCTTTCGAACCGCTTCGAGCCACGTGTCATCGAGAAACTGGGCCGCACCGGTGGCACTCGACCGCTTGTTCGTGGCATTTGAATCGCCATTGGACTCGGCGATGATAATGCGCTCGACCAACGTCCTTGCAGCCGTCTTGTCGATTGATTTCTCGTTCAGATGCGCGTCGCGAAACAGGATGAAACTTGCGACGAAGGACAGTCCGATCGCCACACCAAGAGCGCCGGTGATGAATTCCGCAGACAGCCAGTGCCGCTTGGTGACGACGTATGCGCGCTCGTCGGGGCGAGGGGGGCGGATTTCGCGGGGGCAGCGTGTTTGCTCTAACTCATGCCCGAGGCGTGGCGCATTGCCTGCGGACACCTCATTGCAGAGCAATCGTGGGGCTAGGTCTGGCATCGCGTTGGCAGCTTCAATATTTGCAGCAGGCCATCGAAGGCACCTGACGGACAGGACTTGACCTCCGCGACCGGTTTGCGATTCAGTTTCACGCTTGCCTTGGAAATTCGCTGCTCGGGTCGAGCTCTGGGTAGCATGACCACAGGTTTTCTCCCGCGTGCGCTCCGTTGCTCGACGATCTTCGAAGGTTCTTGCGCGGCATTTGAGGTTTGATCCGGCGGAGCGAACACTTCGCTCGACGGGATCGGCTGCGGTGGCGCTTCAAGCATGTGCGGGATTTCGAGACGGTCCGCCGTCGTCAGCGTGTCTGATGAGCCAGCGGCCGCCTGAGCGGGCGGATCGTTCACAGGCTTCGTCGTGCGCGGCGGAGTCTTGAGCTCCGTTACCGCGAGTGCACTGAGGCCCAAAAGGATGAGAGTCACTCTCATCTGATTTCACGCTGTCCGAGGAGGAAGCCTCGCTCAAAGCCCGCCGGAAATGAGCTCTCGAAAATCGGAGACGATTGCAGGGTTTCAATGAGGCGGCTTGGCGGCAGAAGCGAACTCGCCGGCGCGGATACGGAATAAGATCAGAGACAGGGTTAACGGCGGTATTGAAGAAAACACGCGGGGCGTTTCGCGATCGCGATAATTGCGTTCGCGCTGGCATCAGATTGAGCGCATGGACCGGGAAAGTTAGGTCGCGTCGACTACAGGGCGATCGGCTTGCGCGCAACTTTGGTGCCGGTCACCGGATGGTCACCAGGCGGCGACCACCCGGTGAGGGCGCACATGCTCAAAATCCGCAGGCCGCATATTGCTTTCTGACGAGCCGAAAGTGGGAGCCAGCCTGGACGAAGTCCACGTCGAGACATTGATTGCCTCGTCGGAAGTCACCATCGAGACCGTCGCATCGAAGGTATTCGAGATTGATGCGCCACCGGTGCTCGCTCGGCAGGTAGGTGGCGAAGTCGTGCTGGGCCCGAGGCGACCCTTTGCAGATTTCTCCGATGTAGTGACGAACATCGGCAGGCAAGACGTCGATATGCTCGTGATTCCAGGGATGGTCTGAATTAGAGCCGCTTCCCTTGGAAAACGACGGGCACACGCTCACCGGCAGAATGCAAAGAGCTATCAACAGGGGTCTGACTGTCATCTGCCCCTCCAGCTAAAACGGTGATGTTACGGCGATCGACTGACGTGGACCTGACACGGGTTCGGGCATCGGTTACGCGCACCAGCCTACCGCCGTGATCGGCGGGCGGCGTCAGGCGGCTGTCAGCCTGCCGTGCGATCTTGCGTCTCCGTCGATTCCCCCGCGGGGTCGGCGGCTGCGAGGTCCGGTTCGGATTTGCCTCCAATGCCGGACCTCGCTTTCCCGGAACAAAGCTTGCGGCACCCGTGGCGTCGGCGCGTCCCCTGGATGGGGCCGACGTCTTCCTGAGCAACTCGCGAATCATCGATTCCACGAGGCGCGATGGCCGCGAGTTCCTGTGGATCATCATGGGCAAAGGCTCGCGGGGAACTGGCTCCGATCAGGATCGAATTCGCCCGAACCAGGTTAACGACACCCGGAGTGAGGCAGCGGTAGGTTATTCTATGCTCGGATTGGCAATTCTGTTCGTGGCAGTCGGATTGGGTTTTGCCGTGGGCTACGGCACCCGAGAGGTCGTCTCACGCAGACGACACACCGAATATTTGGCGTATGCGCCATATCTCGAGCCTTCGCGGCCTGATGTTTCCCATACCAAGGATGACGGTCGGCTGGGGCAGCAGCCAACCACGCCGATGAAAAGCATCTTCGCCATGTTGGCCGATCGCCTCGGCTTCGCACTCGCCTTGGATTTTACCTTGGCGCTGCTGCTGATCCTGTTGTTGCCAAGGCCGTTTTGACGCTGCGGACGGTCGCAACGGAAACGGTCGGCGGTATTTCTTGCGGGGAACCTGGCATTTCTCAGCCGTCTCCTACGCGCCAATCGCCCCGCAAGCGCAACCGACGAAGGCCCCGTAAGGTCTGCTACCCCAGAGGAGACAAGTAGTCCTGGTGGAGGCAGGTTGGTCTTGCGCCGCCATCAAAGAGTACGGTGATGCCGGTGGTCCGAAGACTGACTTCGACGACCGTACCGGTCTTGTTGGCTAGGTCAGGGCACTGAAGGGCACCGAGCCGGCTTATCTTGACGCGGGTGCCGACTACAAACGTCGTCTGGGCAACCATGCTATTAATCCGAATTTATAAATATTCACGGTTTGAAACGCGGCAAAAATACATCGCATCGCTGAAATTTGCAACCTGCGGTAATTTCGGACAAGAGCGCACGTGCTACGACATGCTGCTCGCAACGCCGGCCGGACTGCCGGCAGCTCCAAAGCCGAGCTGCCTGGGGTTACTTCTTCAGGAGTAACCCCACCGCGCTGTACCGCGGCTATGACCGATCGCGATGCCTGGAAACCTGCCCTCCAAGATCCGGGAATAAGATGCAATGTCGCATGTTCCAGGTCACTTGCCCCCGGAATGGAACCGGAGCAGTACCAGGACCTGCATGCGGTCAACCCGGCTGAGGCCACCCTTTGTCATCGATACAAAGAGGCCGCCTCACGGGCGGCCCAAGCTCAAAAGCGCGCTGATCTAACTCAGTATTGAAATAAGCTCGCAGCCAACCCTTACGCTGCGACCAGCCCCGGGTACATCAGTATATCGGGAATTCAAACGTCTGCCCGGCGTGAGAAGACTACCAACGTCCGCCAACGCCGCCATAACAAATGCAAATGAGATCGGGATAAATTGGCAAATTCGAAATCCGCTCCTCTGCGCAAAATTGGACATTGCAAAAGTACCGGAGCGCTCTTGGCCCGCTCGGCCTTGTCGTCAATCGGGGCCGTCGTCAGAAGGCGGAGGCAGGGATCAACTTACAATCCATAGGGCTGCGGCCCACGAGACGCGTGCGAGAAAATAGATCCAAACGCTCGTCGTCGTCAGCAGGGAGGTCAGCAGCAAGAATCCGAGCATAGGATCCTCATGCAGGCTCTCCTGGACCTCATGAACGGATGCCTGCAGCGTGTCATCGAATATTGGCAACTGCGCGCTTTCTGGCATCACTCAACACTCCAACAAGCAAGGCTGGCCAACAAGCAAGGCTGGCCCCGATTGGAAAACGAAGCGCCGCAGCCATGCCAACGGCCGGCTCATCCGAACCGTCTGCACGTTCCACAGACCAGGCTGCTGTCGCTCAGCGGGCCTTAGTTTCAAAAAAATACGAAATGAAAAATCTCAGCCCTCGGAATTGCCTGATTTTCCCTAGGGCTGGGGTTCCGGCGAGCACATATGTGAATCGAGGCTCTAATTCGTTTGTAACGGCGTCCAATTTCCTGGAGCGGGCGAGTCAAAACACCCGGCCTTTCGGCTGTGCTGTCGCCACGTATTCGGCGCGCGGCTTGATCGGCATCAGTTCTCCGGATGCGGCGATGACGGCGGCTTCCTGACGGCGGCACCTCGGACAGACGAACGTCACCTCATGCGGTCGGCTCGACCACGTTGCGTGTTTGAGCTTGGCCGACATCGGCCAGGCGGCGCATTGTGGACAGGAGATCAGAAAGCGACCAGGGTCGAGCATTCCCATTCCAAAGCTCCAGGAGCCTGCCCGTAAGCTGAAATGCCAACATATGTAAAATAGTTCCGGGGCGGGCAGGGCGCCGATGCGCCGCCCGCCACGATCTTGATGCGCGTCGCAACGCGAGCACGGCGAACCGAGAACAATGGGTTTGGCCGAAGCGTCGATGCTCAGCTTCGCCTTTCTTTCGACCTCGATCTTATCGCCAGTTGCTGGCGAATGGTCTTTGCAAGAGGCCGCAACGCCGCGACGGCGAAGCTGCAAAAAAGCATGAGCCATGTCGCCAGGGCCGCGCACCACAAAAGGTCTTCCAGAATTTTGGGCATGACTTGCCCCCAAATGACTACCTGAAATGACGACAGTGTCCCTCAACCTCGGAGCGGCGACAAGGCGTCCTAAAAGTAGCAACGGAGCCACTGACATTCTGGACGCCGAGTGGGAATGCCGAACGGGAATAGAGGAATCACGATCGTCGTCGCGGAGCCGGACAAGCCCCTGAGCGCTGCGTTGCCGAGGGAGCGAGCAGTTGCCCAGATTTCCCAATCCGCGATTGCGAAATCGAGGATCGATTCTCGGGGCAGTCGGTTGGATGCGCATGTGCATCCGGGCGATGACACGGGCAGGTTTGCTGACACTTATCGGTGTGCTGGTCTCTGCCTGCGTGAATTCGGGGCCGACGGTTCGATCGGGCGCGTCATGGGCCCGCGACCTCAACGAGCCGCCCCCAAATCGAGAGCCCGTCAACGGAGCAGCGGTTCCAGGAATAAAGGCGGACCTGAATGCTGCGCGAGAGAAAGCGTCGCATTAGCGTGGAGACGTTAGTCGATGCCGCCTGACCACGGGTTGTTTCAATGCCGCAGAGGCACTAGCCGATTATCCTTTCAAGGGCGACGAGAGCCGTAAAGACAACCACGACGACTCCGACGAAGGTGATGCCAAGGAAGACGTTGTGCATGGGTGCCGCCTTTCCTTATTTGCCGCCGGCGCCCACATGCCGCCTGAGCTTCACTGGTCGTTCGCTTTCCAAGCGCGCATCTGTTGTCAACGCGGGCACGAGGTGATCTGCGCGCACAGCCTTCGTGGTCAATGGATTTTGATTTCCTTCAGGGGGAGCCGTAGCTCGGCGGCGCGTTCTTCGCGATCCTTCTTGCGAAATTCGATCTCTCGCCGCTCGAATTCAGTGAGTTCCTTTCGAGCCGCTTCCAAGATGCGATCACGCGGCGTCGTTCCTGGCTGCGTCCGTTCGGTCATCATTTACCCCAGTGTTTTGGAAGTGGCAGAGCGCCGTAAAATTGCGGATTTATGACGGCGGCGTGCCCAGCATTCTCGCGGTCGTGCCATGACAAGCCGCTTGGGCTGCAGGCCGGGAAACTCCCGCGCCGCCTACAGGGGTTCACCTCAATTCGGATTGCGGAACCTTAGGTTAGGATCGGCTTTCATCTGTCGCGGCTGGAGCAAAAGATGGAGGTGCTCATGTTCAAGAAGATGGCGATTGCGCTCGTGATCGTATCCCTCGGGGTCGCCCTGTCGTCCGGCACGGCCGCTGCGCGTGGTGGATTTGCTGTCGGTGGCTTCCATGGCGGCGGCTGGCGCGGTGGTGGTTTCGCCGGTCCCGGTTGGCGCGGTGGCGGCTGGCGTGGCGGTGGCTGGGGTTGGGGACCTGCTGTCGGTGTGGGTGTAGGTCTGGGTCTTGCCAGTGCAGCAGCCTGGGGCCCGGGATGGGGGCCCGGATGGGGCTGGGACAGTTGTACGCGGTGGCGCCGGGTCTGGACCGGCTGGGGTTGGCGCGTCGTCCCGGTCAACGTCTGCTGGTGATTTGCCCGACGTGTCGATTGCGGGCGTCGCCGAAGGAGGCCGTGTCGGCGATGCCCGTGCTACTTTGCAGGGGGTTGTTTTCGCGATTTTGGTCTGGCCGCGGCCAGTGCGGGCCACCCGGCTGTTTCAGGCGCCGATTTGATCCCCGTGCTTCGGGCGGAAGCGTCACTGCCTGCGGTACGTCCGGGGCAGCGGCCCGCCCGGCTGCTGCCCGGTCTGCTGTTGCCTGAACAGGACGCGCGGGTTCAGATCGCAATAGGTGTTCCAGCGCCCCGAAGCAGACGCCAGGCATTGCGCCCTGGTTTCATACGAGCAGTCGCCGGACCAGCCGAGCTGGCCGCCAAAGACGCACCAGGGGTACTCGTAGGAGACGGGAACGGCGGAGCCTGCGCGGGCGGCGGTCGCCGCGGCCAGCAGGACAAAGATGGCTAGCATTGTGCGCATGATCATATCTCCTGTCGTAAGGTCTTTGGCGGTGAAGGCCCCGAACCATCGCACACACCACCTCAACGCGTCAGGCGCATCGAGGGATTAGTACAATAGGCCATCGCTCCGCTCAGGCGCACTTTTTTCCGCCATATGTGAACTGCTTCACATCCGAAATTCCGATGGCCTGCTACACATGACGCATTGCTTTACTTATCCATTATTTAGAAACACACCCCCGGCAGTGACATGCCGGGGGTGTTTTTGCGTGGGTAACTTTCAGGCGAGCGTACGGGCGCTTTTATTCAGTGCCGGCCGGATAAGCGCGCGGGACTGAAGGATTGCTTCAGCGCAGCGATGAAGCCGGCGGTCGGGCGTGCGGGCGACTTGCTTCCCATCGATTTGGCTTCAATGGCTTCCGCCGCGACGCGACAATCAGCGGCAACCTTCAACAGGCCGATTCGTGCGAGGTCGAGGGTGGAGAGCTCCGCCTGCTCCAGACACACACGCTCCAAACGGCGGAATTCCCGCAGCTCTCTGTTCATGCGCCGTCTCCCGGTGGCTGGAGACAAGCCAACCGCGATTCTCCTTAATGAGTAGTAAATCAGGCGTGGCTGGTCTCAGGCTTGCCGCCGTGCCTGTGCTATAGTCCAAGGCGTGACCTGATCCCCAATCGCCCGCACCGGCTGTTCCACCGCTCGGCCGGCGACTCCACCAGGCAATTTGAGGCCGAAGGCAAAGCGACCACGGAGACGATCGTAACGGGAGGGAGCCTGACCATGACCACGTTCGACAAGCGCGAGCAGGGCTTTGAGGCCAAATTCGTTCACGACGAGGAGCTCATGTTCAGAGCCACGGCCCGATCCAACAAGCTGCTCGGCATGTGGGCTGCGGAACAGCTCGGGCTGAGCGGCGATGCCGCAACCGGCTACTCGACGGAGCTTGTGACCGCCAATCTGGACAATAAGACGGTTGATGATGTCCTGGCAAAAGTCTCCGGCGACCTCGCCAGCAAGGGGATCACGCCCGAGCAGGTTGCACAGAAGCTCCAGGAATTCCTGCACCAGGCCGTGCAGCAGCTCAAGGGCCCCGACTAAGATTGCTCCTGATTGCGCGTGGCGGTGTCGCTCAGGCGATCGACAAAGGCAATCCCGATCGCCGACGCCACGAAGGTGATGTGGATCAGGACCTGCCACATCACGCCCTGCTCGGTAAAGCTGGCGCGCCCCGAGCCGAGATTGCCGGCCTCGATGAAGGTACGCAGCAGCGCGATCGAGGAGATGCCGATGATGGCCATCGCAAGCTTGATCTTCAGCACGCTTGCATTGACGTGGCCCAGCCATTCCGGCTCGTCCGGATGTCCCTGGAGATCGAGCCGCGAGACGAAGGTCTCGTAGCCGCCGACAATCACCATCACTAGCAGGTTGGAGATCATCACGACGTCGATCAGCGCCAGCACGCTCATCATGATCTGCTGCTCGCTCAGATCGAGCGCGTGCCAGGACAGATGCCAGAGCTCCTTGACGAACAGCGCGATGTAGACGCATTGCGCGACGATCAGCCCGAGATAGAGCGGCAGTTGCAGCCAGCGCGAGCCGAAGATGACCATCGGCAGCGCGCGCAGGCGCGGCGAGGCCGGAAGGCGGGGCTGGCTCGTCGTCTCAGGCTCGCTCGACATTTTCAGGCAATTCCTAGCTTCCGTTGCACAGTAACCAGATGTAGCCCGACATGATGGCCTGCGGAAGACGCGACGTCATGCACTGCCTTCGGCATGATGCTATCCTGACCTCCAGGCAGCGCTGATTTTCAGCTGAGATCATTGGAGACATCGTGCGGGCGATTGCGGCTGTTGCAACCATCTTGCTCTGCGGGGCTATGATCACCGAGGCGGCAGCGCTGCCGCTGACGCCATTTCGCTACGCGGACCAGGCACAGCGTTATTGTCCGACGGATAAGGTGGTGTGGCTGGATTTCAGGAAGGGCCGCTACTACGCCAAGGGGCAGAAGCTCTACGGGCAGGGGGTTGATGGCAGCTTCGTCTGCCTGAACGAAGCCAGGAGCAGCGGCTACCGCCGCTCAGTGCTGGGCGTGCGCTGAGCTGCCCCAGGCCGCCTGCGTCGCCGGCTATTTGCTCTCGCTCGGCAGCTTGACCGGGACGTGCGGAGAGCTGCTGACGACGCGGGGGCTTCCGTCAGGATAGGTGCGGCTCGACCGGATCAGTGTTTCCAGAACCAGGAAGAATTTCTCGGCAAGCATGTCTTCACCCTCGTTGGTGATGGCCTCTTCAAATTTGAGTCGAGGCGCGAGGGACGGAAATTCAATCAACTAAAAGGGAGGCGGTGGCCCGAAAAACAACTGGATACGCCGACCGGCAGGCTAGTGCGCCGCAACATCGCGGCAGATGGATCAGGGAAAGCTTGGCGTACCTCAGGCGAATGCCAAGGCCATCAGACTCGAGCAGAGCAGAACCAAGCCGCCTGCGGTCAACGCCAGAAAGCCGTCGGACACCAGATCATGGTTGCGCATATGACACCTGCCGCTCTCGTACTCGATGCTCGACCGGATTGATTAAAAGTTTCCGAACGCGCTGAACTGAAAGAGGTGATGCTTCCGCGCGAGGCATTATGCCCTCGTGCGGTATCCTTCGAACGCATGGGCCAGGAAAATTCCCGCGCTTACCAGACCCATCAGTGCTGAAACCGTCTCAATCATCGCAAACTTCCGTTGCGCCCCTCGCACACGCGACAAAACGCGTACCGCCTTGCACAGTCAAAAGGATTCCAATGTGCGCAATTGCAATCGAATAGCAGTGAGGATTCGGCGCAACAGTTTGTCCAGGACTGGGACGGGAAGAGGGGGCCTTGCGCGCCGTTGCTCCGTAGATCAACGGAGAGAATGCCAATCTCTCGTTTACCATCTCGGCGCGAGAGCCGCGCGCTCCCCATTTCCGCCGTGATCGCATTGCGATATTGTCACCACTTCCGAACCGGTGGTGGGCCGTTTCGGGCAAAGTCCGGCAGAAGGCCTCGTTGTGGGCACGCGTCCGGCGAGATGGTATTGGGGCGAATGGGGATCCGACGGTCAGATTCGATGGTGCGGGCCGCGCGTGGTGTCGCGGCGGCCGCGACCTGCCTCGTGCTCGCCAACTGTGCCTCCTCAGGCAAATTCGCCAGCCGCGTCGATCCGAAATACGGCGTGTCCTCCAGCCCACGTGTGGTGGCCTGGGGCGATCCCGTGCCCAAGGGCGGCGGCACCTACCGCGTCGGCAAGCCCTATGTGGTCGCCGGCAAGACGTATGTGCCGGAGGAGGACGCCAACTACCGCGCCGAGGGCCTGGCGTCCTGGTACGGCGACGACTTCCACGGCCGCCTGACGGCCAACGGCGAAATCTTCGACATGGGCTCGCTCACCGCGGCGCACCCGACCTTGCCGATGCCGTGCTACGCACGGGTAACCAACCTTTCCAACGGCAAGTCGCTGATCGTCCGGGTGAATGACCGTGGCCCGTATCACGGCAACCGCCTCATCGACGTCTCGAACAAGGCCGCTGAGCTGCTTGAATTCAAGGGCAACGGTGTCGCCAAGGTCCGCGTCGAATATGTCGGCCGGGCGCCCCTTGAGGGCTCCGACGACCGGCAGCTGATGGCCACCTTGCGCACTGGCGTTCCGGCACCGACTCCCTCGATGGTTCGCGTCGCCTCGGCCAGGCCGTTCGTTCCGGAGCTGTCGGCCTCCAGCCATGGCACGATCCGCGGTGAGGTCCCGTTGCCGGAAGGACGGCCCTACAGCCTCGGCAATACGTCGGCCGACGTTGCCTCGATCAACGCGACCTCGGAGATGTCGGCTTCGAGCCGCAGCCGCGGCCGGGCGCTCCAGAACGCGCGCGCTGTGTCCTATGACCAGAACGGCAGGGATACGTCGGACGCCTATGTCACCGACGACGGCGCGGCAGAGGCGCGCAACATCCTGAGCGGCCGCGGGCTCTACTGAGCCGCGCTTTCCTTCAGGAAATTCACCAGGGCCGCGTTGACCTCGTCGGGCCGCTCCTGCTGCACCCAGTGGCCGGCGCCGTCGACGATCAGCTTGCGCTTCAGGTTGGGCAGCACGCGCTCCAGCTCGCTGACACGCTTGGAGCCGATCAGACCGGTGATCACGGCATCCTTGGAGCCCGCGATGAACAGTGAGGGCTGATGGATCTGCGCATCCTGCCAGGGCGCCGTCAGCTCCCAGTTGCGGTCGATGTTGCGGTACCAATTGAGACCGCCGCGGAAGCCGGACTTGCGATAGGTTTCGGTGAAATAGGCGAGGTCCGTCTCCGTCAGCCAGCTCGGCAGCGGTTCCGAGCCGCTGGCGTGGCCGAGGAAGCCCTTATCGTCCTGAACGAACATCGCCGCCGTCGGATCGGACAGCCCGCGCCCGCCCAGCACGATGCGCATGGTGTGGGCGACGTCGCGCTCGAGCTCCGCCTCGGCGACGCCGGGCGTCTGAAAGTACTGCCAGTAGAAATTGGTGATGCCGTTCTCACGCAACAGGTCGAGCGGCTTGCCGCGACCACGGAAAGGCGGCGGAACGCTCAAGCCTGCCACCGCCGTGAACATGTCCGGGCGGAACAGCGCCGCATGCCAGGCCACCGGCGCGCCCCAGTCGTGACCGATGACCATGGCCTTGGTCTCGCCAAGCGCCTGCACCAGGCCGACGACATCACCGACGGTGTCGAAGATGGAGTAGGCGGCGACATCCGATGGTGCCGTGGTTCGGCCGTAGCCCCGCATATCCGGGGCCACGACACGAAAGCCGGCCGCCGCGAGTGCCGGAATCTGATGACGCCAGGAGTAGGACAGTTCCGGCCAACCATGGCAGAGGACGACGAGTGGCCCCTGGCCCTGTTCTCGGACGAAAAGATCGATCCCATTGGCTAAGATCACGCGGGAGGAGGACATCGCTTTTCCGCCTTCTTTCAGAGCTTTGGTCGGAAATCGTGAAGCGCCACGATAGGGACGTCGGCCCACCTGTGCAATCTTCGGGTGATGAACCGGTTCCGTGTGTTGTTTGCACAGGGGCCAACTGTTAGAACGCCGCTCTCAGGGCTTCGCCATGGCATTTCGCTTTCCTCCGACCCGCACATCCCGGTTCGCCGCCGGGTGGCTCGCGCGCGGCCTCATTGCGGCCGGCGTGGCGCTCGGCCTCGGCTGGGGCGGCATGCTCTATGCTGCCAATCAGAGCGTGCAGGGCGCCAAGAAGGAGGAGGCCGGTTTTGACGGCGACGCGCCCACCGCGATCCTGATCGAGGCGTCGAGCGGTAGCGTCCTCTTTGAGAAGAACGCCGACGAACTGCGTGCCCCCTCCAGCATGATGAAGCTGATGACCGCGGAGGTCGTCTTCAATGCGGTCAAGAAGGGCGACATCAAGCTGACCGACGAATACCGGATCAGTGAGAATGCCTGGCGGAAGGGCGGAGCGCCCTCCGGCAGCTCGACCATGTTCGCTGCGATCAACAGCAAGGTGTCGGTCGACGATCTCCTGCATGGCGCGATCATCCAGAGCGGCAACGATGCCTGCATTGCGCTTGCCGAAGGGATTGCGGGCAACGAGCGCCTTTTCGCCAGCGATTTCATGACCAAGCGCGCGCGCGAGCTCGGCCTCACCAAATCGACCTTCGCCAATTCGAACGGGCTGCCCGATCCCGGCAACAAGATGACGGTGCGCGAGCTCGGCATCCTCGCGCGCCACATCATCCTGGACTATCCGGAGTTCTACAAGCTGTTCGGCGAGAAGGAGTTCACCTGGAATAAGATCCGCCAGCCCAACCGCAACCCGCTGCTGAGCGCCATGGAAGGCGCCGACGGTTTGAAGACCGGCTTCACCAAGGAGGGCGGCTACGGCATGGTCGGCTCGGCCGTGCAGAACGGCACGCGGCTGATCGTCGTCGTCAACGGCCTGGAAGACTCCGAGGATCGCGCCACCGAAGCCAAGAAGATGCTGGAATGGGGTTTTCGCAACTTCGAGACCCGGACGCTGATCGCAGCCGATCAGCCGGTCGGCTACGCAAAGGTGTTCGGTGGCGATAGCCGCTCAGTCAAGCTCATCGCCAAGACGCCGGTCAACGTGATGGTGCACAAGAACGGCGGCGACAAGCTGATCGCGCGCATCGTCTATAGCGGACCGGTGCGGGCGCCGGTTCAGGAGGGGCAACCGGTTGGCGTGGTTCGGGTCTGGCGCAGCGGCCAAATCGCGGTGGAGACCCCGGTCTATGCGGCGGAGGCGATCGGTACCGGCTCAACCATGCGGCGCGCGATTGACGGCGCGAGCGAGCTCGTGATCGGTATGTTCCGCGCGGGCGCCGAGAAGCTCTGACCATGAGCGAGATTGCAGTGAAGCCGCCGTCCGGGCGCGGGCGATTCATCACCTTTGAAGGCGGCGAGGGCTCGGGCAAGTCGACCCAGATCAAGCGCCTCGCCGACCGGCTCGACGCCAGCAAGCTGAAGACCATCGTGACCCGCGAGCCTGGCGGCTCGCCAGGTGCGGAGATCATGCGCCATCTCGTGCTATCCGGGATGGGCAAGCTGCTCGGGCCGGATGCCGAGACGCTGTTGTTCGCCGCTGCGCGCGACGACCATGTCCGCACGGTGATCGAGCCGGCACTCAACCAGGGCACGTGGGTCCTGTGCGACCGCTTCGCCGACTCGACGCGGGCCTATCAGGGCAGCCTCGGCAGCGTGCCCGAAGGCGTCATCAACGCGATGCAACGGGTCACGATTGGTGATCTCAAGCCGGACGTCACGATCATCCTCGATCTGCCGGTCGAGATCGGTCTGCAGCGCGCGGCCGCGCGGCGTGGCAGCGGCACGCCGGATCGCTTCGAGGGCGAGAGCCTCAAATTCCACCAGGATCTGCGCGAAGCCTATCGCAAGATCGCGGCCGGCGATCCCGGGCGCTGCGTGCTGATCGACGCCAGCGGCGATGCGGACGCGGTCGCCGCGCGGATCTGGGCGGCGTTGCGCGATCGCGTATTCAGCGCGCCGACGAAGGCGGCGTCCGCATGAGCCCTCGCCAGACCGAGCGCGAGACCGCGATCCCGCATCCGCGCGAGACCACCCGCCTGTTCGGCCATCGCGAAGCCGAAGCGGCGCTGCTCACCGCCTATCGCAGCGGGCGCATTCCGCATGCCTGGCTGATCGGCGGCCCACAAGGCATCGGCAAGGCGACGCTGGCGTACCGGATAGCGCGCTTCGTCCTCGCGCATGGCCATCCGCTCGCGCCTGGCGTGCAGCGGGCTGAGGACCTGTCGATCGATCCGAACGACCCCATCGCGCGCCAGGTCGCCGCCGGCTCGCATGGCGGGCTGCTGACGTTGGAGCGCACGGCGAACGATCGCGGCGTGATGCGCACGGTCATCACCGTCGACGAGACGCGCGAGACGATCGCGTTCTTTGGCTCGACGGCGGCGGCTGAAGGCTGGCGCGTCTGCATCGTCGACACGGTCGACGAGCTCAATCCGAACGCGGCGAACGCGTTGTTGAAGATCCTCGAGGAGCCGCCGCAGCAATCGCTGTTCCTGCTGGTAAGTCACGCGCCGGCTCGGGTGCTGGCGACGATCCAGTCGCGCTGCCGCAAGCTGCGGCTGCGTTCGCTTGCGACCGACGACGTGATCGGCGCTGCCGCGATTGCCGCCGATATCGATCAGGCCGATCCGGCGCTGCGCGAGGCCGCAGACGCTGCCGAGGGCAGTGTCTCGCGCGCGCTGACGCTGCTCGGCGGTGATGCGCTGAAGCTCCAGCAGCGGACTGCGGCGCTGCTCGCGCGCCTGCCGCAGGTCGATCCAAAGGAATTGCACACGCTTGGCGATTCGCTCGGCACCAGCGACCGCGTGGCACTCGCTGCCTTCATCGACGGCATCGACCGCTGGATCGCCGATCGGCTGCATGCCGATGAGGCCAGCGCCAACCAGAACCTGCCGCGCCTTGCACGGCTTGCGGAGGTATGGGAAAAGATCGTCCGCGCCGCGCGCGACACCGAAACCTACAATCTGGAGCGAAAGCCCTTGGTTTTCTCGGTGTTTGGCTGGCTGGCGGACGCAACGCGCTAGAGCATGATCCGGAAAAGTGCAGAGCGGTTTTCCGAAAAGATCATGCTCAAACAAGAACCTAAAGCGCGATGATGATTCATCCCCGTCATCATCGCGCTTTAGGCGCAGGTTTCCATTTTTGTGAGAGCCGTAAAGGAATTCGTGGTGGCAACGCGAGCTAAGAAAACCGTCAAACGCAAGAGCGGCAAAAAGGCTGCGAAAAAGGCCGCCAAGAAGACGGCAAAGAAGGCAGCCAAGAAAACAGCCAAGAAGGCCGCGAAGCGGTCGACCAAGTCGCCTGCGCGCAAGACAGCCAGGAAGACCGGCAAGGAGGTTGCTGCCAAGTCCGCGAAGAAATCCAAATCGCAGGCCAAGTCGCGCGTGACCAAGGCGGCGAAGAACGCCGGCAAAACGAGCGCGAAGAAGCAGGTCGTTGCCAAGAAGGGCGCCGGAAAACCGGCCAAGGCGGTGGCCAAGGCCGTGAAGACGACGGTGGTGGCTGCGCCGCCCGCGGCGCCGGCTACCGTCGTGACGCTTCCAAAAGTTTCAAAGCCGAAGGCGCCGCGCGCGCCCGCCAAGAAATTAGTTGCTCCACAGGCCGCCGCGCCAGCGGCGGCACCGTCGCGCGAAAACGCCTTCTACATCACGACCGCGATCGCCTACCCCAATGGCCAGCCCCATATCGGCCACGCCTACGAGGCGATCTCGGCTGACGTGCTCGCGCGTTTTGCGCGGCTCGATGGCAAGGACGTGTTCTTCCTGACCGGCACCGACGAGCACGGGCTGAAGATGGTCCAGACCGCGCAGAACGAGGGGCTGACGCCGTCGGCGCTCGCAACCCGCAACGCCAACCGATTCAAGGAGATGGATGAACGGTTCGATGTGTCGTTCGATCGCTTCATCCGCACCACCGAGGAGCAGCACCATCGTTCCAGCCAGGAGATATGGCGGCGGATGGCCGCGAACGGCGATATCTATGCCGACACCTATGCCGGCTGGTACTCGGTCCGCGACGAAGCGTATTACGCCGAGGACGAGACGCGCCTCAACGATGACGGCGTGCGGCTCGGCCCGCAGGGCACGCCGGTCGAATGGGTGGAGGAGAAGAGCTATTTTTTCAGGCTGTCTGCCTATCAGGACAAGCTCCTGAAGCTCTATGAGGACAATCCCGAATTCATCGGTCCTGATGCGCGCAAGAACGAGGTGGTGAGCTTCGTCAGAAGCGGCCTGCGCGATCTGTCGATCTCGCGCACCACCTTCGACTGGGGCGTGAAAGTGCCCGGTGACGAAGAGCATGTGATGTATGTCTGGGTCGATGCGCTGACCAACTACATCACCGGCGTCGGCTTTCCCGACGAGAGCGATGGCAAATGGCGCTACTGGCCGGCCGATGTGCACATCATCGGCAAGGACATCATCCGCTTCCATGCCGTCTACTGGCCTGCGTTCCTGATGTCGGCCGGCATTCCCGTGCCGAAGCGGGTCTATGCCCACGGCTTCCTGTTCAACAGGGGCGAGAAGATGTCGAAGTCGGTCGGCAATGTCGTCGATCCCTTCAATCTCGCGGACCAGTATGGCGTCGATCAGATGCGGTATTTCTTCCTGCGCGAGGTGCCATACGGCCAGGACGGCAACTACAACCACGAAGCCATCGTCGCGCGCATCAATGCCGATCTCGCCAATGATCTCGGCAATCTCGCGCAGCGCTCGCTGTCGATGATCGCAAAGCAGCTCGGCGGCGTGTTGCCGGAGCCGGGCGAGTTCAGCGACAACGACAAGGCGATCCTGGCGCAAGCTGACGGCATGATCGCACTCGCGCGCGAAGCGATGGCGACACAGCAGGTCCATCAATGGCTCAACGCGGTGTGGGCCGTGGTCGCCGAAGCTAACCGCTATTTCGCGGGTGAGGCGCCCTGGGCGCTGGCGAAGACAGATCCGGCACGGCAGAAGACCGTCCTGTACGTGACCGCCGAGGTCGTGCGCCAGATCGCGATCCTGACCCAGCCGGCGATGCCGAGCGCCTCGGCCAAGCTGCTCGACAGCCTCGGCATCCCCGAAGCCGAGCGTGGCTTTGCGACGCTCGCCGGCGAGAAGCGGATCGCGCCGGGCTCGACGCTGCCTGCGCCGACGCCGGCGTTCCCGCGCTACATCGAACCGGCGGCCTAAAGGCGTAGGACGATGCTGGTCGACAGTCACTGCCATCTGGATTTTCCGGATTTCTCGGACGATCTCGACGGGATCGTGTCGCGTGCGGCGGCCGCAGGTGTCGGCCGCATGGTCACGATCTCGACACGGGTGCGCAAGCTCGACCAGCTCATCGCGATCGCCGAGCGCTACGACAACGTCTATTGTTCCGTCGGCACTCATCCGCACAACGCGGATGAGGAGGACGGCATTTCCGCGGATGAGCTGATCGCACTGACGAAGCATCCCAAGGTCGTTGCGCTCGGAGAAGCGGGGCTCGATTATTTCTACGATAACGGCTCGCCGGCGGCGCAGGCGAGGGGCTTTCGCGCCCATATCGCGGCAGCGCGCGCAACCGGCCTGCCGCTCGTGATCCATACCCGCGAGGCGGACGAGGATTGCGGACGAATCCTGGAAGAGGAAGTCGCGAAAGGATCATTTGCCGCCGTGCTGCATTGTTACACGGGCGGACGGGAGCTTGCGCTGAAGGCGATCTCGCTTGGTCTCTACATCGGCTTCACGGGAATCCTGACCTTCAAGAAGTCGGAAGCCTTGCGCGCGCTGGCGGCCGAGTTGCCGGCCGACCGCATTCTCGTGGAGACGGATTCGCCCTATCTGGCGCCAGGCAAATTCCGGGGCAAGCGCAACGAGCCGGCCTATGTGGTGGAGGTGGCGAAGGTGCTGGCCGAGACGCGCGGCGTATCGCTTCCGGATATCTCGCGTCAGACCACCGAAAACTTCTTCCGCCTGTTCTCCAGGGTAAAGACCTGAACCAGGGGCGCTGCATGACACTAACGCTGACGATTATGGGCTGTGGTTCATCGGCCGGCGTGCCGCGCCCGGCGCTCGGCTGGGGCGCCTGCGATCCCAACAATCCAAAGAATCGCCGCCGCCGCTGCTCGCTGCTGGTCGAGCAGGCCGGCGAGCACGGCACCACGCGCATCGTCGTCGATACCTCGCCCGACCTACGCGAGCAGCTCATCGACGCCAATGTCGACCATATCGATGCCGTGTTCCTGACCCACGAGCATGCCGACCAGACCCACGGCATGGACGATCTGCGCTCGGTCGTTCTGCACATGCGCAAGCGCATTCCGACCTATTTCAACCAGTCGACCGCCAAGGACATCATGGCGCGGTTCTCCTATTGCTTCATCTCGCCGGAGGGCAGCGACTATCCGCCGATCCTGACGCGGCATTCCATCGAGGCGGGCGAGAGCCAGACCATTTTGGGGAAGGGCGGTGCGGTGAAGATGACGGCCTTCCTGGTGCAGCACGGCCAGATCCCCGCGCTCGGCTATCGCATTGGCGACGCCGCCTACACGCCCGATCTCAACGACATTCCGCGCGAGAGCTGGGGTGCGCTGGAAAATCTCGATCTCTGGATCGTCGACGGCCTGCGCTACACCGGGCACGTCAGCCATTTCAGCATCAACGACGCGCTGTCCTGGATCGAGCGGTTCAAGCCGAAGCGCGCCGTGATCACCAACATGACCGCGGACGTCGACTACGAGGTGGTGAGGCAGTCGCTGCCAGCGGGCGTCGTACCGGCCTATGACGGTATGCGGCTGGAAACGCGGTGAGCGCGCGTCCTACCAGGCGTAGCGCATGACCGCCTTGCCGGTATAGGACCGCACCTGGCTGGCGAATTCGCCGTCGAAGCTTGCGGCGGCAGCCCAGCCGTTCAGCCATTTCAATTCGATCGACCCGCCCGCAAGCGCCGAGTTCGGAGCCAGCGCCGCGCCGCTGGGGATGTAGCCGAGCCCGGGCAGCGCCTGGAAGGCCGGCGCGATCGTGCTTGCTGCGCTGAAATCATGCGCCCAGGCGAGGTGCGTGCGTAAGTTCAGCGCACCACCCTGGAGCGCGAAGGACGCGTTGGTGCGCAAGCCCAGTTCGCTGCGACTGTCGGTGACACGATCGCTGCCGAAGGCCGCTACAAAGGCGTTCGTGGCAAAGGCCGGTTGTGTTGCATTGGCCGGCATGCTGAAGGCCATGTACTGTCCGGCGGCGTAGGCGGTCACGCCGAGCCAGGGCGTGACGAAGCGGTAACCGCTTTCGATACGGCCGGAATAGGCATTGGCATTGAAGGCAGCGTTGAGCTGATCGATGCCGGGATGATCGCTGGTGATCGCCTGCCAGCCATAGGCGAGCGCCGTAGCGACGTACGCCTGCCCGACCGTATGCCTGACAAAGGTGCCGGCCTGAAACAGGTCGGAGCGGCCACTGCCGGCGCTGCCGGCGAAATTGGTGCCGCCGCCGGCCATCGCAAAACCAAGCCGCGTTTGCGGGGACAGGGAGTAATCGGCGCCAACCACGGTTGCAAAGATCCGGCTCGATGAACCGGCGCCCGGCGCGGCGTTGCTGCCCGCAACTTGCGAGCCGCCGATGCCCGAAGCCCAGACATTCCAGTGGGGCGCGTAAGATGAGCCGGTGAGGGGCATTTTGCCGTAGACGGCCTGATAAACCTCGCGGCCGACACCGCCCCGCATTCGATCTGACGGAATCGCCGCGTAGGCCGCAAGCGTCTCGTCGACGCGCGCAGGCGAGGCGTCCGCTGCGCGGCCGTCGATGGCGGGATCCAACAGCGTCTGTGTGAACTGCGTCATCGCTAGGAAAGTCGCTTGGGCCGTCTCGGCCTGCGACAGCGCCATTGGGCCTGACGGCGATGCTGGGCTGAAGCCGGCGTTCGTTCCCGTCGCTAGCGCCATGGTCGCAGAAGCAAGGCTCGGCTGACTGGTCAGATTGCCACCGGCGGGAGGCGAGGTCGTGGCGCTGGTGGTTGGAGATGAAGTCGTCGCCGCTGCGCTGCCAACACTTGAGGGCGCTGGCGGTGCCGGGCCTGCGGGCGTTTGAGTTGCTTGCGGGTTAGGCGTGACAGCGACGGTCTTTTCGGGCGCGGGCGCGCTGGCTTCCGGCAAGCCTTGCGCATGCGCAGTGCCTGGCAGAAATCCGATCGTCAATAGCAGCGCCAGACGCAAAGATGCGTCTGTGCGCAAGACAAATCGCATGAAGCGCCCCACCGGGTCGGTCGCCCGCCGCGTCAATCGCGCAGCGCCTCGTTCGGGAATCAGCGAATCCGACCTTGTGGAACCGTAGGCGGGCCGGGATTTTTTTCAAATCTTTTCCGACCGTTTCCGGACTTTCACGGGAAGCCGAGCCTTGATCGCAGACAAGGCGCGAATTACGCCGATATCGCCTTCGCCGAATCCACCTGGTTGCGCAGCAGGAATTTCTGGATCTTGCCCGTGGACGTCTTTGGAATTGGCCCGAACACCACCGCTTTCGGCGTCTTGAAGCCGGACAAGTGGCTGCGGCAGAAGGCGATGATGTCGGCTTCGCTCGCGCTCGCGCCGTCCTTCAGCTCGACGAAGGCGCAGGGCACCTCGCCCCATTTCGGGTCGGGTTTTGCCACCACGGCTGCGAACAGCACGGCCGGGTGCTTGTAGAGGATGTCCTCGACCTCGACGGAGGAGATGTTTTCGCCGCCGGAGATGATGATGTCCTTGGAGCGGTCCTTGATGATGACGTAGCCGTGTTCGTCGAGCACGCCCAGATCGCCCGTATGAAACCAGCCGCCTTCGAAAGCTTCTCTGGTCGCCTTGTCGTTCTTCAGATAGCCCTTCATCACGATGTTGCCGCGGAACATGACCTCGCCGATGGTCTCGCCGTCGCGCGGCACCTCCTGCATGGTCTGCGGATTGATGACGGTCACGCCTTCCTCCAGCGGGTAGGGCACGCCCTGCCGCCGCTTCATCCGCGCGCGCTCGGGCGCGGACAGTTCGTCCCAGCCCGGCTGTTCGGCGCAGACGGAGGCCGGGCCATAGACCTCGGTGAGTCCATAAACGTGCGTGAGCTTGATGCCGATGCTCTCGGCGCCTTCGAGCACCGCAACCGGCGGAGCGGCGCCGGCGATCAGGCCGACGACGCGCCGCGCGGCCGTGCCCTTGGGCGCATCGGGTGCGTTGATCAGCGTGTTGTAGACGATCGGCGCGCCGCACATGTGGGTGACGTCGTGCTGCTTGATCAACTCGAAAATCTTCGTCGGCTCGACCTTGCGCAGGCAGACATTGATGCCGGCCGATGCGGCAATGGTCCAGGGGAAGCACCAGCCGTTGCAATGAAACATCGGCAGCGTCCAGAGATAGACCGGGTGCTGGCCGAGATTGCCGGCGAGGATGTTGCTGACCGCGTTCAGATACGCGCCGCGGTGATGGGTGACGACGCCCTTGGGATTGCCCGTGGTGCCCGAGGTGTAGCTCAGCGCGATCGCGTCCCACTCGTCCTGCGGCGGGATCGCATTGAAGGCGGGATCGCCCTGCGCGACCGCGGCTTCATATTCGATTTCGCCGATGCGCTTGCCGCCCTTGAACGCGGCGTCGTCGACGTCGATCACGAACGGTCTTGGCCCCTTCATCTGCGCCATCGCATCGGTGATGACGCCGGCAAACTCGGGATCGACCAGGATGATCCTGGCCCCGCCATGATCGAGCTGGAACGCGATCGAGGGGGCGTCGAGGCGGATGTTCAAAGCATTGAGCACCGCGCCGGTCATGGGGACCGCGAAGTGCACCTCGTTCATCGCCGGCACATTCGGCAGCATGGCTGCCACGGTGTCACCGATGCCGATGCTCTTGCCTGCCAGATATGATGCAAAGCGGCGGCACCGTTCATGGGTCTCGGCCCAGGTGAAGCTGCGGCCTTCATAGACGGTGCTGACATGGTCTGGGTAAACGGCGCCGCTGCGCGCGAGGAAGCTCAGCGGGCTCAAGGGCACGTAGTTGGCGGGCGTCTTGTCCAGGCCGATATTGTAGTGGTTCTGTCTCTCACCCATCGGCACACTCCTTCAACGCTTCAAAGGAATCCGATCGAAATCCACGGGAAGATCGCAACGATAATCAATCCTACGAGCAATGCCAGCAGATAGCCCCAGATTGGCCTGATGCCCTCGGCGGGGTCAACGCGTCCAATCGCGCAGGCAGCATAATAGCCGACGCCGAAAGGCGGGGCGAACAGGCCGATGCCCATGGCGAGGATGATGACCATGGCATAGTGCACCTCGTGCACCCCGACGGCGCGCGCGATCGGAAACAGAAGCGGTCCGAACAGCACGATGGCGGGAATGCCTTCCAACACGCTGCCGAGGATGGTGAAGGCCAGGATCGAGACCGCGATGAAGGAGGCGGAGCCGCCGGGCAGGCCGGTCATGGCCGATGCAAGCGAGCGCGAGAAGCCGGATTGCGTCAGGCCCCAGGCCATGCCCGTGGCGGTGCCGATGATCAGCAGGATCGCCCCTGACAGCGCGGCAGTCTCGACCAGCATCGGAAACAGCCGCCGCCAGTCGAAGCGGCGGTAGATCAAAAGGCCGACCAGCACGCCATAGACGATGCCGATCGTGGAGACCTCCGTGGCGGTGGCGATGCCTTCGACCACGGCGTAGCGGATCACAAAGGGCAGGGCGAGCGCGGGCAGGGCGATGACGAAAGTTTTGCCGATCTCGCCAGCCGTGGCGCGGCGGACATGGCTCATGTCCTCGTGGCGGTAGCGCCACCAGACCAGCAGGCAGAGCGTCAGTGCCAGCACCACGCCGGGCAGCAGGCCGCCGGTGAAGAGGGCCGCGATCGAGACGCCCGTGACCGAGCCTATGGTGATCAGTACCAGACTAGGCGGAATGGTTTCGGTCTGCGCTCCGGTGGCCGCGAGCAGGGCGACGAGATCGCCGGGCTTGGCGCCGCGCTGCTTCATCTCGGGGAACAGCACTGGTGCGACCGCAGCCATGTCGGCCGCCTTGGCGCCGGAGATGCCGGAGACCAAGTACATGGCGCCGACCAGCACGTAATGCAGCCCACCGCGGACATGGCCGAGCAGGCTCGCCAGGAACGCCACCATGGCCCGCGCCATGCCGGTCATCTCGATCAAAAGCCCCAGGAACACGAACAGGGGCACCGAGAGCAGGATCAGATGACTCATGCCCTCGTCCATCCGTCCGACCAGCACCATCACCGGCGTTCGCGTGGTCAGCACGAGATAGCCGAAGATCGCAAGACCAAAGCCGAACGCAATGGGAACGCCGGCAAAGACGCAGAAACCGGCGACGCCGACGAAGAAGATCACCAGGTTGAGATTGCCGAGCGGCCGCAAGTACGGCTGGGCGAGCCAGGACAAACCGACGACGACGGCGACCGTCACGGCGGCCGCCAGCACGGTGCGATAGTTGGCGGCGCGCAGCAGGCGCAGCACCGCGAACGCCGCCATCAGGCAGATGCCGACCGGCAGCGCGGCGGCGCGCCACATGTTCGAGATCTGCAGCGCCGGCGTCGTGATGAAGCTTTCCTCATAGGCGTAATCGTAGGATGGCCAGACGATCATCACGAGAAACGCCAGTGCGGCGCAGACCGCCACGAGATCGAGCCAGGCGCGCATCGCAGGGCTCGCGCTCGCGACGATTGCCGTCATGCGCATATGCTCGGAGCGGCGGAACGCCACTGCCGCGCCCAGCATGGCCAGCCACAGGAACAAAATGGATGCGAGCTCGTCCGACCAGATCAGCGGCCGGTGAAAGCCGTAGCGTGCCACGACGCCGGCGAACAGAATCACGATCTCGGCGATGACCAGGATCGCCGCCGGGATCTCGACGAGGAAGCCGAGCACGCGCTCCAGCGAAGCCAGAAACGAAGGTCGGCGAGGGGACTGCACGGTCACCTCGCCCACCACCTCGGTCACCTGAACCTCGATATGAGCCATGACGGCCTTGATGCGTTATGACAGCTTGCCGACGGCCTTTTCCAGGAGATCCCAGGCCTGATCGCCGTACTTGCTCTTCCACTCGGCATAGAAGCCGGCGCTCCGCAGCTTGTCGCGGAACGGCGCAACCGCAGGCTGGTTGAAGGTCAGGCCCTTGCCCGCCAGCTCCTGCTGGAGATTGGCGTTGAGCTTGGCGGTATCCTCACGCTCCTTGATGGCGGCGGCGTTGATGTTCTTGGCGACGATGGCGCGGACGTCCTGTGGGAGCTTTTCCCAGGCACGGCGGTTCGCCAGGAACCAGAACCCGTCCCACATGTGATTGGTCAGCGAGCAATACTTCTGCACCTCGTAGAGCTTGGCGGTCGAGATGATCGCCAGCGGGTTCTCCTGGCCTTCGACGACCTTGGTCTGCAGCGCCGAATAAACCTCGCTGAAATTGATCGAGGCGGGTGCCGCATCGAACGCCTTGAACATCGAGGTCCACAAGGGCGACACCGGAACGCGGATCTTGAAGCCCTTCAGATCGTCCGGGCCGTTGATCGGCCTGGTCGAGGACGTGGTCTGGCGGAAGCCGTTGTCCCAGATCTTGTCCATGACCTCGAGGCCGGCCTTCTTGATCTCGCCGCGGACGTGGGCGCCGAGGTCGCCGTCCATGGCCTTCCAGACCGTGTCGTAGTCCGGGAACGCAAAGCCGATGCCGTTGATCGAGGCCGCCGGCACCAGCGTCGCCAGGATCAGACCCGAAAGCGTGAAGAACTCGACGCCGCCGGAGCGGATCTGGCTCAGCATGTCGGTGTCCGAGCCGAGCTGGTTGTTCGGGAAGATCTGGAGGTCGAACTTGCCGTCTGTCTCGGCTTTGATCGCCGCAGCCATCTCCTTGGCGCGGACGTTCAGCGGATGGGTGTCCGGCAGGTTGTTGGCGTATTTGTACGAAAACTCGGCCGTCTGGGCGCGCGCCACATGGGGCGCTCCGATACCGCCAAAAACCGCGGTCGCGGCGGAGGCCTTGAGAAGCGTGCGTCGGGAAAAGCTCATCGGGGTTTGCTCCCAAAAGGTTTGTTGTTGTTCTGAGATGCAAACCTATACGGACGGACGCCTTAAGGTCATCTGCGATCTCGCGAGGTGTCGCTTATTGCAGCGGAGTCGAGCCGCGGCAATATCGGCTTTCGGAGGTGCAAGCGCACGACCAAAACCTGCAAAACAATCCATGCAAGGTAGCGCCTGATGGCTCATAGCGAGATCGAGGGTCCGAGGATTTGGAAGCGCGACCGAATGCAGGCTGCGAGGAGTTCAGCCTAAATAACTGATCTAATTAGATATAAAAATATTCCATAATATACCTTATGCGAATTACGGATATGAACTTGCAGATCAGTCCGGACAATTCCACAGCTATCCGGAACCCCGCTCCCGGCTCACAATCGCTTGGCAAACCAAGCTCAAAGCCAAGAAGCCCAAAGCCAATCAGACGGGCGGCGAAGACCGCTACTCATGGGAGGATCGTCATGCAGGAGAACGTCGCCCGCGCGCCTCAGGCTCGCGCCATTCCATTCGATGCCGCCAAGCTCGACGCGCTGATGGAGACCGCAGGTCTCGACGTCCTGATCGCGACCTCCAAGCACAATGTGCAGTACCTGCTGGGCGCCGAGCGCGCGATCTTCTTCGACTACATGGATGCGATGGGCGTCAGCCGGTACCTGCCGGTTCTGGTTTATCCCAAGGGCGCGCCCGGCAAGGCCATCTACATCGGCCATCGGCTGGAGACCCATCAGCGCGCCGTGGCGCCGCCCTGGGTGGCGCAGGTCCGGACCGAGTCCAGCGGCTCGGTCGATGCCGTCAAGCGGGCCGTTAACGTCCTGAAGGACGGAGGTGTGCCGATGAAGCGGGTCGGGGTCGAGATGGCATTCCTGCCGATGGACGCAGGCAAGGCGCTGGTCGACGCCCTGCCCGGTGCCGAGCTCAAGGACGCGCTTTTCGTGCTGGAACGCCTGCGCGCGGTCAAGTCGGCGGCTGAGCTCGCCAAGCTCAAGACAGCCTCGGAGCTCGTGATTGCGTCCATGCTGGAGGTGATTTCAAAGCACGGGCCGGGCACGACCAAGCAGCAGCTCTCCGACGCCTTGCGCATTGCGGAGGCGCAGCGCGGGCTGACGTTCGAATATTGCTTGCTGGCTTGTGGCAACAGCCACAACCGGGCGCCGTCGCCGCAGCGCTGGGAGCAAGGCGATGTGCTCTCGCTCGACTCCGGCGGCAACTATCACGGCTATATCGGCGACCTCGCCCGCATGGCCGTGCTGGGCGAGCCGGACGGCGAATTGAAGGATCTGCTGGCCGAGATCGAGGCTGTCCAACGTGCGGCCTTTGCGGCCGTCCGGCCGGGCGCCCTTGGCGGTGCGATCTATGCCGCAGCCGAGCAGGAGCTGGCGAAAATCAGCCAGCGCGACTGCACGGATTTCCTGGCTCACGGCATGGGTCTCGTCAGTCACGAGGCCCCTCGCCTGACCGCCAAGGGTCCGGTTCCCTATGACGACCCGGATGCGCGCCTGCCGCTGGAGCCCGGAATGGTGGTGTCGATCGAGACCACGATGAAGCATCCCAAGCGCGGCTTCATCAAGCTCGAGGATACCGTCGCGGTAACGCCGACCGGCTACGAGATTTTCGGCGAGGGCGGCCGGGGCTGGAATCTCGGCGGCGGCGGGCTCTGAGCGGCCCCTATTCGGCTGGCTGTCGTTCCAAGCGGGGTCTCGCGCACGCGGACACGCGCGCGGCGCTTGCGCCACCAGATCACGACGCCGGTGACCGAGAGCGTCGCCACGACGAGCCCCATGATCGAGATCAGGATGCGGCCGAACAATCCGACGATGCGACCCGAATGCAGCGGAAACTGCGCCTGCACGAAGATATCGGCGGCAGTGCCGACCCAGGGCAGCCGCTCGCCGAGCGGACGGCCGTCCTCGCTGTCGTAATAGAGCTGCGCCGGGCCGACGCCGCCGGCACCGTGATCGTCGCCCGGATGAAAGAAGGCGGCGGCATAGACCCCATGGGCCGGGCCGTAGCTGAGCGTGCCGACTGGCGTGGTCCACCCTCGCCCCTTGCCGTCGGCCGCCGCGCGCGCAGCGATTTCCGCAAACGTAACCTTGGGCTCGATGGGACTATCGAGATCTCGGTAAGGCCTCTGCTCATACGGGGTCGGCGTATAGTTCGACACCGTCTTCATCAGCGGAGAGAAAACCTCGAAATAGAGGTTCAGCGAGAATGCCGTGAAGGCGATGACGAATAGCAGAGCCCAGGTCCAGAGGCTGAAGGCCCGGTGGATGTCGAAATTGATCCGATAGGAGCTGCCACTCGTTTTGATCGTCCAGGCCGGTGCCCAGCGCGCCCAGAATCCGCGCTCGAGCTGGCGCGTGACTTGGAGCGCCCGCGCCGCCTTGGCGCGCCGCCGGGCGGGCAGCGTGAGGTAGAAGCCGACGAAGCAATCGATGGTCCAGATGATGGCGATGACGCCGAGCAGGCGCATGCCCCAGCGGTCACTGCCCCAGAATTCCGGGATGTGCATCGTGTAGTGCAGCTTGTAGAGGAACGAGACGACGTTCTCGCGCGTCACCGGCCACACCGCGCCCCAGTAGCGCCGGCCCAGCTCCGCGCCGGTATTGGGATCGAGGAAGACCTGATTGTAGTCGAGCGCGTAGCGCTTGCCGGTCGCGGGATCGATCCGCGGCATCACGAAGAACCACAGCGAGTGCCCCTGCTCCGGCGTCATGAAGAGGTAGACAACGCGCGCGCGGGGATCGCGTTGCTCGATCAGCCCAGCGAGCTCGATCGAGGGAATGGCCGGGCCTTTGCTGGTGACGTCGAACAGGTGGCTGTTCAGGACGTCGTCGATTTCATGGTCCCAGGAGATGATCGCGCCAGTGATGCCGGAGAAGAAAAGGAATCCGGCCGTGAGCAGACCGGCCCAGCGATGCAACCTGCCGAATATCGCTCTCATCGTCGTCTCTCATCGAACGGGTCCGGCAGCTGTTGCCGGACCGTCTTCAGGTTGAATTCACCAGCGGTAGGTCAGCTTGCCGATCGCCTTGCGTCCCTCCGCATAGAAGCAGCCCGACAGGCCGTAGCAGGCGGCGACATAGCGCGTGTCGGCCAGGTTGGTGACGTTGAGTGACAGGCGCCAATTGTCCCTGGTGTAAGCGAGGAGCGCGTCCAGCACGGTCGAGGATCCGACCTTGAACGTATTGGCGTCGTCGCCCCAGGTCGCCCCGACGTAGCGGATGCCGCCGCCGAACTGGACGCCGGCGAGCGGCCCGCTCTGAAGCGTGTAGTCACTCCACAGCGAGGCACGATTGAGTGGCACCGTCGGCGGTGCCTTGCCGACATTGACCGGATCCTGCGACAGCATCGCGTCGACATAGGCGTAGGCAGCGCGCAGGTTCCAGCCGTCGGCGAGCGACATGCTGCCTTCGAGCTCGATGCCGCGCGATTTCACCTGGCCGATCTGCTCGGCAAGATAGAGCGGCGGCGGATAGGTGACGACGTTGTCGCGCGTCAGGTCGAAGGCGGCAATCGTGAACAGGGCATTCCAGCCGAGCGGCTGGTACTTGACGCCGACCTCGTACTGGACGCCGGTCTCGGGATTGAGCAGTTGGCCGTTGGCTGTCGCGAGCACCGGCAGGAACGATTCCGAGTAGCTGACATAGGGCGCGATGCCGTTGTCGAAATTGTACATCACGGCGGCGCGGCCGGTGAACGCGGAAGCATCGGTCGAGGCGGACGTGTTGAAGAGATCGCTGTCGACCCGCGTCGTCACCAAATCCTGGCGGCCGCCGAGCTGGAACGAGAGCCGGCCGAGCTTGATCTGGTCCTGCACGTAGAGGCCGACCTGAGATTGCTTGACACCGGTATTGTCGTTCATGGCGCCGACGGTCCAGTCATAGCTGTAGACGGGATTGAAGACGTTGATCGCGGAGGCCGAGGTCGTGACGCTGTAGCCGGTGTCGCGGAACGAGGTGTTGCGATAATCGAGACCCACCAGGACGGTGTGGCGGAGAAAGCCCGTAGCAAACTTGCCCTGGAGCTGATTATCGACCGCGAAGGAATTGATGTAAGAGTTGCTGGTGTTGCCGACGCGCCCGAGCAGGCCGGCGGCCTCATCGGTGTAGCCCACGCCGTAGAATACCTTCTCCTCGTTGTGCTGATAGGCGTAGCGCAGGTTCTGCCGGAATGTGAGAGCTTCATTGAAGTCGTGCGAGAGCTGATAGCCGACGGTCGCAATTTCGGTGTTGAACGCATCGAAGCTGGGCACGCCGGCGAAGAACGAGACCGGGATGGTGCGGCCGTTGTTCGGCCACACCGTGCCCGAGGCCGGCAGGAACTGGAGGCCCCACCCTGCCCGATCCTTCTGGTAGTTCGCCAGGAAGGTGATGGTCGTCTCATCGTTCGGCTTGATGGTGACGGCGGGCGCGATGAAGACGCGGTTGTCCTTGGTGAAGTCAACCTGGGTCTCGCCGTCGCGGACGACGCCGGTGAGGCGCCACAGCACGGTGCCTTCCTTGTTGGCGGGACCGCCCATATCGAACTGGCCCTGATAGCGGTTGAAGCTGCCGCCGGAGACTGAGACTTCACCGAACTGCTGCGCCGTCGGCAGCTTGGTGACGTAGTTGAGAATGCCGCCGGTGCCGCTGCCGCCATACATCGCGGAGGACGGACCCTTGAGAACCTCGATGCGCTCGGCACCGTAGGGATCGAGGCCGTTGAAATGCGCGTAGTTGCTCGACGGAATCCGCAGGCCGTCGATGTAGAGCCCCGGCATGGTCATGTCGAAGCCGCGGATCTGAAGGCCGCCGAAGCGGGTGTCCGAACCGCCGTTGACGTCGCCGCTGACGCCGGCGGTGTAGCGCAAAGCCTCACCGATCGAGACCGCACCCTGGTTCTTCACCTGGTCGGTGGTGATGACCGAAACCGATTGCGGAGTTTCGATGAGCGGCGTGTCTGTCTTGCTTGCAGTGCCGCTCCGGGTCGCAACGAAACCGCGCACGGGACCGTTGGCGCGTTCGCTGGTGCCTGCATTCGATGCGCTCGGATTCGGCGCCGCTTGCTGCGCCGGAGATCGACGACTGGCGCGCGCCGTACGTGTCATCGTAGTCCGTCGCGACGAGGCGACTGTTGCGGAGCGGGCTCGCTGCTCTGGCGCATCTACCGTGACCGAGGGAAGTTGGGTCTGCGCCCGAACGGATTCAACAGAGATGACAAGAGCGAATGTACTTACGGCTCCGAGGATCATTTGAAGCTGTAGAGAACGCGCGTCAAAACGCGCGCGAAGCTGGAAGTCTGTCACGCTTGTGAGGCCCCACGGTCTGCCGGCTTTGCCGGTATGATTTTTGATGTCTCGCCCTACCGCAGGTCTTTTCCGAGTGCGATAGGCGCGGGGCTAGAATTCCTCCAGACATGTGCGACCAATTCGCCCAATCGCGACCGTTTGCCCGATGCGAGCTTCTTGTCGCTCCCGCTTCGGTGATGGCAGTAGTGAGTTGAATTTGAAGGACAGTGCTCGCTAGCGCAGCGGCAGTAGCTCGATCTGGCTCTGCGCCTTCTTGACGGCGGTTGCGAACCAGTTCTGGTTTGGCGCTGCCTTGGCGAAGCACGCCGTGTGTGCGGCCATTGCCTGATCCTCGCGGGCCATATCGCCCCGCGGGTCCTTCTTGTTGACGGGCTTTGCCATCATCTGTTTCCAGACCTGCTCGCAGGCCGGGATCTCGGCCGTCTTCACGGCGTCGCGGACGGCGACGAAATACACCTTGTCGCCCTGGATCACGACCACGTCGATCTCGCTCGGCGGCCCCTTGATGTCACCATTGCCGCGCAATCCCAGCACTGCGACCGCGACGCTCGCCGCTGCCGGCTTGGTGATCGGCAGCTCCGCATATTTGGCGAAAGCGGCGTCCTGAATGGCAGAGTAGTAAAACTTGTCTGACTTGAACGCCGCGCCAATGTCCTGCGGCATGCCGTCCTCGCGATGCTCACGCAGCCAGTGATCGAGCAGCGCCGTGGTCGTCACCACGGCCTCCGTCTTGTCGGCCTCGGAGTAGAAGGCCAGCCCGTCGAGATGGCCGAACCCCGAGTCTCCTTTGTAGAGCGTGTCGACATTGGACTGCGGGTCAGCGGGAAGCCCCTTGATCGTGATCGGCCCGATCAGATTGCGCAACACCCCTACGAGCTCCTTGAGCGCCGCATCGTGCTGCTTGTAGGTCTCGTCGTTCTCGGGGGCCTTGGTGAATTTTGCGATGTAGCGATCGCGCATCTCGAGGTAGCGCTGCTCGGGTGCGGCTGCGCTTGCACTGGTGACGCATGTGAGCAGGCAGAGCACGCTAAGCCATTTCATGGCGATCCCGCGGGGCTGAGAGCTGTCTTCAGTCTTTGTGCCCGGGTTCCGCGGGAAGGTTCATTCCGGAGTGGGCGTCCTCTCCTCGTGCAGGCGCTAGCGCCGGCCGCCGACCTCGTCGATCCGGCGCAGCATGTCCGCGGGGTCGTCATAGACGCGGAAGGCGCCGGATTGGCGCAGCTCGTCCGGCCCGTAGCCGCCGCTCAACAGGCCGACGCCCAGCGCGCGGCAGCGAACGGCCGCCATCATGTCCCAGACGCTGTCGCCGACCACGACGGCCGTCTCGATCGGCGCATTCAGCCGCGCGGCTGCGGCGAGAAACAGGTCGGGATCGGGCTTTGCATATTTGACCTGGTCGCGCGTCACCACGGGCGTGCGTTGCGGATCGACGCCGAGCGAGGCAAGATTCACGGCCGCGGTCTCCATGCGGCCGCTGGTGGCAATCGCCCACGGGATTTTCGCCTCCGACAGCCATTGCAGCAATTCACGCGCGCCCGGCAGCGGGCGGATCTGGCCTGCCTGCTGCTGGTAGGATGCCGCGTGCGCGCGGCGCAGCCGGTCGATGCGCTGCTCGCTGATCTCCACCCCGATCTCGCGCAGGAGCTGGTTGGTGAAGAGACCACCGCTCATGCCGATCTTGCGATGGATGCGCCAGACCGAGAGCTCGATGCCCTCGGCATCGAGCGCGTGCTTCCAGGCCAGCACATGCTGATAGACGCTGTCGACCAGCGTACCGTCGAGGTCAAACAGGAAGACCGGTTCGATTCGCATGCTAGCTCTCCATCACATGGTCGGTGGCAAGGCGCCCCTCCCCCACCGCGGCATGGAAGCATACGATCAAGACAATAGCTTGTTCCTATAAGCGCGATGGGATCGAATCATCCTCGCGCTTTCATGTTATTGTTTGAGCATGAGCTTTTCGGAAAACCGCTTCACACTTTTCCGGATCATGCTCAGACGTCAGCGATGCCGCAGCCGGCGATTGACCCGCCGCGCCAGATAGTCGCCGGCCGATTGCACCGCCTGTACCAGCGCGATGAGCACGACCACGACGGCGAGCATCATCTCCGGCATGAAGCGCTGGTAGCCGTAGCGGATGCCGAGATCGCCGAGCCCGCCTCCCCCGACAGCACCGACCATCGCGGAATAGCCGAGCAGGCTGACGACCGCGAGCGTGAGAGCGAGGACGAGACCAGGCAGCGCCTCCGGGATCAGGACCTTGAACACGATCTGGAGCGGCGAGGCGCCGAACGAGGACGCCGTCTCGATCAGCCCCGCATCGACCTCGCGGATCGCGGCTTCGACCAGTCGGGCGATGAAGGGCGTCGAGGCGATCGTCAGCGGTACGATCGCCGCCGTCGATCCGATCGACGTGCCCGCGATCAGCCGCGTGAACGGGATGATCGCGACCACCAGGATGATGAAGGGCGTCGAGCGCGTCGCGTTGACGACCATGCCGAGCACGGCATTGACCGCGGGCGCGGCGAACAGCTCGCTTTTCCGGCTGGTTGCCAGGAACACGCCGATCGGCAGCCCGAACACGGTGCCGAGCAGCGCGGCGATCGAGACCATGAACAGGCTTTCGCCGGTGGCCTGGACGATGAGATTGATCATTTCAGGCGACATGGCCGAGACGCTCCGAAGAGAATTGATGCTGGGCGAGCCAGGCCAGCACCTGTTGTGCGGCCCCCTCCCCGCCGGGAATCCCGATGGTCAGCGAGCCGACATGCTGGCCGCCGATCTCGTCGATGCGCGCGGCGAGCAGCGCCACGTCGATGCCAATTTCGCGCGCGAGCCGCGCGACGAGCGTGTCACCCGCGCCCGTGCCGCGCACCTGGACGCGGATCACGGCCCGCCCGCCCGCAACCGGCTGCGCGACGAGACGCGTGGCCAGCGACACCGGCAGGCTGTCGCCGACGACCTCGGCGATGAAGGATTGCGTGATGGGATGGGCAGGCTTGGTGAAGATGTCGGCGACGTGGCCGCGCTCGACGATGCGGCCCGCATCGATCACGACCACCTCCTTCGCAAGCTGCCGGACCACGGACATCTCATGCGTGATCAGAACGATGGTCACGCCGAGCTCGCGATTGATGCTTGCGAGCAGATCGAGAATCGCGCGCGTGGTCTGCGGATCGAGCGCCGAGGTCGCCTCGTCCGACAGCAAAACATCGGGACGCGTTGCCAGCGCCCGCGCAATGCCGACGCGCTGCTTCTGGCCGCCGGAGAGCTCCGAGGGATAACGATCGGCCTTGTCGGCGATGCCGACGAGCGCGAGCAGCTCGGCGACACGCGCCTTGATCTCGGCCTTCGGCCAGCCGGCGATTTCAAGCGGCAGCGCGATGTTGTCCGCGGCCGTGCGTGAGGACAGCAGGTTGAAGTGCTGGAAGATCATCCCGATCGAGCGCTGGGCCAGCCGTAAGTTCCGGCCGGCGAGCGCGGAGATGTCGCGCCCATCGACCACGACGCGGCCGCTGGTCGGCTTCTCCAGCCCGTTGATCAGGCGCACCAGGCTCGACTTGCCCGCGCCAGAGCGGCCGATCACGCCGGTGATCGATCCCCGCGCAATGGCAAAGTCGATGTCCTGCAAGGCATGGACGCCCGGCTTGTCGCGATAGGCCGGATAGATCTTCGAGATGCCTTCGAAGCGGACCATGGCGTCGGACGCATCGCCCGGCGAAATTGCTGCATGTGCCCCGATCGGTTCCCCGACCGCGAGCGCTTGGTGTGCATTCATTCGTAAAACTCTCATTTGCAAGACATCGCCAGCTCAAGCTGCCTGGCGAGGTGGCAGCGGCGAATAAGCGTCAGGCGAGCGGAATTGCCGGACTGCGCGCTGCGTTGCGGCATGCACAATCGCCCGATCCAGCATGTCTTGCAATCGCAGATATTCAGACCGCTTTGGACAAAGCTTTCCCCATTCAGCGCCGTTGGAGAAAATTCGTCCGTGTTCCAGGATCCTGTCTCCGACAATCCATACCGGTCGTTCCGAGGCCCGAACGGAGCGAGAGAGCGCGGAATCCATCGAACCGTAGAGCGCTTGGTGGGCCTCGACAGGCACGGACCGATGCGCCTATCTTGCCTCGCATGAGCAGCGATCATCACCATCATCATGACCATTCGGAACTCTCCGAAACCGAGCTGCGCGTGCGCGCGCTCGAGAGCATTTTGACCGAGAAGGGTTACGTCGATCCGGCCGCGCTGGACCTCCTGATCGAGACATACGAGACCAAGGTGGGCCCACGCAACGGTGCGCGCGTGGTTGCGTGGGCCTGGACCGACCCGGCCTATCGCGAACGATTGCTGAAGGACGGTACAAGTGCCGTCGCGGAGCTCGGCTTTGTCGGGCGCCAGGGCGAGCATCTCGTCGTCGTCGAAAATACGGCCGATCAGCATAACATGGTCGTCTGCACGCTGTGCTCCTGCTATCCGTGGCCGGTGCTGGGTCTGCCGCCGGTCTGGTACAAATCCGCGCCCTATCGCTCCAAGGCCGTAAAGGATCCGCGCGGCGTGCTGAAGGATTTCGGCTTCGAGCTGCCGCAGACGACGAAGATTCGCGTGTGGGACTCGACCGCGGAGATCCGTTACCTCGTGCTGCCGATGCGACCGGAGGACACTGAGGGCTGGAGCGAAGAGCGCCTCGCAGATCTCGTCACCCGCGACAGCATGATCGGCACGGGCCTGCCTAAGCAGCCGCGTGAGGTGGCGTGATGGATGGCGCGCATGACATGGGCGGCGTGCCCTGGTCGGGGCCCGTCATGCCCGAGCCGAATGAGCCTGTATTTCACGCCGAATGGGAGCGGCGTGCTTTCGCGCTGACGCTCGCGATGGCGAAGCCGGGCGGCTGGAACATCGACATGTCGCGCTTCGCGCGCGAGAACCGTCCGCCTGATGAATATCTCAGCAAGACCTACTACGAGATCTGGCTCGCTGGAATCGAACGGCTGATGCAGGAGCGCCGGCTCGTCGGGGCCGACGAACTCGCTGCCGGAAAGGTGCTGCACCCGGCCCGGCATGTCGACAATATCCTGAAGCTCGACGACGTTGCGGCCGTGCTTCGTCGCGGTGGTCCGACCGAGCGTGAGACCAAGCGCCCAGCGCTCTTTGCGGTCGGCGATCGCGTGCGCGCCAAGGATATTCACCCGGCAACTCACACCCGCCTGCCGCGCTATGTCCGCGGCCACGTCGGCCGCATCGAGCTCGTGCACGGCAGTCACGTGTTTCCCGACAGCAACGCGCAAGGAGCCGGCGAAGACCCGCAATGGCTCTACACGGTCGCATTCGCAGGGAACGACCTGTGGCCTGACGCGCCAGATCCGAACCTCAGCATTTCGGTCGACGCCTGGGAGCCCTACCTGGAGCGCGCGTGATGCAAGCCCAGTCGCAAGCCGCGCGCGACGCCGTGAGTGCGATTCCGAGCATTCCCCGCGATGACGACGGCCCGGTGTTCCGCGCGCCCTGGGAGGCGCAGGCTTTTGCCATGGCACTGACGCTGCATGAGCGCGGCCTCTTCACCTGGAGTGAATGGGCCTTGGCGCTCGCCGAGGAGATCAAGCGCGCGCAAGAAGCCGGCGATCCCGACACCGGCGAGACCTACTATCTGCACTGGCTCGCCACCCTGGAAAAACTCGTCGCCAGCAAAGGCGTCACCTCCGCGGAGACGCTGCACCGTTACCGCGACGCCTGGGATCACGCAGCCGACCGCACCCCGCACGGCCAGCCGATCGTGCTGCGAGCCGAGGATTTCGGCTAGTCGTCCCAGCCCACACTGTCGTTCCCAGCGACCCGGCTACGCCAAGGCTTCGCCGGGGCGCGGGCGATGACAGTGCGGAGATGGTAATGACGGCGTCGTGACGGCTACTTGCGCGCCACATACTCCGTCCATCCCTTCGCCCGCAGGCTGCACGCGGGACACTCGCCGCAACCATAACCCCAGTCATGCTGCGCGCCGCGTTCGCCGAGATAGCAGGTGTGGGACTGCGCGCGGATCAGGTCGACGAGACCATCCCCGCCCAACTCATGCGCGAGTTGCCAGGTCGCGGCCTTGTCGATCCACATCAGTGGCGTATGGAGCTCGAATGCCCGCGCCATGCCGAGCGAGAGCGCGCCCTGCATCGCGCGAATGGTCTCGTCGCGGCAGTCGGGATAGCCGGAGTAGTCGGTCTCGCACATGCCGCCGACGATATGAGAAATGCCGCGCCGGTAAGCGAGCGCGGCGGCAAAGGTCAGGAATACCAGGTTGCGGCCGGGTACGAACGTGTTGGGCAGGCCATCGGCGCCCATCGCGATTTCGACATCGCGCGTCAGCGCCGTCTCCGACACTGCGGCCAGCGTCGGGATCGAGAGCGTGTGGCTCTCCCCTAACCTGGCCGCCCAATCGGGGCGCAAGCGCTTGAGGCCCTCGACGAGGTGCTCGCGACAGGCGAGTTCGACCGCATGGCGCTGGCCGTAGTCGAAGCCAAGCGTCTCCACGCGCGCAAAGCGGCTCAGGGCCCAGGCGAGGCAGGTGGTGGAATCCTGGCCGCCAGAGAACAGCACCAGGGCGGTTTCGGACGAAAATCGTTCGCTCATGGGCGCGATTTAGCACCGTGTGCGAGCGTCGCCAATCGGTGGAAATCGGCTCATTTCACGGCGTTGTGCTGGGAACGCCGGGCCGCTTGCGGCATAAAGCCGACATTGAGGAGAATTGGCCCGCAATGACCCCTTCCCGCGACATTTCACGCCTGATCGAGATCATGGCGACGCTGCGCACGCCGGTCACCGGCTGCCCCTGGGATCTCGAGCAGAATTTTGCGACGATCGCGCCCTACACGATCGAGGAGGCCTATGAGGTCGCCGACGCGATCGCGCGCGGCGATTTCGACGACCTTCGCGAGGAGCTCGGCGATCTCCTGCTCCAGGTCGTGTATCACGCGCGCATGGCGGAGGAGGAGAACGCCTTTGCGTTCGGCGATGTGGTCGAGGCGATCACGCGGAAGATGATCCGCCGCCACCCGCACGTGTTTGCCGACAAGGACGGCAACATCCAGCCCGCGGGCGTCAAGAGCGCGTGGGAGCGCATCAAGGCCGAGGAAAAGGCCGAGCGCGCCGCGCGCAGACCGCCGGAGGAGACGTTGCATAAATCACTACTGGCGAGCGTCAAGGCCGGCCTGCCTGCGCTCTCGCGCGCAATGGCCTTGCAGCGCAAAGCCTCCACCGTCGGCTTCGACTGGAACGATCCGCGCGCCGTGCTGAAGAAAATCCGCGAGGAAGCCGACGAGATCGAAGCCGCGCTCGATCGCTCCGACAAAGAGGAGCTGGCTGAGGAAACCGGCGACCTGCTGTTCGCCCTCGTCAACCTCGCCCGTCATGTCGACGCCGATCCGGAAACCGCGCTGCGCGCGACCAACGCAAAATTCGAGCGCCGCTTCGCTTACATCGAGCGGACGCTGGAAGCGAAGGGGCGCACGTTGGAGCAGGCCTCTCTGGAGGAGATGGACGCGCTGTGGAATGCGGCGAAGGTGGAGGAGAAGTCTGCAGTCGATCGACGCAAGGAAGCCGACCGCTAACTCGATCGTCGTCCTGGCTTTCGCCAGGACGACACTTGTTATCTGGCGTTACGCAGCCTGATGCGGCACGGCGTCGAAGCGGTTCACGACGATATCCCGCTTGGTCTCATCCACGCGCACGGTCATGTCGAAGCGGCCGTCGTGCAACTCTTTCGCCAGCACTTCGGAATTGCGATGCAGCCACGAGATGCCGGCGCCGTCGGCGGCATCGATGGAGAGATCGAGCGTGGTGCGCTTTGCCGCCAGCCGCTCCTCGATTGCGGTGAGGAGTGCGTCAATCCCCTCGCCTGACACGGCCGAGACCAGCATCGCCGGATGATCCGATGGCCGGCGCGCAGCGATGTTCAGGAGCTCCTCGCGCTGCTCGGAATCGAAGCGGTCGACCTTGTTCCAGACTTCAATGATGCGGCCGGAGTCGTCGGGATTGATGCCGAGCTGGCGCAGCACGGCGTCGACGTCGCTCTGCTGCGCCTCGGCATCCTCATGGGAGATGTCGCGAACGTGCAGGATGACGTCAGCCTCCAGCACCTCCTCCAGCGTGGCGCGGAACGCCGCAACCAGCTGGGTGGGGAGATTGGAGATGAATCCGACGGTGTCGGACAGCATCGCCTTGCCGCCGTGCGGCAGGTTGAGCGCGCGCAGGGTTGGATCGAGGGTGGCAAACAGCATGTCGGCGGCCTGCACGTCGGCGCGTGTCAGACGGTTGAACAGGGTCGACTTGCCGGCATTGGTGTATCCGACCAGCGCGACGACGCGATACGGCACGCGCTGGCGGCCGGCGCGATGCAGACGCCGCGTGGCCTGGACTTTTTTCAGCTCACTCTCGAGCTTGGAGATGCGTTCCTGGATCAGCCGCCGGTCGGCTTCGATCTGCGTCTCGCCCGGACCGCCCATGAAACCGAAGCCGCCGCGCTGGCGCTCCAGATGGGTCCAGGAACGTACCAGGCGCGAGCGCTGGTAGTTGAGATGCGCGAGCTCGACCTGGAGCGCGCCCTCCTTGGTCTTGGCGCGACGGCCGAAGATTTCCAGAATCAGGCCGGTGCGATCGAGCACCTTGGCGTTCCAGGCTTTCTCGAGATTGCGCTGCTGGATCGGCGAGAGCGCACAGTCCATCACCACGAGCTCGGCCTCGAGGCTCTTGATCAGCCCGGTGATCTCCTCGACCTTGCCCTTGCCGAGATAGGTCGCGGGGCGGATCTGGCTGATCGGCGCGACCAGCGCGTCGGCGATCACGAGGTCGATGGCGCGCGCAAGGCCTGTGGCCTCTTCGAGGCGCGCCTCGGCATTGCGCAGGACATGGGCTTCCGATTGCGCGTCGGCTCCGCCGGCGCGCACGCGCATGTAAGGGCCAACGACGATCACCCGCCCTGTCTGTCCAGCCCCTGCCGACCGCGGACGGTCAGCACCCCCGTCGAAATTCCGGGGTTCCAATCAGATCACTCTCAAGCCGGCTGATCCTCGCCGCCTTCGAACAGCTGGATCGGGGCACCCGGCATGATGGTCGAGATCGCATGCTTGTAGACGAGCTGCGAGTGACCGTCGCGCCGAAGCAGCAGACAGAAATTGTCGAACCAGGTCACAATTCCCTGCAGCTTTACTCCGTTGACCAGAAAGATCGTCAGTGGCGTCTTGGTTTTACGAACGTGATTGAGGAAGGTGTCTTGTAGGTTTTGTGCGCGGTCTGCCGCCATTGTTGTTATCTCGCTTTGAGTTTCTTGTTGTTTGGATAGTCCGACCGGTCGCGGCCTTCTTCTGTGATGTGGGCCACTCCCGGTTGCCTTCCCTCATGAGATCCCCCTCGGAGGGTCGGCGGAACGATTAGAGGACAGGTACGCTTATTAGGCAAGCCGCTTCGCGCGGCAGCCCGCACCCAAATCCTCCGAAAAAATACGGAAATCGATGATTTTTCTCAGATATTGAGATCGTGTGGCAGGCCCGGCGCGGCGCTAGCCGACGCCGAGCGCCTTCAACTTACGGTGTAGTGCCGAACGTTCCATGCCAACGAACTCGGCCGTGCGAGAAATATTTCCTGAAAAACGACTGATCTGGGCAATCAAATAGTCGCGCTCGAACACTTCCCGTGCCTCGCGCAGCGGCAGGCCCATGATGTGCTCGCCATTGTTGCTGGTCGGCATCGCCGGGACCATCGAACCGACGTCCTGCGGCAGCATGTCGGCGGTAATGATCACCTCGGGCCCGCCGGCGGCGAGAATCATGACCCTCTCGACGTTGTTGCGGAGCTGACGGACGTTGCCGGGCCAGACGTGGGACTGGAGCACGGCCATGGCGTCCTGGCCGATCTGGCGCTTGGGCAGCCCCGTGGCCGCCGATATCTGGTCCATGAAATAGTCGATCAGCTCCGGAATGTCCTCGCGCCGCTCGGAGAGCGCGGGCACGCGAATCGGGACCACCGAGAGGCGGTGATAGAGATCCTCGCGGAAAGTGCCGGCTGCGATTTCCTCTTCGAGATTGCGGGCAGTCGAGGAGATGATGCGCACGTCGACCTGCACCTTGCCCGTGCCGCCGACCCGCTGGAACGACTGCTCGACCAGCACGCGCAGAATCTTGTTCTGGGTCTCACGCGGCATGTCGGCGATCTCGTCGATGAACAGCGTGCCGCCATGGGCCTCTTCGAGCGCGCCAGGCTTGCGCGGCTGCTCGCCATTGGACTGCTCGACCCCGAACAGCTCGTGCTCCATCCGCTCCGGCGTGATCGCAGCAGCGTTGATGACGACGAAGGGGCCGTCGGCGCGGCCCGAGGCCGCGTGGAGCGTACGTGCGGTCAATTCCTTGCCGGCGCCGGCGGGACCGACGATCAGGATGCGGCTGTTGGCCTTGGCCGCGCGCTCGATGGTCTGGCGGAGCTGGTTCATGCTGGGCGAGCGGCCGGCGAGCTGGCTCGCCGTCGGGGCGAGCTGCTTGAGCTCCCTCACCTCGCGTTTGAGCCGCGAGTTCTCCAGCGCCCGCGTCGCCACCAGGATCAGGCGGTCCGCCTTGAACGGTTTCTCGATGAAGTCGTAGGCGCCACGCTTGATCGCAGCGACCGCGGTCTCGATGTTGCCGTGACCGGAGATCATGACGACCGGCAGGTCGGCATTGTCCTTCTTGACCTGCTCGAGCAATTGCAGGCCGTCGAGCTTGGAGCCCTGCAGCCAGATGTCGAGGAACACCAGGTGCGGCCTGCGGTTGGCGATCTCGGTCAGCGCCGAATCGCTGTCGCGGGCAGTTCTGGTGACAAACCCCTCATCTTCCAAAATGCCCGCGACGAGATCCCGAATATCGGCCTCGTCATCGACAATCAGAATTTCATTTGCCATGGGTCGCGCCCGCTCTGTCAGTTGCCTGTTGAGGCTTCGATTCTTGTTGCATCATTAGTCGTTTCTGCCGGCTCTTTGGTTTCAGCGGCCGGCATGTTTGTGTCCGGTACTTTGGCAGTTTCCCGGGCTCTCTGGGCCGCATCCTTCACATCGACGGTGTTGGCATGGCCCGAGATCGCAAAACGCATTCGCATCCAGGCGCCGCGCTGGCCTTCCCGGAAGTCGGAGGCATCCTTCAATTCGATGCGCCCGCCATGGTCTTCCAGGACGCGGCCGACGATCGCAAGGCCGAGGCCGGTGCCCTTGGCGCGAGTTGTCACATACGGCTCAAGGAGCCGCGAGCGCGCGACCTTGGGCAGGCCGATACCGTTGTCGACGACGTCGATCAGCACGTCCTCGGCCTCGCGCGAGACCACCACATCGATGCGGCCCTTTCCGCCATCCTTGCCGAGTTCCTCCGGCGGCACCTGCTCGATCGCCTCCGTCGCGTTCTTGACGATGTTGGTGACGGCCTGCGAGATCAGCCGGCGATCGAACTGCGCGCGCAGCGGGTCGTCCTTGAACGTGGTCTCGATGTCGAGCTCGGGATGCGCGACCTTCATCAAAAATACCGCCTGCCGCACGGTGTCGACGACGTCCTCGCCTTCCATCACCGGTTTTGGCATGCGTGCAAAGCGCGAGAACTCGTCGACCATACGTCTGATGTCGTCGACCTGGCGCACGATCGTGTCAGTGCACTGGTCGAAGATCGATTTGTCCTTCTCCTCGGTGATGGTCTTGCCGAATTTGCGGCGAATGCGCTCGGCAGAGAGCTGGATCGGTGTCAGCGGGTTCTTGATCTCGTGCGCGATGCGGCGCGCCACGTCGCCCCAGGCCGAAGTGCGCTGCGCCGACACCAGCTCGGTGATGTCGTCGAGCGTGATGATGTAGCTGTCGCGCGGCTGGCTGGTCTTTTCAGCGCTGACGCGGACCGACAGGTTGCGCTCCTGTCCGTCACGCATGATGGTGATCTGGCCCTGCACCAGCCGCTGCGTCCCTTCCCGTGCGGTCTTCATCATGTCGTCGAGCTCGGGCAGCACCTCGGACAAGGGATGGCCCAGCGTCTCGGACTCGGCGTGACCGATCAGCTTCTCCGCGGAGCGGTTGAGGATGCCGACACTGCCGGAGGCATCGACGCCGATGATGCCGGCGCTCGCCGAGGACAGCACGGCCTCGATGAAGCGGCGGCGGCTGTCGATCAGGTCGCTGGCGCTGACGAGCTCGTCGCGCTGGCTGCGCAGCTCCTGGGTCATCTTGTTGAAGGTCTCGCCGAGCTGGGCGAGATCGCCTTCGGATTTGTGCACGGGGACTTGGACGTGGAGGTCGCCGGTCGAAACCGTATGGGCTGCGTTCATCAACCGCCTGATCGGCGCCACCAGCCAGTTGGCGAAGTTGAGGCCAATCAGCACCGAAGCCATCAGGATGGTCAGCGCGATCACCGCGAACATCAGCGCGAACGCGACCTGGATGCCGAGCCGGCGCGACTCGATCTGCGCATATTCGGCGACGCCGAGCTGAGTCTGCTTGACCTGCGCCACGACGCGAGGGTCGAGCTGACGCGCAACATAGAGGAAGGTGTCGCTGAAGGCGCGGAGCCGGATCACGGCCGCCACGTAGTTGTTTTCGGGCAGGACGGCGATTTCCGGCTCGCTCTCGCCGACATTGCTGAGGAAGTCTGGCGCCGGAGGGGAATAGGCGAGCCGGATGCCCGTATCCGCCGATTCCAGGATGTTGGTATCCTTGTCGATGATCATTGCGCCCGGCAGGTTCCGGGAGCTCGCGCTCGCCGTCAGCAGCTCGCGAAACGACCGCCGGTCCTGGTCATAGAGCGGTCGGGCGTGCGCAATATCGTTGGCCATTCCCAAGATGTCGCCGCGAATAAGCTGCGCGTGATCCTGCATATAGGCGAGAGCGATCGTCAGCGAGTTCTGGATCACCTCCTTGGTCGGGCCCGAGAACAGCCGGTCGAGACCGCGCTCGATAGTGACATTGGCGACGATCGCGACCAGCACCGCGGGCAACACCGCGATCACCGAAAACAGTCCCACGATCTGGAAATGCAGCCGCGCCGCCGCCCGCCCCCGCCGGCGCGCCTGGATCATCTGCCAGATTTCGTGGACGATGATGCCGACCAGAAGCAGGATGGTGCCGGCGTTGATCATCAGGAACGACCTGACGACGTCAGGCGTCGGCTCGATGCGGGTCAGTCCGGTCAGGACGACGAAGGTCAGGAAGGCCGAGAGCAGCGCCAGCACCACGGCGAACGCCGCCAGCCAGCGGCGCGGCGACCAGCGCCGGGCTTCTGAAGCTGGAGACGTATCAAAGGCTGCGGCCGAGGTATCTGCGCTGGTCATTCCGGCAATGGTGATGCTGAAAAACGGGATCCGTGGGTCACGGATACTGATGCATTCATATCACATTGTTGCCGAATTGCGACAATTCCGCGGCGCGTTAACCCCGATGGATGACCGCATCCACAGGGCTGCGCGGTCATTCCGGGGCGGTCCGCCAGGACCGAGCCCGGAATTTCGAGATTCTCAGGTGAGCGATTGCGCACCATGGTTCGATGCCAACGCATCGTCCCGGAATGACGTCGGAAGGACTAGCCCCCGCTCCGATACACCTGGATATCCAGATCCCGGATCTTCTTGCGCAGCGTGTTGCGGTTGAGGCCGAGCAGGTCGGCGGCGCGGATCTGGTTGCCGCGGGTCGCGGCGAGCGCGGCCGTGAGCAGCGGGACCTCTATCTCCTTGAGGATGCGGTGATAGAGGCCCGGCGGCGGCATGCCGTTGGGGAAGCCCTGGAAGTGCGTGGACAGATACGCCTCGACGGCCCCGCCGAGATTGTCGACGCCCTGCTGGACCGCCGCGCCCGGGCTGACCGTGGGTGGTGCGAGCTCGCCGTCGATGACCGAGCCGGTGATCACGTCCTGCGGATAGAGCGCTGCGAGGCGGCGGGCGAGGTTTTCGAGCTCGCGCACGTTGCCGGGCCAACGGTGCTGCTTCATCCGCTCCAGTGCCAGCGCATCCAGCTTTTTCGGCGGCAGGCCGTCCTTCTCGGCGAGTGCAAAGAAGTGGCGTACCAGATCAGGCAGGTCCTCGATGCGTTCGCGCAAGGGCGGCAGCCGCAGTGGCACGACGTTGAGGCGGAAGAACAGGTCCTCGCGGAACAGCCCCTGCTGGATCAGGACGCGCAGGTCCTTGTTGCTGGCCGCGACGATGCGCACATCGGTCTTGATCGGGGTGCGGCCGCCGACGGTGGTGTATTCGCCCTGCTGGAGCACGCGCAACAGACGCGTCTGCGCCTCCATCGGCATGTCGCCGATCTCGTCGAGGAAGAGGGTGCCGCCCTCGGCCTGCTCGAAGCGGCCGGACGCACGAGTGTTGGCGCCGGTGAATGCGCCGCGCTCATGGCCGAACAGCTCGGATTCAATGAGGTCGCGCGGGATCGCGGCCATGTTGACGGCGACGAACGGACCGTTACGGCGCTTGCCGTAGTCGTGCAGCGCGCGTGCCACCAGCTCCTTGCCGGTGCCGGACTCGCCCGTGATCATCACGGTCAGATCGGTCTGCATGAGCCGCGCCAGCACGCGGTAGATCTCCTGCATCGCCGGCGAGCGGCCGACGAGCGGGATCGCTTCCATCTCGGCATCTTCGTCGGGGCTCGACGTCCGCTCCTTCGGCTCGGCCAGCGCGCGGCCGACGATCGCGATCAGCTCCTTCAGGTCGAAGGGCTTTGGCAGATATTCGTAAGCCCCGCGCTCGGAGGCCCGGATCGCCGTCATGAACGTGTTCTGCGCGCTCATCACGATGACCGGCAGGTTCGGCCGCATCTTCTTGATGCGCGGCAACAGGTCGAAGGCGTTTTCATCCGGCATCACCACGTCGGTGATGACGAGATCGCCCTCGCCCTGGCTGACCCAGCGCCACAGCGTGGCAGCGTTGCCGGTCAGCCTGACTTCGTACCCTGCCCGGGACAGAGCCTGATTAAGAACCGTGCGGATGGCGGTATCGTCATCAGCAACGAGAATGCTACCTGCGGGCATATTCAATCCTCATTTTGCCCCCTGTGACGCAGGCGACGGCTTCCCGGCAGAGTCGGCGCGACTGCTTTGATCGGCGTGTTTGATGGAGGTCGAGTACATCGGCATCAGCACGCGGAAGGTGGTCTTGCGCGGCTGAGACTCGCATTCGATGATGCCCCCGTGATCTCCGACGATTTTTGCGACCAGCGCCAAACCGAGACCGCTGCCGGTCTGCTTGGTGGTCACGAAGGGATCGAACAGGTTGGGCAGAAGATCGTCCGGCACGCCCGGTCCATTGTCCTTGACGCAGAATTCGAGCGGCAGTGATACCCGGGATTTTTGACCGGGCACTGACAGGCGCACGCCGGGACGGAAGGCGGTGGTGAGCTGGATCTCGGCGTCGGGCACGTCGATCAGGGCTTCCGCGGCGTTCTTCACGAGATTGAGGAACACCTGGATGAGCTGGTCCTGGTTCGCGAGCACCGGCGGCAGCGAGGGGTCGTAGTCCTCGACGAAGCGGATGTTGCGGGCAAAGCCGGATTGGGCGAGCCGCTTCACGTGATCGAGCACGGAATGGATGTTGACCGGACCGCGCACCACGGGCCGTTCGTCGCCGAACACCTCCATGCGGTCGACCAGCGTCACGATGCGGTCGGCCTCGTCGCAGATCAGGCGCGTCAGCATGCGATCTTCCGAGGAGGCCTGCTGCTCGAGGAGCTGGGCGGCACCGCGGATGCCGGAGAGCGGATTCTTGATCTCATGCGCGAGCATCGCGGCCAGCGCGATCACCGAGCGCGCGGCGCTGCGATGGGTGAGCTGCCGGTCCATCTTGTCGGCGATGGTGCGCTCCTGGAGCATCACCACGATGTGGCCCGGCCGCTCGGTGAGCGGGGCGACGTGCAGGTCGACCTGGCGGTCACCACCCATGCGCGGCGTGCCGAGATCGACCTTGTATTCGTTGACCGGCGCATTCAGCGAGCGCACCTGGTCGATCAAGGCCAGCAAGGGACTGCCGAACGGCACCAGCTCCTTGAGGGACTGGCGCTTCAGGAACTGCGTCGATATCTCGAAGAACGCTTCGGTCGCGATATTGGCGCCGACGATCTTGCCATCCGGCCCGATCAGCAGCACGGGATTGGGAAGTGCGTCCAGAATCGCATCGGCGTCGGACGGAAGCGGCCGACGATGTTCAGCGGCTGAGCTCATGCAGCAGCGCTCCATGCGAAGTCGTCGAAGGCATCTTGCAGCGAACGATGAACGGCCCGCGGATCCTCGGATGTGAGGATGTTCTGGCGCCAGGCCTTCAGCTTCTCGGTCGGCGCGCGGCTGAGATGTGCGGCGACGTCGAGCGCCCAGCCGAGATGCTTGCGCGCATGCCTGAGGCCGATGCGCAAACCGTAGAGATCGCAGACGCCCTCATAGAGCGTGCGGACATAATGGAGTTGATCGCCGAGCGAAGGTGCGGCTTCCTCCGCCCCACCCTGAAGGCGCCGGCCGATCTGGCCGGGCAGCCAGGGCTGACCCTGCGCGCCGCGGCCGATCATGACGGCGTCGGCGCCGGAGGCCTCCAGCGCTGCCACGGCCTTGTCGTAATTGGTGATGTCGCCGTTGACGACCAGCGGAACCGAAATCGCTGCGCGAACGTCGCGCACGGCGTCCCAATCGGCCTCGCCCTTGTAGAACTGGCAGCGCGTGCGGCCATGCACGGTGATCAGTTTGACGCCCGCGGCCTCCGCCCGCCGCGCCAGCTCCGGCGCATTGCGGGTTCGGTCGTCCCAACCGAGTCGCATCTTCAGCGTGACCGGGACCTTCACAGCCGCGATCGTCGCCTCGATCAGGCGCACGGCGTGGTCGAGGTCGCGCATCAGCGCCGAGCCGGACTGGCCGCCGGTGACGTGGCGGGCCGGGCAGCCCATGTTGATGTCGATGATGTCGGCGCCTTCCGCTTCCGCGATCCGAGCGCCCTCCGCCATCCAGTGCGCCTCGCAGCCGGCAAGCTGCACCACATGCGGCCCGAGGCCCGTTGCTTCGCAGCGCAACCGCGACATTCTGTGACCGTTCGCGAGCTCGTCGCTGGCCGTCATCTCAGACACGACGAGACCTGCCCCAAGCTCCGCGGCCAGCCGTCGGAAGGGGGAATCGGTCACCCCCGACATAGGCGCCAGGAAGACCGGGTTGGCGACATCAATATCGCCTATTTTCAAGGGCTTAACGCCTAATCCTACCGAGCCGGTCACGGACGTCTCGTCTCAAAGGCCGGCGCCTCATCGCGCCTGCCACGACCTATCTTGCGCACAATTCTTGTGCAGTCAAGCGTCATGCCTACACTTTAGACAGTTCTTCCAAACTTTCAAGTGCAGTGCAGCAAAAAGCTGTGGCTGACATTCCGGCAATCAGCGCTGTTCTTCCCCGGCGACCGTGCTAGAGGCATGCCAAAATCACCTCTCGCCCCATTCATCACTACCAATTGAGTATTTAAGCGCTATGGCGAAATCAGAGCGGACCGCAGTTGTTCTCGTGGCGGCCGGGCGCGGGCTTCGCGCAGGCACGGGCGGGCCGAAGCAATACCGCGCCATCGGCGGCGTTCCGGTGATCTTTCGCGCCATGGAATCTTTCAGCAACCACCCCGACGTCGCGCTGGTGCAGCCGGTCCTGAACCCCGACGACAGCGCCATGTTCACGGCGGCGGTGAAGGGCCTGCGCCACGAGCCACCAACCAGCGGCGGTGCGACGCGGCAGGCTTCCGTGCTCGCCGGCCTCGAGGCGCTCGTCCCGCACAAGCCGGACCTCGTGCTGATCCACGACGCGGCCCGCCCCTTCGTCTCGCAGGCGCTGATCTCCCGCGCGATCGACGCCGCGAGCCGCGATGGGGCCGCCATCCCCGCGATCCCCGTCAACGACACCGTCAAGCTGATCGGCGAATCCGGGCATATCGCCGATACGCCCGAGCGCGCGCGCCTCAGAATCGCGCAGACGCCGCAATCCTTTCGTTTCGATGTCATCCTCGACGCGCATCGTCGCGCGGCAAAGGACGGACGCTCCGATTTCACAGATGATGCGGCGATCGCCGAATGGGCGGGATTGACGGTCGCAACCTTTGAAGGCGATGTTGCAAACATGAAGCTCACCACCCCCGAAGATTTCGTCCGCGAGGAAGCGCGTCTCGCCAGCCAGCTCGGCGACATCAGAACCGGGACCGGCTACGACGTGCACGCCTTCGGCGAGGGCGACCATCTCATGATCTGCGGCGTGCGCGTGCCGCACAGCAAGGGTTTCCTCGCTCATTCCGACGGCGACGTCGGCCTGCATGCGCTGGTCGACGCCATCCTCGGCGCACTCGCCGACGGCGACATCGGCTCGCATTTTCCGCCGAGCGACGCCAAGTGGAAGGGCGCCTCCTCCGACCAGTTTCTGAAATATGCCATCGAGCGCGTCACGATGCGCGGCGGCCGGATCGCCAATCTCGAGGTGACGCTGATCTGCGAGCGGCCGAAGATCGGCCCTCTGCGCGACACCATGCGCGCGCGGATCGCTGAAATCTCCGGCATCGAAATCTCGCGCGTCGCGGTGAAGGCGACGACCAGCGAGCGGCTCGGCTTCACCGGCCGCGAGGAAGGCATTGCGGCGACCGCGAGCGCCACCATTCGTCTTCCCTGGGGTGTGTGAGCCATGGGCGGCAGCGACGCACGCGCCCTCTCCCGCTCGCTGCTCGATCTGTGCCGGATGCGCAAGCTGACGATCGCGACCGCCGAGTCCTGCACCGGCGGCCTCGTCGCGGGCGCACTGACCGACATCCCCGGCTCCTCCGACGTGATCGACCGCGGCTTCGTCACCTATTCCAATGACGCCAAGCGCGCCATGCTCGGCGTCGAGGCGAGCACGCTCGTGAACTTCGGCGCCGTCAGCAAGGAGACCGCGACTGCGATGGCGGTCGGCGCGCTGGAACGCGCCGGCGTCGATCTCGCGGTCGCCATCACCGGCATCGCCGGCCCTGGCGGCGCCACGCCCGGCAAGCCGGTCGGCCTCGTGCACTTCGCCGCCGCCGCGCGCGACGGTCGCATCATCCACCGCGAGCACCGCTTTGGCGGGATCGGCCGCAGCGCGGTGCGCCAGCGCTCGGTGGTCGAGGCACTGCGCATGCTGATGGACCTCGCCCGCGGCCCGCAAGCCGCCGCAAAGCCGCGCCGTGCGGCCCCAAGCCGCCTGCGTACACGCGTGGCACGCTCACCACGCCGCGGCGCAGTCGTGAAGCGGCGCCGGCCGCCGAGGGGCTGAGGCAAACTAAGAACGCTGCGATGAAGTCGATTCGACTGAAGGCCACGGGCGCCAACCTGCTCTATCACGACATCCCTGGACACGGACTGCCACTGATCTTCATTCATGGATTGGGTTGCGCGTCCTCCTGCGATTATCCCGTCGTCGCTTCCGATCCTGCGCTGGCAGGAAGGCGCATCATGCTGGTTGACCTTCTGGGAGCAGGCTTCAGCGATCGTCCCGCAAAGTTCGGCTACTCGATCGCAGACCATGCGAGCAGCGTCGTGGAATTCGTGGAGGCAATCGGCCCGGAGGCCGTCGATCTCTTTGGCCACAGCATGGGCGGATCAGTGGCCATCATGGCCGCAAGTCTGCTCGGCCAACGCATCCGGTCCCTCGTTCTGAGCGAACCCAATCTTGATCCGGGAGGCGGCATCGTGAGTGGGAAGATCGCGGCCATGTCCGAGGCCGACTACGTGGCCCGCGGACACGACCACTTGGTACGAGCTTCCAGACTCGAGGGCAATCATAGCTGGGCGGCGTCACTGGCCGTCAGTGAGCCCTTCGCGATTCATCGTGCGGCAACTTCGCTTGTCGCCGGCAGCGATCCGACTTGGCGAGAATTGCTGCACAGTCTGTCGGCCCCCAGAACCGTGATCTTTGGCGAAGCCTCTTTGCCGAACAGCGGCGATCCGAAACAGCTTCCGCAACAGGGCGTGCATGTAGGCATCGTCCCGAACGCCGGACACGCAATGGCGTCAGACAATCCCAGTGGATTGGCGCTGGCCGTGCGAAAGGCGCTGGGCGTTGCTTGACGCGCTGGCCGGCATTCCGAGCTGGATAAGCCGCGACAAGAACTCGCCAGGCTATGACGACGTGAGCTTCGGCCGGCCGTAGATAGCGTCTGCCCGCTTCTCGAATGCGGCGGAGAAGCGCGCAAAGGCGGTATCGAACATCGAGCCCATCAGCATCGCGAGCATGCGGCTCCTGAACTCGTAAGACAGGAAGAAGCCGACGTCGCAGACGCCCTCGCCCTTCGGCTCGAAGGTCCAGCGGTTTTCGAGATTGCTGAAGGGGCCCTGCAGGTACTCGACCAGGATCTTCAGATTGGCGCGATCGAGCGTGACGCGGCTGGTGAAGGACTCCTTGACCAGCTTGAACGACACCGTCATGTCGGCGGTCAGCACCTCGGTGCCGTCGGGTTTTGCGATGCGCTGGCGAACCTTGAGCGCGCTGCAAAGCGGCACGAATTCAGGGTAGCGCTCGACATCGGCGACCAGATCAAACATTTCGGATGCGCTGTGATTGACACGGCGCTTGCTCGAAAAACGGGGCATATCGGTTCAGCGGGCCGTCGTTGCCCGCGCTGCCTTCAGTCTCGCGAAATCTTCGCCGGCATGATGCGACGAACGGGTCAGCGGGCTCGCCGACACCATCGAAAAGCCCTTGGTGTAGGCGACCTTTTCATACGAGGCGAACTCGTCCGGCGGCACGTAACGCATCACGGCGTGGTGCTTGCGGGTCGGCTGGAGGTATTGCCCAATGGTGAGGAAGTCGACTTCGGCCGAGCGCAGATCGTCCATCACCTGGAGCACCTCGTGGCGCTCCTCGCCAAGGCCGACCATGATGCCCGACTTGGTGAAGATGGTCGGATCGATCTCCTTGACCCGCTGCAACAGCCGGATCGAATGGAAATAACGCGCGCCGGGCCGCACCGTCAGGTAACGCGACGGCACGGTCTCGAGGTTATGGTTGAAGACGTCCGGCTTGGCTGCGGCGACGACCTCCAGGGCTCCCTCCTTGCGCAGGAAGTCGGGCGTCAGGATCTCGATCGTGGTGGAGGGGCAGGCAGCGCGGATCGCGCGGATGGTCTTCGCAAAATGCTCGGCACCGCCATCGGCGAGGTCGTCGCGGTCGACCGAGGTGATCACGACATGGGCGAGCCCCAGCTTGGCGGTAGCCTCAGCCACGTGCTCCGGCTCGGCCGCATCGAGCGCATTGGGCAGGCCGGTCTTGACGTTGCAGAAGGCGCACGCACGGGTGCAGGTGTCGCCCATGATCATGAAAGTGGCGTGCTTCTTGTCCCAGCACTCGCCGATGTTCGGGCAGCCCGCCTCCTCGCACACCGTGTGCAGGCCGTTGGCGCGCACGATGTTGCGGGTATCGGCATAGCCGCGGGTGTTCGGCGCGCGCACCCGGATCCAGTCCGGTTTCGGCGGCGAAGCGGCATCGGGCCGGTTCACTTTTTCCGGGTGACGCGGGCGCAGCGGATTGGTGATGGTATCGACAATAACGACCATGGGGTGTCCGGTCTGTTCAGGTTCTACCTAGTCGGTATCGCAGGGCATCGCAACCCGGCTCGCGCCGCTTCAGGGAACATGGCAGATATGGGCAATATCCTGCTCTGTCGTCTAGCGATTCTCATCTCGAATGGCTCCAAAATCGAAGCCCTCCACACCTGCCCTTGGCAAGCCCCTGAAGCGGGCCTTCTTCGCGCGCAGCGTCCATGAGGTCGCGCCCGACCTGGTCGGTGCGACGCTGCTGGTGAACGGCGTCGGCGGGATCATCGTCGAGGTCGAGGCCTATCATCATACCGACCCGGCCGCGCACTCCTATCGCGGGCCGACACCGCGGAACCAGGTGATGTTCGGCCCGCCCGGCTTTGCCTATGTCTATCGCTCCTACGGCATCCACTGGTGCGTCAATTTCGTCTGCGAGGAGGAAGGCTCGGCCAGCGCTGTTCTGATCCGCGCGCTGGAGCCGACCCATGGGATCGCCGCAATGCGCCGCCGGCGCCATCTCGTCGACCTGCATGCGCTGTGTTCGGGGCCGGGCAAGTTGACGGAGGCGCTCGGCATCACGATCGCGCACAACGCCCTGCCCCTCGACCGCCCGCCGATTGCGCTGCATGCGCGCACCGGCGAAATGGAGGTCGCGACTGGCATCCGCATCGGCCTCACCAAGGCGGTCGAGCTGCCCTGGCGCTATGGCGTCAAGGGCTCGAAGTTTCTGAGCAAGCCGTTTCCGAAGTGAGGGTCATTCCGGGTTCGATGCTGCGCATCGAACCATGGCGCGCAATCGCGCACCTGAGCATCTCGAGATTCCGGGTTCGGCTCTTCGAGCCGCCCCGGAATGACAACAGGTTCACGACACCTGCTTCAACCGCTCCTGCGCCTCAAGCAGCTTTGCCTTGCGCGCCAGCGCTGCCTCGCGCTTTTCGCGCTCCTCCTCGACGACCTCTTCGGCCGCATTGGCGACGAATTTCTCGTTCGCCAGCTTGGACTCGGCACGCTTGATGTCGGCATCGGCCTTGACGATCTCCTTGTCGAGACGCGCGCGCTCGGCTGCGAGATCGACCACGCCCTTGAGCGGCAGGGCTGCGACCTCGCCGCGCACCAGGATCTGCACTGCGCCGTCGGGCGCGCGATCGGCAAACGAAATGTCCGAGAGCCGCGCCATGCGCTTGATGACGTCGGTCCAGCGCGGCGCACGCTCCTTCGTCTCCGCGGAGGCGCCGGCCAGCACGAGCGCCGTCAGCGTTGCCGGCGGGATGTTCATCTCGGCGCGCACCGAACGGATCTGCGTCACGAGATCGATCACCCAGCCGATCTCGGCCTCCGCCGCAGGATCGGTGAAGTCGGCGTGGTCGAAGATCGGCAGCACCATCGGGGAAATGAAAGCCCCGTCATTCGGCATCGATGCCGCCACCATCGCCAGTTCTTCCGCCGTCGGCCCGGTCGACTTCAGCGGCCAGGGGGCCAACGTGAGAAGTCCCTCGCGCTTGGCGGTCACTTCCCACAGCTCTTCGGTGATGAAAGGCATGAAGGGGTGCAGCAGCTTCAAGATTTCGTCGCGCGCCCAGGCAACCATGGCGCGGGTCTCGGCCTTCGCCGGACCGTCGGGACCGAGCAGCACGGGCTTTGCGAGCTCGACATACCAGTCGCAATAGACGTTCCAGACGAAGCGGTAGATCGCGCCCGCGGCATCGTTGAAGCGATAGGCCTCGATCGCCTCCGTCACCTCCCGCGTGGTATGCGCCGTCTCGTGCGCGATCCAGCGGCTCAGCGTCTGCGTCGCCTTTGCAGGCTCAAAACCTTCGGGCACCACACACTGGTTCATTTCCGCGAAGCGACAGGCGTTCCATAGCTTGGTCGCGAAATTGCGATAGCCCTCGACGCGGCTGGTCGCGAGCTTGATGTCGCGCCCCTGCGCCGCCATCGCCGCCAGCGTGAAGCGCAGCGCGTCGGCGCCGTACTCGTCGATCAGATGCAGGGGATCGATGACGTTGCCCTTCGACTTCGACATCTTGGCGCCCTTCTCGTCGCGAACGAGGGCGTGGATGTACACGGTCGAGAACGGCACCTCCTTCATGAAATGAAGGCCCATCATCATCATCCGGGCGACCCAGAAGAAGATGATGTCGAACCCGGTGACCAGAACGTCGGTCGGGTAGTAGCGCTTCACCTCCGGCGTATCGTCGGGCCAGCCGAGGGTGGAGAACGGCCACAGCGCGGAGGAGAACCAGGTGTCGAGCACGTCCTCGTCGCGGGTGATGAAGCCTTCGCGCTTGTCGCGGTCGAGCGCCATCTCGCGCCCCTGCTCCGGCGTGATCACCTCCTGCTCGACGTAATAGCCGAGCGCGTGGCTGACGGCCTCCTCCTCGGTCTCGGCGACGAACACCTTGCCGTCCGGGCCGTACCAGGCCGGGATCTGATGGCCCCACCAGAGCTGGCGCGAGATGCACCAGGGCTGGATGTTCTCCATCCACTCGTAATAGGTCTTTTCCCAGTTCTTCGGCACGAAGCTCGTCTCGCCGCTCCGCACCGCCGCGATGGCGGGCTTCGCCAGCGTCTTGGCGTCGACGTACCATTGGTCGGTGAGGAAGGGCTCGATCACGACGCCGGAACGGTCGCCATGCGGCACCATGTGGGTGTGCGGCTCGATGCGCTCGATGAAGCCGAATGCCTCCAGCCGCTCGACGATGCGCTTGCGCGCGGCGAAGCGCTCCACGTTGTGGAATTCCTCGGCGAATTGCGCGGCGCCTTCCGGCAGGTCGTGCAGGTAATCCTCGTTGTCGACGAGGGCGAGACAGCCTTCCTTGTCGAGCACGCTGATCTGGCGCAGACCATGACGCTTGCCGACCTCGAAGTCGTTGAAGTCGTGCGCCGGCGTCACCTTTACCGCGCCCGAGCCCTTCTCGGGGTCGGAGTAGTCGTCGGCGACGATTTTGACCTTGCGGCCGACGAGCGGCAGGATCACGTGCTTGCCGACGAGCTTCTGATAGCGCTCGTCCTCGGGATGCACGGCAACGCCGGTATCGCCCAGCATGGTCTCCGGGCGGGTGGTGGCGACGACGATGAAGCTCGCGGGATCGTCGGGGCTGAAGCTCTTGCCCTCGATCGGATAGCGCAGATACCAGAGGCTGCCCTTGACCTCGACCTGCTGCACCTCGAGATCGGAGATAGCGGTGAGCAGCTTCGGGTCCCAGTTGACCAGCCGCTTGTCCTTGTAGATCAGGCCATCGCGGTGCAACTCGACGAACACCTTGATGACGGCCTTCGAGAGACCCTCGTCCATGGTGAAGCGCTCGCGCGACCAGTCGCAGGAGGCGCCGAGCCGCTTGAGCTGGTTGATGATAGTGTCGCCGCTCTCGGCCTTCCACTCCCAGACCCGCTCCAAGAATTTCTCGCGGCCCATCTCCCGGCGGCCGGGCTGCTGACGTTCCATCAGCTGCCGCTCGACCACCATCTGGGTCGCGATACCGGCGTGGTCGGTGCCGGGCTGCCACAGCACGTCGCGGCCGCGCATGCGCTCGAAGCGGCACAGCACGTCCTGAAGCGTGTTGTTGAGCGCGTGGCCCATGTGCAGCGAGCCCGTCACGTTCGGCGGCGGGATCACGATGGTGAAGGGGGTGGCATCGCGCCGGTCGGGACGGCCTGCCTTGAAGGCAAGGCTGTCCTCCCAGACGACGGACATGCGGGCTTCGATATCGGAGGGCTGGTAGTTTTTCTCAATCATGGGGCTGTTAAAAAGCCGTGCGCGGGGGCCAAGTCAACGGAAAGTGTCAACGGAAAGCGCGGCGGCGGAGCGGCTTCCCGGCCCGGTCGGCTGGCCGAATGGGTCACAAGAGCGCGGCTTTATCGGGGCCGCGCGGCCCGGCCTCATCGGCCGCCGCGCGAGACCCGCTCGATCTCGGCCTTCACGATGCGTTCAACGAGCCCCGGCAGGTTGTCGTCGAGCCAGGATTTCAGCATCGGCCGCAACATCTCCTTGACCAGATCCTCCAGCGTACGCGCATTCGAGCTCAGCACGGTATGGGCCAGGGAATTGAAGGCGGATTCAACGGCCGAGACCGTCGTCTGGGCCAGGATCGGCTGCTGCGGCGGTAGCGGCGGCGCGTCGAAATCAATCGGCTGGTAGGACGGTGGCGGAGGAGCCGCCCGGAACGGCGACGCCGCGGCCTCGGCGAATTCGACATCGTTGCCCGGCTCGACCTTGCGAAAGCTCGGTGGCGGCGGCGCGGGTGTTTCCACCGCCATCTCGTCGGTCAGTTCGAGCACGTCGGGCTCGGGCTCGGGCTCGGGTTCCGGCGCCCGCATCTCGGGTGCGGGGGTGGCCTCGTCCAGCCCTGCCAACAGTGCGTCGATGTCGTCCTGGTTGTTGCTTGCGGCCGGCGCTGGCGGCGGCGGTGCCGCAGGCTTTGCAGCCGGTGGTGGCGCCGCGGGCTTTTCGGCGGCAGGTTTCGCCGGCGCGATCTTGGACGGGGGAATGTCGTTCATCGCGGCCGGCTTGGCTGCCGGCGCGGCTGCGGGCTTGGCAGGTTCGGCAGCCTTCTCGGTCAGCGGCGGCTTGGCCTCATCGTCGGCAATGATGCGCCGGATCGAGGCCAGAATCTCCTCCATCGAGGGTTCTTGGACCTTTGCAGGCTGCGTCATCTCCGACTCCACATCATCAACGCCCTCGCATGCGTTGTTTTACACCAAGCACGACAGGATTGGCCGGTTCCGAAGGGGTAGCTCGGCATTTTCGCCGCGACAGCCTGACTTGTCCCCAGATCAGGCGATTGCGACTCATTGCGCGGCGGTGCGCCCCTGCCCACGTCACCGAAGCTCTACGCAAACAACACGAGGTGCGGCGCGAATCGCGCCATCACTTCATTGAAAGGCTATGTCAGGGCGTTTGATGATTGCAAGCAAACCGCAAATCGGCATCGCGACGAGGCGACGCCGATCTCATCGCGGAGATCAGCGTCCGTCGGGAGTGCGCACGCCGGCCCAGCTGTCGCGCACTTGCTGATAGTGCACGCTGGGATCGTAAACGTTGGTCTTCAGGCCCAGTACCTGCGGAGACAGGCGGCCGACCGAGCTGAGAACGCTATAGGAGTTCACGACGCGATCGTGTTGCGCGTTCACGAGGTTGATGCGGGCGTTGACCAGCGCCTGCTGTGCGTTGAGGACGTCGAGCGTGGTGCGCTGTCCGGCCTTTGCCTCCTCGCGCACGCCGTTCAGTGCGATCTCGGATGCCGTCACCTGGGCCTGTGCCGATTGCACCTGCGCCTTGGATGCCTCGAGCTGGCCCCAGGCAGATACGGTGTTGGACCGAGCCTGGTCGCGGGTTTGATCGAGCGCAAGCCGCTGCTGCGCCAGCGTCTCCTTGGACTGCCGGATCAGCGAATATTCGGCGCCACCCTGATAGATCGGTACCGAGGCCTGCGCGATGGCGGATGCGCTGAAAGAGCGATACGCAATCAGGGTCTGCTCGTAGCTCTGCGAAACGCCAACAACGAGCGAGATCGATGGCAACAGCGCGCCTTCGTTCACCTTCACGTTCATGAAAGCGACATCGATGCCGTACATCGCAGCCGTCACCGTCGGGTTTTCGATCAGCGTGAGCTCGACCGCTTTCGGCAGCGATCGCGGCAGCAACCGATCCACCGGCGAGCCGGGCGCGAGATTGACGGGCTCGTTGCCGATGATGCGTCGATAGTTCGCACGCGTCGCCGTCAACGTGGCTTCAGACTGCTGCTCGAGGGTCTTGCCCGCCGCCAGCTGCGCTTCCGACTGTGCGACGTCGGTCCGGGTGACTTCGCCAACGTTGAAGCGGTCTTGCGTCTGCTTCAGCGTCTGCTCGAGCACGCGGACGTTGCTCTTGTTGACCTCGACCGTCGCCGAGTCGCGGAGATAGTCCATGTAGGCCTGCGCTGCTGAAAACAGCACTTGCTGATCGAGCGAGCGCAATGCCTCCCGTGCGCCCGAGACTTGATTCTCCGCGGCCCGAGTCCGGTTAGCGGTCTGGTTGCCGTTGAAGAGCGTCTGCGACACGGTAAGAGCGGCAGCACGCGGAGCGTTGGCGTTGTGTGATTCGGTCCGCACGATGCTGGTTGGCGAGCCGCCGGACGTCGCGAGGTTGTCGAGGTACTGATAGCCCACGCTCGCCGTCACATTGACCTTGGGGCGATATCCGGACAACGCCTGCGGCACGTTTTCGTCCGTCGAACGGACCTGTGCGCGCTGCGCGTTGAGCTGCGGATTGTCCTGATAGGCGCGTACAAGCGCGCCTTCGATCGTCTCCGCCAACGCGGACGACGGCCCGGCGAGCGCCATCAGGAGGACCGAAACCGCAGCTCCGGTGAAGAGCTTCACCCCATGCATCCCAGAAATTCCGTTTCATTCTTATCGCCGGCTCGTGCCCGCGAGCCGGGTGACAGAGAGTCGTTGCCCCCGGCGCACCATAGGACGGAGGCAAGCCGGACGGAACTACCTGACGGTTGTTTGCGGCGGAAACTCTTCACGTGCAGCATCCCTGCCACACTTCTGATTCAAAACGGTATTTTTAACGGGTTCCACCCCGTCAGAATACTCAGAATACGAAGGCAGGTGCCCGCGCGAGGCCCGGAAGAACCGGAGCTGCTGCGTCGAACAGCGCGCGGTAGCCAAATTCGCCGTGGGTGCGGGTCACGATCATGGCCCGCTGGGGCGTCGTCTCGGCCGACACGCCAACCAGCCGCCCGCCCTCCTTGAGCTGCTCGAACAGCGCGCTGGGCGTCACTTCGGTCGCCCCGTTCACGACGATTACATCGTAGGGAGCCGCCGCCGGATCCCCATCGCCGCTGGGCGCCGCAGCGCACGCTGCATTCGCAAATCCCAGGGCGGCCAGATTGCTCTTCGCTTTTGCAGCGAGCGCCGAATCGCTTTCCGTGGCCGTGACTTGCGCAGCGAGCCTGGCGGCAAGGGCGGCGACGTAGCCAGTGGCGCAGCCGACCACCAGGACACGATCGCCCTCGCCGATCTCGGCCGCCTGCAGCAGCTTGGCGGTCAGCGCCGGCTTGATCAGATACCGCTTGGCCGATCCGCCTTCGGCCACGTCGAGGTCGAGATCGAGATAGGCGAGCGCCTGCCGGCTTGCCGGCACGAAAGCCTCGCGGGGAATCGTGAGCATGGCATCGAGGATGCGGCGATCGGTGACGTCACTGGTGCGCACCTGGCCATCGACCATCTTTTGGCGCGCGGTCGCAAAACCGGACATTGGGGAACCCTGGAATGCGGACGGCGCCGCGGGAAAACATCGCGGCATCTTTGGAACATGCCCCGCCAAAACGCAACACGGCGATTGCCTCAAGGCGGGAGCCTCGGGCTTGTGACGCAGCTCTGGCGCCCTGCGCCCTACTCGATCGCGACGGCGAGCCGGCCAATCAAGGCGGCAACCTCATCAAGCCGAGCCGAATCGCGTTTCTCGACCGCACGGGCCAGCAACGCGAGGCATTCGTCGTCGCTGAGATCGGGGATGTCGGTGGGCAGAATCGAGGGGACCAATTGGGAATGGTCGACCTGAACGTTCGGCATCGGAATCAGCTCCGCGTAAGCCCAGCGTCAGGAAACCTCGATTTGAATTGAGTCGATTTGGCGTCGTTCCAATGTCGGCGCAGCGAACGACGTGCACGTCCGCGTGAACAAGCTCGCGCTCCGCCATGGCGGCGTGCAGCAAGATATTGAATTTGATGCGGAATTTGGCTCCCCGGGCTGGATTCGAACCAGCGACCATCCGATTAACAGTCGGATGCTCTACCGCTGAGCTACCGAGGAAAAGGGCGAACCGACGTTCGCGCGCGGCTGCGTATAACAAAGCCTCCGGCGCTTGCAAAGGACGAATTCGTCATATCCTCGCCATCAGGAGGAAGGGCTCCCCTCCCTTCCCGCCGGTACTGCCACGGCGCCAAAGGCGCCGTGATTTCGACGCTCACTCCGCGATGAAGGAGGTCGTCTTGGTGCCGGGGTCGTAGCGCAGCCTCAGCACGTTGAACTTGCAGAGGTTGACGTTCTTCCAAAGGACGGACTCGTTGTAGTTCTGCCAGTCGACGCGAATGTTCCAGACGCATCCTTCATCGTCATCGTCGAACTCGACATAAGTGCTCGCCTGGTTCTGCAAGGTCTTGTCGAGCTCGTTGTCCCATTCGTCCAGACCATCGTCCGGCGAATTGAAGCCGAGGAATTTGATGGCGTAGCCGGTCTCGTTCACGACGGAGACGTTGCGGGAATCCGCCGCCTGCGACGGCACGGCTGCGACGGAGAGGCCGAGTGCAATGAGCGCAGAAAGAAAATAATTCATGAGAGCCCCGATGAAGAAGAACATCCGGCGCCTGCACGTCATGGGCGCAGGTGCCGGGGCAACCGATGGCGTTGCCTTGCAATGTTCGTCCGGAGAGCGATCGAGCCGCTCAAGTCACGATCGACCGGCACTCCGGAACGGTACGCCACGCGAGAGGCGCACGGCCTGTTCTTATCGACTGGGGCTCACGCCAGCAATGAATGGACATTCATAGCCGGCGCGTTCGCAGCCTACTCCGCGGCGTCGGTTGTCTGGGGCGCAGGAACGCTTCCCGCAACCTCGACCGCAGCGCCATTGCTCTTGCCGGTGACGGCGCCGACGAGCGCCTTCACGGGATCATCGCCCGGTGCAAAGCCGCTCTGGCGCAGGATCTCGTCGATCATCGGCCGCAGCGCATGCACCTTCAAGAGTTCGCCGGCAAGACCTTCGCCGAAACCGGCATTGCTGCCGCTTGGGCCGTTGCCGCCGAACGCGCCGCCGGTGTGCAGGATGCGGACGTCCTTGATGTTGGCGATCGGCTTCACCATTTCGGCGAGCGCCGAAGGCATCATCTCGATCCGCTTCTTGGCGATCTCGAAATCGATCACGTTGCTGCCGAGCTTGTTCTGCGCCTCGTTCTTCATGGTGATGACGGCCGCCTCGGCTTCACCGATGTTCTTGACGCCGACCGCCTTGATCTTGTTGGCCTCGGCTTCGGCGCTGGCGAGCGTCTTGGTGGCCTCGGCGCGGTCGAGCGCCGCCTTCTTTTCGGCTTCGGCCGCAACGATCAGCTCGGTCGATTTGCGTTCGGCCTCGGTGCGTGCTGCGAGCACCTGGGTCAGACGGGCGCGGTCGGCGACCTCGACCGCACGTGCGGTCACGACCTTTTCCTCTGCGGACACGGCGACAGCTTCTGCAGTCTTCGCTTCGGCGACGGCTTCGGAGGTCTGCTTGCTCTTGGCAGCGATCTGGATCTCGTTCTCCTGCGTCGCGATCTGGATCTCGCGCTGGGCGTCGGTCTTGCGCTTGTTGATCGCGAGATCAGACTCGATCACCGCCGTTTCCTTGATCTGCTTGGCGCCGGCCTCCTTCTCGGCGACCGCCCTATCCGTGTCGATGCGGGCGTTCTCCTCGGTCAGGCGCGCGGTCTGTGTCGCGGTGGCCACTTCGGCGCGCGTGCTCGCGGTCTTGTTGGCGATGTCGCGCTCCTGCGAGAGCTCGGCTTCCTTCTTGGTCCGCTCGATCCCCAGGGTCTGCTGCCGCGCCTCGAGGTCCTTTTGTGCGATCGCCACCTCATTGTCGCGGACGATAGCGTTGCGGTCGCGGCGGCGGGTCTCGGTGATGGTCTTGAGCTGGGTGAGACCCTCCGCGTCGAAGAAGTTTTCCGGGTTGAAGAACTTCACGTCGGTCTGGTCGAGTTTCGTCAATGACACCGACTCCAGTTCAAGTCCGTTGGACTTGACGTCGGACTCTACGGTCGCCTGCACGTGCTTGACGAAATCGCTACGCTTCTCCTGCAGTTCCAGGATGGTCATGGTCGCAGCCACCGAGCGCAGGCCGTCGACGAACTTGGCCTCGACCTGGCTGCGCAGGGCTTCGGCGTCGTTGGTCAGCGCGCCCAGCGTTTGGCTCGCCAGCGCAATGCTCTCATCATCGGGGCGGACGCGGACATAGAACTCGGCGACGATATCGACGCGCAGCCGGTCCTTGGTGATCAGGGATTCCCGCTCCTTGCGCTCGACCGTCAGCCGCAGCGTCTTCAGGTTGACGCTGGCATAGGAGTGGAAGATCGGCAGGATCATGGCGCCGCCGTCGAGCACGACCTTCTTGCCACCGAGACCAGTGCGGACGAACGCCTCGTCGCGCGTGGCGCGCTTGTAGAGGACAGTGAAGACGATGCCCAGAACCACGATCAGCGCGACGCCGATCATGGCCGGGACTGCGATGTCGAACATAGGTCTCTCCGCTAATTGCTTTGCTGATTGCTTAGAGTGGATTTGGACGGTTTGAGTTCATCGCCGGCTTTCACCGCCACGAAGCGGGTGCCGAGGCGATCGACCAGCAGGACGAGGCTTCCCTGCGCCAGCGGCTCCGACGACGGCGCCGCGACTGCCCAGACGAAATGCCGGTTGCCATGGATGTCGGCGACGCTGACCCGGCCGGGCGGACCCTGGTCCAACGGCCCGATGACGACCTCGCCGACGCGACCGACGAGATCGCCGAGGCCGACGACGTAGCTTTCGTCCTTGGGAATGATCCTCGCAATGAACCCGCTGGAGATGCGCACCAGCGGGATCGACGCGACCACCGCACCGAGCGAGGCGACGCTCGCCGGCAAGGGGCCGGCGACCATCCGCGCAATGTCCTGAATCAAAAAGCCGGTGATCGAGAACGCGCCGAGGAGCAACAGCAGGAAGATCAAGAGCGGCACGCCGCCGAGATTGATCCAGGAGATCGCATTGATCACGCCGCTGTGGCCGGGGTGGCCGAAGTCGACGGCATTGCCGAGGATTTCGCTCAGGGAGGCCCCGACCATCATCGAGACCACCTCGACCGAGCCGACGATGACGATCATGGCCGCCGCGATCGCGAACGGCCTGACCTCAGGCGCCATCACATGTTCGAGCAGAACGCTCATGACACGGCACTCAGGAGCGCGTCTTCAGCCGCGCAAGCCTCGCCGCAATCTCCTTGTCGCGATGCAACGCGCTGAGCTCGTCGATGTCGCTCGAAAACGGAATGCCGGCCGGCACGCCGGTCGCCCGCGCCACGGCCCTGCCCGCGCGCATCGCCTTTGCAGCGGCCGAGTTGCCGGTCTGTTTCTTCGAAGTCGCGGTCGAATGCGTGCCCGCGGCCGCCTCGCTCTTCTCGAGATCGGCGCGCCGCTGCTCGGCATCCTGGAGTGCCGAGAGCACCGCGCGCAGCGAGGTGACGCAATTCTCGATCTTCTCGTTGTTCTCGTCGATCGCACGCGACAGCACCTCGAACTGCGCTTCGAGGTCCATCTGCCGCGCGATGCCGGCGCGGGCGAGGTCGTCACGGTTGTCGTCGATCGCGCCCTGGATCTTTGCGGCGAGATCTGTCATCGCGCGCTCGATCTCGCTACGGCGGGCATTCAGCCGATATTCCTCGGCGCGCGCGGCCGCGAGCGCCTCGCGCGCTTCGTTCTCCGCGCTCTCGATCTCGCGAATGGCCTGACCCACGACCTTCAGCTTGTTCTTGCCTTCGGCCTGCTCGATCGCGTCGTAGGCTATGCCTGCGATCAGGCGCCCGACCCGTGACAGGAAGTTCTCGGGAGCGGCAGCGATGGTATCCATGGCGTTCTCCTCCTCTGGCAGGTTGTTCGGCGTGACGCCGTAGTGAATTTCGAAACCGTCGTCGGTGCGGATCAGATGGGCGGGCACGCTCTGGCCCCAGCCCTCGGCGTAGCCGACGTAATCGAAGGGCACGCTGAAGCGCCCCTGCACGGTGGCGATCGAGATCGTGGTCGGACCCTTGAGCTTGGCGAGCTTGTCGTCGAGCGGCAGCCGGCGTGCGCTCGCCGCGCGATATTCAGCGCGGTCGCGCAAGCCCAGCGTTACCAGGCGTGACGGCAAGCCGGTCTGTTTTCGGATGGCGTCGTAGGCGTGGGCATGCAGCAGCACGACGTTGGAGCCCACATTATGCGTGCGGGCGACCTCCTCCAGGATCTCCATCATGCGGTCATAGGCCTCGAAGGTCGCCTCCAGCGCGGCTTTGACGGCCGGCTCAGGGGCGAGCCTGTAGCGCAGCGCGGACGGCGCTTCTCGGGGCGACGGGCTCATGGAAAGCACTAAAGCACCATTTTGGTGCTTTACAAGAAGGGGCGACGATCACGTTCCTCTGATCCTTATGCACTGTATTGATTGGTCGCCGCGGGTACGGGCCGCGTTCAAGGCTGGCGGTCACTGATAGATCACCGCCAATCAAGACTTCTTGCACGCGCCGGTTGTAATTTTCATCGAAATGGGAGCGATCGCCACCCACAGCTTGTCCGCAGCATGTCCACAGGGCTACGGCGCCGATTCCGACTGCGCGGGCGCTGACTTGCTGCGCACAAACTCACAGGCAGCGAATTTAGCCGCCAGCCTGTTCGAACACGGTGCGGCAGGCCTCGCTCAGGCTCGCCTTGTTGCGGCGCAGGCACGCCGTGATGGCACGGACGTTGGGGATCTCGCCGGCGCAGAGGCGGTAGACGTCGGGCGTGCAGGCCCGGCGCTGCTCCGGCGTGCCTTGCGCGAAGGCGGCGGAAGCAAGCAGCGCCAGGAACAAACCGAGGGTCGAGGCCCGCCAGGCCCTGCTCTTCACGCCTGCAAACCTTGGGAACTTCGCCTCCATGGTTGCGTCTCCTGTCGGGCTCGCCCCGGTCTCAAGTTGGCCGGTGTCTCGCCAGACCTACGGGAAAGAAACTTTCGGGAATGTGATCTCCTTCACACTTGCGCGGCAATGGAACCGCCTAGGTTCCCGCGGGCTTTCTTAGGGAATCGCTAACCAATCGAGCGCCGATCGCCGGATCGATAAAATTCGACCGATCCGCTCAATTGGGAAAAAAGCCGGTTTTGCGAATTTGCGCCGTCGGAGTGGTCCGGAGGGTGCGATGAGCGAAGCCGAATTCAACATGCTGCTGGATGCCGTTCGGGCCGCCATCGAGCCCGTGCCGGAGGAGGAATTCGTGCCCCGCTCGTGGAAATTCGACGCGCCGCTCAAAGCCGCCAACGACAATGAAGGCGCCTGGCCGCTGCTGCCTTTTCCGGATGGCTGGTACGCCGCCGGCTGAGCGCGACGTCCCGCGCTCTCCTCTCCATAACGTCCGCGAAAACAGTCGCCGCCGCGCCCCTGGCGGAGACACAATCAATCAGCTCTGAGAGCCTGACTGGTCGTCCGACCCACGGGGGTCCCTGACAGGACCAGTGGACGGAAAGATGCTCTCATAGATCGCACGGGCCTCCCGTATCAGGCGGGCCCGCTCGATCTCGGCTTTCGGAATAAATCGGACGATCTCGCCCACGTTCGCTCCAAGATGCTGGCTTCAGGATTCATCATCTAAGTGATGCGATCTTCATGCCAAGGCACCTGAATCGCCGTTGACCGCCAACCCCGGACAAATCCGGGTGAGTTCCGGGCGCGTCGCATCATCCGCCGCCACGGGCCGCTCCGCGCTGGCGTAAATTATTACAGGAAATCAGGAGTTTGTGATGGAGGCCACGACCAGAATTGAACTGGTGTAAACGGTTTTGCAGACCGCTGCGTAACCACTCCGCCACGTGGCCCCACTGCGATTGCCTTAGACATTTCCATCGCTTGTCGCAAGTGGATCAACGAATTTGCCTGCCTGGCGAGCACGGATTTCTCGCGTTCCCGTTCACATAGTTGAAGGCTCGGAAGTTCGGGCGGGAGCATTGTTCTCCAATGCGAGTCGAACAGATGCGGGCGAAAGCCAAACACTGCGAGAAGATGGCCGAGCGTGCGGATGCCGTTACGAGGTACTTCTATGCCCAGGCCGCCCTGCAATGGCGCGACATGGCCGCACAAATGGAGCTGCTCGAGCGTGAACCGGCGTATCGGATCATTCGGAGCCGCCAAGATTGAGATGAGCCCCCAAGCTGGTGGTTGGTGTCCGATAGCCAGAACGTAAGGCAATCGCCTTCATCCGACTTCCGATCGGGTTTTGGAACGTGGTCCGATTTGCGGCGGGGCGGCCGCTACCCAAGCATCTGCGCCAGCTTGATGCTTGCGCAGAAAATCATCCCCCACAGCGCGAAATTGATCTCGATCGCGGCGAGCATGAGCGTGCTTCCCTGATGGCACTGCTTTAGCCCGCAGTGCTCAGCGCCTACGATCGCTCAGCCTTGCCGTGGGCACCAGCACATAATTTCCATTTTTTGGAAGCGCGCGCCTTGGTCAGGTCACAAACGCGAACAAGCCGGAGCGTCCGATCCAGCTTTCGTGCAGCAGGCCGAAGCTACGCCCTGCCCTCGCCGGCACCAGCCAGATATTGGTCGAGGATGTCCTCGGTCGATCCTGCGGCGGCGATCCGCCCTTCGCGCAACAGGATCGCGCGGTTGCAGGTGTTCTTGATGAGATCGATGTCGTGCGAGGCCAGCACGAGGATGCCGGCGCGGGCCACGATCGCATCGAGCCGCTGGCGCGCCTTCCTGCGGAACTGCTGGTCGCCGACGCCGATCCACTCGTCGAGCAGCACGATCTCACCCTCGATCGCGGTGGCGACTGCGAAGATCAGGCGCAGCATCATGCCGCTGGAATAGGTGCGCAGCGGCAGGTCGAGCCGGTCGCCGAGCTCGGTGAACTCTGCGATCTCCGCACGCCGCGCCTCGATCTCGGTGCGCCGCGCTCCGATCACCAGCCCGCGCCTCAGGATGTTCTCGTAACCGGTCGCCTCCTCGTCGAAGCCGGCCGCGAGATCGAACAGCGACAAGCAGCGGCCACAGACATCGACCGTGCCCTCGGTCGGATAGTAGATGCCGGCCAGCACCCTGAGCAGCGTGGTCTTGCCGGCGCCATTGGCGCCGATAATACCGAGCCGGTCGCCGGCCTGGATATCGAGATCGACGCCGTTCAGCGCGGAGACAAGGTGCGGCCGCGGCGCATTGCCGGCGCTCCGAAGCGTCACCGCGCGCACGAACCGGCTGCGCAGCGAGCGGTCGCGGAACGACAGCACGGGAAACGCGACCGAGACATTACGTAGCATGATGTGGGCAGCGGAGCTCATGCAGCGCACCTAAAGCCAGTACGCCACGCGATGGCGATATCTCGCGTAGCAGCCGAGGCCGATCGTCGCCATGCCGACCGCGTAGAGCACTCCCAGCAGCCACTGCTCCGGATCGACCGTTTGAGACAACAGAGGCTTGCGTACGAGATCGAGCAACGTCGCGAACGGATTCACCCGCGTCAGCCAGTGAAAGGCGGTGCCGCGCACCGCGTCCTCGGTCCAGATGATCGGCGTGAGGAAGAAGACGAATTGCAGGCCGCTGACGATCGCCGACCCGATGTCGCGAAAGCGCGCACAGAGCAGTCCAAGCGCAGTCGCACCGCCGACCAGGGTGACCAGCAGGATCGCAAAGCCGGGAATGGCGAGCACCGAGGTCCAGTGCAGCGGCCAGGGCATCACGACATAGAGCAGACCGACGAGCAGCAGATGGTGCAGGAAGATGACGACGTTGCGCGCCGTCATCTGCAGTACGTGCACGATCAGCGGCGCCGGCACGGCCTTGATCAGATGACCGGATGCCACGAAGACGTTGGAGCCTTCCTGGAGCGTTGAGGCGATCAGAGTCCAGACGATCAGACCTACGGCGAAGGACGGGAGGAAGATCGCGACGTCCTGCTTGAACAACGTCGCATAGACCGTGCCGACGCTGGCGATGGTTGCCGCGAGGGTCAGCGTGATCCAGAGCGGGCCGATCACGGTGCGGCGGTAGCGCAAGGAGATATCCATCAGCGCAAGCGTGCCCCAGCGGTCGAACTGCGCGCCTTGCCTGACGATTTCCCTGGCCGCGGCCTGAATCCGACTTCCCATCCCGCTGCTGGCTTTCCAATCCTAACCCAACGCGCGATGACGATTCATCCCGATCCCATCGCGCTTCAGGCCCGATCACGGGATGACGATATCCCTTCGGGTCTGTATCTGCCCACCCCGCAGCGGGCAAGCCCCGGAGGTATCAGTCAGCCGCGGCGGCTGCGTCGGAAATCGCGGCGGCGGCCTCGGCCTGCCGGTTTTGGCGCAAGTTCGGGCATCTCGGCCACCACTTCGCGGTAGCGTGTTAACATCCGTTCAAAACTCGCATGCAGCGTCTCGGCAATATCGGGACGCCGCTGGAGGCTCGCGAGCATCATGGCCGCGGCCTCGATGGTGGCGAGGCCGTCGCGGCGCGGCTCGCGGCGCAAGCGCCCATAGCGCGATGGAGTTGCCGGATTGAGGATCACGCGCTGACACTTCAGCATCCAGGGATTGCGCCACCACAGCGCCTTGGCCTGGCTCCAGGTGCCATCGAGCAGCACCACGCCCTCGATCCTGCTCAGGATGGCGCGCTGGTTATCGGCGATCTCGCCCTTGCGCGTGAGCGCGATGATGTCGGCGTCGCTATCGAGATCGGTGGCGCGCGCCGATCCGAGATAGAGCACCGCCCAGCGCGCGGGATCCGCGACCGGCCGCCCGAGCGCCTTGGCAAGGCTCGGCCATGACAGCCCGACCCGCACCGTTGCATCGGCAAAATGCCGCGCCGTCAGTCGCGCAGTGCCGAGCGCCCTGTCCTGCTCCTGCGGATGCTGAAGGATCAGGAGCGCAACGCGACTCTCGAGTGGCGCAACGCTGTCGCAGATGCACAGCGGCATCGGCTTCTGGCAGTGCGGACATTCGGCAACGGGTTCGGGCGCTGCGGTGGTGACGTCAGGAGGGTTCGACATCCCGCCGCTATACGCTTGGCCCAAGGCTTCAACAACTGTTATTGCCTTCCACAACCGTTATTCCGCGGGCATATGCAATGCGCCCGGCTCGGAGCGACGGCGCAGGCGATCGATCAAGAGATAGATCACCGGCGTCGTGTAGAGCGTCAGGATCTGCGAGACGAACAGGCCGCCGATGATGGTGATGCCGAGCGGCCGGCGCAGTTCGGTGCCGGGCCCCGTCGCGATGACCAGCGGAATGCCGGCGAACAGCGCCGCCATCGTCGTCATCAGGATCGGGCGGAAGCGCACCTGGCACGCCTCGAAGATAGCATCCGCTGACGACAGGCCGCGCTGCCGCTCGGCGTCGAGCGCGAAGTCGACCATCATGATGCCGTTCTTCTTGACGATGCCGATCAAGAGGATGATGCCGACGAAGGCGATCACCGTCAGCGGCGTGTTGGTGAGCTGGAGAGCGAGCAGCGCCCCCAATCCGGCAGATGGCAAGGTCGAGATGATCGTGAGCGGATGGGCAAGGCTCTCGTAGAGCACGCCGAGCACGATATACATCGCGACCAGCGCGCCAAGGATCAGCAGCGGCTGGCGGCCGCTGGTCCTGGCGAAATCACCCGCGTTGCCGTCAAAGCTGCCGCGAATGCCTTCGGGCATGTGCAGCTCCTCGACCGCACGCTGGATGTTCTGGGTCGCGACCTGCAGCGGCACGTCCGGCAAGGTGTTGAACGACACGGTCGTCGAAGGGAATCCTTGCGAGTGAAATACGGCGAGCGAGGCGAGCCCGCGCTGGGCGCGGACCACAGTTGACAACGGCACCTGCACGTCATTGGCGCCCGCGACATAGATGCGCTCGAGATTGGACGGATCGACCTGGAACTTCGGATCAGTCTCGAGCACGATCATGTACTGGTTGCGCTGAGTGTAGATGATCGAGATCTGCCGCTGCGCAAACGCGTTGTTCAGCGCATTGTCGATGTCCTGTACGCGGACGCCGAGCCGTGAGGCGTTCTGGCGGTCGATGGACAGGGTGAGCTGCAATCCGCCGGGATCGCGATCGGCGGAAACGTCGGTGATGCCTTCGACCGTCTCCATTCGCTTGGCGACGATCGGCGCCCACTGCTGCAACAGGTCGAGATCGGTGCTCGACAATGTATATTGGTAGTTCGAGTCGCTCTGCCGTCCGCCGGCGCGGACGTCTTGTGCCGCGAACATGAACAGGCGAATGCCGGCGACACGGTACAGATTGCGGCGCAAGCGATCGATGACGATCTCGGTCGAGACATAGTTCCGCTCGGCCGGCGGTTTCAGGCTGATGAACATCGTGCCGCGGTTGGAGGTGGCCGGTCCGAACCCGCCACCACCCAGCACCGAGCCGATGCCGGCAACGGCCGGATCGGCCATCACGATGTCGGCGAGCTGCTGCTGCAAGCCCAGCATCGACTGGAACGAGATATCGGCAGACGCCCGCGTTGCGCCGATGACGAAACCGGAATCGTCGGTCGGAAAATAACCCTTGGGGATCTTGATGTAGAGCGTCACCGTCAGGGCGATGGTGGCGAAGAAGACGAGCAAGGTCAGCAGGGGAAATTCGAGCCCCGTGCGCAAGGTTCGGGCATAGAAGGCGACGATGCGCGACAGCGAACCTTCGACGACGCGGTCGAACAGTGTTGCCGTGTCCGATGTGGTCTGCCGGATGTAGTGAGCGCAGATCATCGGCGTGACCGTGAGCGAGACCAGCGTCGAGACCACGATCGCAAAAGTCAGTGTCAGCGAGAACTCGCGCAGCAGCCGGCCGACGATGCCGTCCATGAAGATCAGCGGCGTGAACGCGGCGATCAGCGACAGGCTGATCGACAGCACGGTGAATCCGATCTGCTTCGCTCCCTCCTGCGCCGCCTGGAACGGACGCATGCCGTGCTCGAGATTGCGGAACATGTTCTCGATCATCACGATGGCGTCGTCGACCACGAATCCGACCGAGATCGCGAGCGCCATCAATGAGAGGTTGTCGATCGAGAATCCCGCGAGCCACATCCCCGCGCAGGTGCCGGCGAGCGCCAGCGGCACCGAGATGCCGGCCGCGATCGTCGGCGTGATCCGCCGCAGGAACACGAATACCACGACCATCACCAGGATGGCGGTCGCAAGCAGCGTCCACTGCATGTCCTCGACGCTCGCGCGGATCGTGCTGGTGCGGTCGACCAGGGTCGAAATCTCGACGCCTGCCGGAATCCATTGTTTCAGCTCGGGGATCAGTGCCTTGACGCGGTCGACGGTGTCGATGACGTTGGCATCGCCCTGCTTGGTGATCTGCATGATCACCGCCGGCTGCTTGTTGAACCAGGCGATCGAGCGGGCGTTGCGGACGGAGTCCTCGATCTCGGCGACATCGGAGAGCCGAACGAAATTGCCGTTCGCGCTCTTGATCACGATGTCGCGGAATTCCTGCGCGGTCCGCATCTGCCGGTTCAGCCCCAGCGTCTCGCTCTGGCGCTCGCCGTTGAAGATCCCGACCGGGCCGAGCGGATTGGCATTGATGATCGCGGTCCGTACATCGTCGGTGGCGATGCCCGCATTCGACAGCGCGACCGGATTGAGCTGGATGCGCACCGCGGGCTGGTCGGCGCCGCTGATCGTCACGTTGCCAACGCCCGGCACTTGCGAGATGCGCTGGGCCAGCACGGTGTCGGCGACGTCATAGATCGCACTGGTGGTGAGAGTTTTCGAGGTCAGCGCCAGCACGTAGACTGGCGCGCCCGCCGTGTTGGCCTTGCGGAAGCGCGGCAGCGCCGGCAGATCGCTCGGCAGGTCCACCAGAGAGGCGTTGATGGCGGCCTGCACGTCGCGTGCGGCGCGATCAATGTCGCGGCCTATGTTGAATTGCAGCTGAATATTGCTGATGCCGAGCGAACTGGTCGAGGTGATCTGATTGATGCCGGCAATCTCACCCAAACGCCGCTCCAGCGGAGCGGCGACGGTTGCCGCCATAACTGAAGGATCGGCGCCGGGGCGGCTCGCGGAGACGAAGATAGCGGGAAAATCGACGTTCGGCACCGAGGAGACAGGCAGGAACTCATAGGCCACGACACCCAGGAGGAACAGCCCGATCGAGAGCAGCGTGGTGGCGACGGGCCTGCGGATGAAGGGCTCCGAGATCGATGCCATCTCACATCCCCTCGGTCGCGCCCGCAACCGGCGGGCCCCCCGGCTCGACCGGGGGCAGCGCGCGTTCGAGGCGGCGATTGATCCGGTCGAGCGCGAGATAGATCACCGGCGTGGTGTAGAGCGTCAGCAATTGGCTGAGCAGCAGGCCACCGATGATAGAGATGCCGAGCGGAAAGCGCAGCTCCGAGCCCGTGCCGCTTTCGATCGCGAGCGGCAGCGCGCCGAACAGCGCCGCCAGCGTCGTCATCATGATCGGACGGAAGCGCAACAGGCAGGCTTGAACGATCGCCTCCGTCGGCGCCATGCCCTGCCCCCGCTCGGCTTCCAGCGCGAAGTCGATCATCATGATGGCGTTCTTCTTGACGATGCCCATCAGAAGAATGATGCCGATCAGGCCGATGACGGAGAGGTCCTGCCCGCACAGGACCAGTGCCAGGATCGCGCCGACGCCGGCGGACGGCAGCGTCGACAGGATCGTGATCGGATGGATGTAGCTCTCATAGAGCACGCCCAGCACAATGTAGATCGTGATGACGGCAGCAAGCAGCAGCCAGGGCTGCCCGGCGAGCGCCTTGGCGAATTCGGCGGCATCGCCCGCGTAGACGCCGACGATGCTGCCGGGCATGCCGATGCGGGTCTCGATCGCTTTCACGGCCTCGACCGCGTCGCCGAGAGCTGCGCCGGGCGCCAGGTTGAAGCTGAGCGAGACGGCGGGAAATTGCGCCTGGTGCGAGATCGCGAGCGGTGCCGTGGTCCGTGTGAGTGTCGCCACGGCCGACAGCGGCACCTGGGCGTTCGGCGTGCCGGCGGTGCTGCTGGCCGCGCCCGGCAGATAGAGCTTCGACAGGATCGAGGGATCGCGCTGATACATCGGCAGCGCCTCGAGCACCACGCGGTACTGGTTGGCCTGGCCGTAGATGGTGGATATCTGCCGCTGCGCGAAGGCGTCATTCAGAGTATCGGTGACGGCTTGCAGATTTACGCCGAGCTGGCCGGCGCGGGTCCGGTCGATGTCGAGCTGGGCGCGCAAGCCGCCTTCCTGCGCCTCCGATGATACGTCGCGGAACAGAGGATCGCGCCGCATCTCGGCGACCAGCTTTCGCGACCATTCCGAGACGGATGCCGCGTCGGTGCCGGTCAGCGTGTACTGATATTGCGAGCGGCTCGACTGGGTCGATATCTGCACGTCCTGGACCGGCTGGAAGTACACGGTCATGCCAGGGATCGCGGCGACCCTGCTCTTCAGCCTGTCGACGACCACGCTGACCTCGTCCCGCCGCTCGCCCCGCGGCTTGAGCGTCATGACGAGGCGTCCGACATTGGTGGTCGGGTTGACCGACCCCGCCCCGATCACCGAGACGACGCCGACCACGTCGGGATCGGCCTTGATGGCATCGGCGGCCTCGGTCTGCCGCTTCTGCATTTCGGCGAACGAGACGTCTGCGCCGGCCTCCGTCACTGCCGTGATCGAGGCCGTATCCTGCAGCGGCAGAAAGCCCTTGGGTGCGACGATGTACATCAAGAGGGTCAGGACCAGCGTGGCGAACGTCACGACCAGCGTCGCACGCTGGTGCTCCAGAACCCACAGCAAGGTCTTGTGGTAGAACTCGACGGTGCGATCGATGAAGCGGCTGATCGCGGCGAGCCCTGGAACCGCCAGCTCTTCATGGGCGTGCTTGAGCAGGCGCGAGCACATCATCGGCGTCAGCGTCAGCGACACCACCGCCGAGGTCACCACCGCGATCGTCAGGGTCAGCGCGAATTCCCGGAACATCCGGCCCACGAGACCCGACATGAACAGAAGCGGGATGAAGACGGCGATCAGCGACACCGTCAGCGAGATGACGGTGAAGCCGATCTCGCTCGCGCCCCGGAGCGAAGCCTGCATCGCGCTCTCGCCGTTCTCCATGTGACGGACGATGTTCTCGATCATCACGATGGCATCGTCGACCACGAAGCCCGTGCCGATCGTCAGCGCCATCAGCGACAGATTGTCGAGGCTGAAGCCGGCGAAATACATGATGCCGAAGCTCGTGATCAGCGACAGCGGCAGTGCGACGCCGGCGATCACGGTTGCGCGCAGCGAGCGCAGGAACAGGAGCACGACGAGCGTCACCAGCACGACGGCGAGGACGAGCGTGAACTGCACGTCATGGACGGAGGCGCGGATGGTCACGGTCCGGTCCGAGACGATGGTCAGGTGCACGCCGGCCGGGATCGCGCGCTGGACCTTCGGGATCTCCGCCCGGATCTGGCTGACCACATCGATCACGTTGGCGCCGGGCTGGCGCTGGATGTCGATGATCACCGCCGGCGTGCCCTGATACCAACCGCCGGTCCGGTCGTTTTCCAGGCCGTCGACGATCTGCGCGATATCCCCGACGGTGACGGGCGAGCCGTTGCGGTAGGCCACGATGATCGGCCGGTAGGCATCGGCCCCCGCGATCTGGTCGTTGGCCGCAATCAGGTAGGACTGCTGCGCGCCGTCAAGCGAACCCTTTGGGCCCGAGACGTTGGCATTGGAGATCGCGCTGCGAAGATCCTCCATGGCGATGCCGTAGGCGGCAAGCCGGGCGAGGTCGGCCTGGATGCGGACCGCCGGTTTCAGCCCGCCCAGCACCGAGACGCGGCCAACGCCGGAAATCTGGCTCAGCCGCTGCGCCAAAATCGTGTCGGCGATGTCGCTCATCACCCGCAACGAGATCGTGTCGGAGCGCAGCGCCAGCGTCATCACCGGCGCATCGGCCGGGTTCACCTTGGCGTAGGTCGGCGGATAAGGCAGCGTCCTCGGCAGCACGCCGGCGGCCGCGTTGATAGCGGCCTGCACGTCCTGCGTCGCGCCGTCGATGTCGCGGTTGAGATCGAATTGCAGCGAGATCTGGCTGACGCCGAACGAGCTCGTCGAGTTCATTGACGACAGCGACGGGATCTGGCCGAGCTGCCGCTCCAGCGGCGCGGTAATGAGCGAGGCGATGACGTCGGGGCTCGCGCCGGGCAGTTGCGTCGTCACCTGCACGGTCGGGAAGTCGACCTGCGGCAACGCCGAGACCGGAAGCGAGAAATAGCCGAGCGCGCCGCCGATCAGCAGCGCGATGCCGAGCAGCGAGGTCGCGATCGGCCGGCGAATGAAGGGTTCGGAGACGCCCATGACGCGATCAGCCGGTCGAGGTCGGGGTCATGGCTGCTTCGCTCCATTGCCCGATGTATCTGCCCCCTGTGCCGGTCCGGTCTGGCCTTTCTGGTCGCCCTCGCCGCTCTGTCGCTTGGCGCGGCGCTCGCCATCCTTGCCTTGCGAGTCCTTCGCCCCGTCTTTGGCCTGCCCATCCTTGGCTTGACCGCCCTTCTGGGCATCCGGCGCGCGGGTGCGCTTGCGCGGCGCTAGATCGGCCGACGGCGCCTGGTCGTCGCGGCCGACGATCACCTTGGAGCCGTCGGAGAGGTTGGCAAAGCCCGTGGTGACGACGCGATCGGTCGGCGACAGGCCGCTCGCGATCACCGCCTCATGCTCGTTCTGCTGCGTCACCGTAACGGGTTTTGCCGAGACGATATCGCCCTCGCCGATCACATAGCTGAATGTCCCGATCGGCCCGCGCTGCACGGCCGATGTCGGCACCACCAGCGCCTTCGGCAGCGTCTCGACCTTGAGGCGGACATTGACGAACTGCCCCGGCCAGAGCTGGTAGCTGGCATTGGGGAATTCGGCCTTGAGCTTGAGCGTACCGGTGGTCGGATCGACCTGGTTGTCGATGCCGGTCAGCTTGCCGGTGTCGATCACCGTCACTCCGTCATTGCCGAACACGTCGACCGGCAACGAACCCTTCGACGCGGCGGCGTTGACGCGCATGATCTGCTGCTGCGGGAGGCTGAACCACACCGCGATCGGCTGCAACTGCGTGATGACGACGAGGCCCGTGGTGTCGGAGGCATGGATGATGTTGCCCTGGTCGACCTGGCGCAGACCCGCGCGGCCGGAGAGCGGCGCCACGATCTTGGTGTAGCTCAGCGTCGCCGCCGCATTGTCGATTGCGGCCTGGTCGGCCTTGACCAGCGCCTCGGTCTGCGCGACCAGCGCGCGCTGGGTGTCGGCCTGCTGCTTGGAGCCGGCGTTGGAGGCAGCAAGCTGCTCGTAGCGCGTGAGGTCGATGCGCTGGTTGGCGAGCTGCGCCTGGTCCTGCGCCTTCTTGGCCACGGCCTGATCGTACTGCGCCTGATAGATCGCGGGATCGATCTCGGCGAGCACGTCGCCCTTCTTGACGTCCTGACCTTCGATGAAATTCACCGCGATCAGCTTGCCGTCGACCTGCGAGCGCACGGTGACGGTGTTGAGCGCGCGGATCGCGCCGACGCCGTCGAGATAGACCGGCACGTCCTGGATGCGCGGGGACGCCGCCAGCACCGGCACGGGCAGATCGGGGCGCGCGTTACGGTCATTCGCCGCCTTCTGGTGCCACGCGGTCCAGCCGAAATAGCCAAGCCCGCCGAGGATCGCGAGCGTGATCAGCGTGGAAACAAAGCGGCTGCCGCGCCGGGACGTGCTGCGCTTGCCCGCCTCGTCCTTCGCGCCTTCCTTCGTATCCGGCTTAAAGAGCATTGACCGGTTTCTCCATTCTCGGCTCCCAACCGCCGCCCAATGCCTGATACAGGCTGACGATCGCCAGCAGGCGGGCGAGTTGCGCCTGCGACAGCGCGTCTTCCGCCTGGAAAAGCGTCAGCTGGGTGTTGAGCACCGTCACGATGTCGGCCGTGCCGGCGCGCAATTGCTGTTCGGCGAGATCGAACGCGCGGCGTGACGCCGCGACGACCTCGCGCTGCAACTGCAGCTTGATCGTGGTCTGCTTGATCGAATACAGCGCGTTGTCGACATCCGCGAAGGCCTGGACGACGGTCTTCCGGTAGGTCTGGAGCAACTCGTCCTGGCGCGCCCTGGCATTCTCGAAATTGCCGAGAATCTTGCCGCCGTCGAAGATCGGCTGCGTCGCGCTGCCGACGAGCTGGAAGAAGGCCGCGTGCGGCTGGAACAGCGACACCAGCGCCGAGCTCTGATAGCCGCCATTGCCGGTGAGCTGGATGGTCGGAAAGAACTGCGCTCGGGCATTGCCGATATTGGCGGTGGCAGACGCCAGCTGCGCTTCCTGCCGGCGGATATCGGGGCGCTGCGTCAAGAGCTCGGACGGCAGCCCCGGCGTGACGCGCGGGATCGCGATCCGGTTCAGCGAGCCGCCTGCGACGCGCACGCTCTCCCGTGGGCGTGACACCAACACGGCCAGCGCGTTGATGTTCTGGTCGAGCGTCTGCCGGAGCGGAGGCACCAGCGCCTTCTGGTTCGCCAGCACGCTCTCCTGCTGCGCGACGTCGAGGTCCGTACCCGTGCCCGCCTTGCGCCGTTCCTTGATGGCATCGAGGATACGCTGGGCGCTGGCGATGTTGCTTTGCGCGGTGCGCAAGCGATCCTGCGAGGCCAGCACCTGGAAATAGGCGTTGGCGACGCTGGTGAGCGTGGTCAGCGCCACGACGTCGCGATCGAACCGGTTGGCGTGGGCGGTCTCTTCGGCGGATTGGAGGGCGTCCCGATTCTGTCCCCAGAAATCGAGCTGGTAGCTTGCGCTCAGCGAGGCCGAGTAATTGACGACCTCGCGGCCGCCATTGGTGAGACCCGAGGACGAGGAGCCGGAGGTGCGGGAATAGGTCTCCGATCCCGAGCCGGACAGGCTCGGCAGCAGGGCTGCCCCGGCCTGTCGCGCCTGGGCATCGGCCTCGAAGATGCGCGAGACGGCGGCGGCGATGTCCAGGTTGACGGTCTGCGCCTCCTCCATCAATTGCGTCAACTCCGTCGACCGGAAGCCGCGCCACCAGTCGAGGGGGGGCGGCGCATCGGGCTTGCCGGCGTATTTGTATTGACTGGGCACGTCGAGCGCCGGATCGGGCAAATCCTGTGTCAGCACGCAGCCGGCGGAGCTCAGTGCCAGTGCAAACGCCACTAGCCGGCTGGCCGCGCCCGGCAGCCCAACCAGCAGCTCACATGCGCGACCGTACGATCGCCGGACGGCGACCATCGGGAATTCTCGGGTCACATCCACCCCCTGCCGGGCAGACGCAACTGCCACCGCGCGGCCGGATTAACCGATTCGCGGCGGGTCAGTTGAGGTATGGTCTCCGTTTCGTTCACAGCGTGATGCTTTCCAGGAACCGTGCCGTATATTAGCGGGGCGTGACCGGGGCGGACAGTCCCGCAACTGCGAAGCCCGCCCCGCAAACGGGCTTCACGAAGCTGCAAAACATGCCGGTTTGCCTATTTTTGTAGGGCCTTCGCGCATTTCGATGCGCTCCCGGCAGACAACAAGCTTACCAACATTTCATGTGTCATTGTCGCCACAGCGGGATCAGGACGGCCGCTGAGGGGCAGCCCTCCACTGAAACCTGCGCCGCAGCGCACCGTGGCTCGTCCGACTTCAAGCGGCAGGGGCCTGCCGTTAATGCTCCTGCCACTTGGACGCTCGACGGCAATGTGTCTCGGCAGCGGATGGCTTGGCGGCCGCCGAAACGCGCGCTTATACTATTGGTGGCTGACTGCCTGCGGGGGCGCTCTCGGGTCCAGCAAGAACCGGGATCGGCGCGGCCGCCTGAGTGGTCGGACAGTGCCAGTTCAGGTGATGCCGATGTCGAATGCGATCCCGGTCACCCCCGACAATGTCGAGACGGTTCTCGCCGACTTGCCGCGCCTGGTCCGCCTCGCGCTCGCCTTCGGCTCACGCCTGAGGCGCGGCACGCTCGACGTGATCCTGCCCGACGACCGCATCATCCGGCTCGGCGGCTGTGAGCCGGGTCCGAACGCGGTGATGAGGCTGCACAATTACGGCTTCGCGCACCGCCTCATCAATGCCGGCGATATCGGAATTGCGGAAGCCTATCTCGCCGGCGATTGGGACACGCCCGATCTCACGCAGTTCCTCTATCTCTTCTGCGTCAACCACGACCTGATCCAGGCCATGCTCCGCGACAAGCCGCTGATGCGCCTCGTCCAGGTTCTCCGGCACTGGTTCAACCGCAACACCAGGCGCCAGGCGCGGCGCAACATCCATGCGCATTACGACATCGGCAATGCCTTCTATTCGGCATGGCTCGATCCGAGCATGACCTATTCCTCGGCGCTGTTCGAGGACAACACCACCGATCTCACGGCGGCTCAGACCAACAAGTATCGCCGGCTCGCCGAAGCGATCGACCTCAAGCCGGGACAGAAGCTGCTCGAGATCGGCTGCGGCTGGGGCGGTTTTGCCGAATACGCGGCCAAGTCTTTTGGTGCGCATGTTGTCGGGCTGACGATCTCGACCGAGCAGCGCGACTTTGCGCAAAGGCGCATCCAGGAGGCCGGTCTCGCCGAGAAGGTCGAGATCCGCCTTCAGGACTATCGCGATGAGCGCGACCGCTATGACCGTATCGCCTCGATCGAGATGATCGAGGCCGTCGGCGAGCAGTTCTGGCCGAAATATTTCGCGCAGCTGCGTGATCGCCTGTTGCCGGGCGGTCTTGCCGGCATCCAGGCCATCACCATCCAGGACGGGCTGTTTCAGACCTATCGGCGCGAGGTCGACTTCATCCAGCGCTACGTGTTTCCCGGCGGCATGCTGCCCTCGCCCGCGGTGCTCAAGTCGCTGGGCGAGACGTTTGGTGTGCCCGTCATCCGGGAGCGCATCTTTGGGCAAGATTATGCCAAGACGCTTGCTACCTGGCGAAATAACTTCCGCAGCGCCTGGCCGAACCTCGTGCCACTCGGCTTCGATGATCGGTTCCGGCGTCTTTGGGAGTACTATCTCTCTTATTGCGAGGCCGGTTTCCTCTCCGGGAATATCGACGTTCGGCAGGTCGTCTTCGCAAAGCAGCATTAAGACTCTGCGCCCCTCGCCTTGTGTGGCCGAACACCCTACTTTAGGGTCTCGATCACCTCACAGAACCAGCCGGTAATTGCCTGACATGACCATCAAAAACGACGTTGTCGAAGCCATCGGCAACACCCCCCTCATCAAGCTCAAGCGCGCATCCGAACAGACCGGCTGCACCATTCTCGGCAAGGCCGAATTCATGAATCCCGGCCAGTCCGTGAAAGACCGCGCCGGCAAATGGATGATCCTGGAGGCCGAGAAGCGCGGCGAACTGAAGCCGGGCGGCCTCGTGGTCGAGGCAACCGCAGGCAACACGGGCATTGGCCTTGCGGTCGTGGCAAGCGCGCGCGGCTATCGCACGCTGATCGTGATTCCGGAGACGCAGAGCCAGGAGAAGAAGGATTTCCTGAAGCTGTGCGGCGCCGAGCTCGTCGAGGTGCCGGCGCTGCCTTACGCCAATCCCAACAGCTACCAGCATGTCGGCCGCAGGCTCGCGGACGAACTGCGCAAGAGCGAGCCCAACGGCGTGCTGTTCGCCGACCAGTGGAACAACCTCGACAATGCCAAGGCGCATTTCGAATCCACCGGCCCCGAGATCTGGGAGCAGACTGGCGGCAAGGTCGACGGCTTCGTTTGCTCGGTCGGCAGCGGCGGCACGCTCGCCGGCGTCAGCCGCTACCTGAAGGAGAAGAACAAGAACGTCGCCATCGCCTGCGCCGATCCGCATGGCGCGGGTATGTACGAGTATTTCCGGACCGGCGATCCCAAGGCGACGCCGGGGGGCTCGATCACCGAGGGCATCGGGCTGAACCGCGCGACCGCGATCGTGGAGACCGCGAAGGTCGATGATGCCTTCCTCATTCCCGACGACGAAGCGGTCAACCTGATCTACGATCTGCTCCAGCACGAAGGCCTCTGCCTCGGCGGCTCGACGGGAGTGAACATCGCCGGTGCCGTTCACCTCGCCAAGAAGCTCGGGCCCGGCAAGACCATCGTCACCGTGCTCGCCGATTCCGGCAGCCGCTATCAGTCCAAGCTGTTCAATGTGGACTTCATGCGCGCCAAGAATCTGCCGGTGCCGGCCTGGCTGGAGAAGCGCAGCAACATCAAGCCGCCGTTCGTGTGAGGCTCGCAGGGCGGGCAAGGCAAAGCGTGCCCACCACTTCTGCCGCGATCGTGGAGAGATGGTGGGCACGGCGCGATGCGCCTTTGCCCACCTGCAGCATCACCGCAAGATCTGGCTCAGGAACAGCTGCGAGCGCGCGTGCTGCGGATGGGCGAAGAATTCCTGCGGCGTGTTGGATTCGATGATCTGACCGGCGTCCATGAACACCACGCGGTTGGCGACCTCCTTCGCAAAGCCCATTTCATGCGTCACGACCAGCATGGTCATGCCTTCCTTGGCGAGGTCGACCATGGTGTCGAGGACCTCCTTGACCATTTCGGGGTCGAGCGCCGAGGTCGGCTCGTCAAACAGCATCACCTTCGGGTTCATGGTGAGCGCGCGCGCGATCGCGACGCGTTGCTGCTGGCCGCCCGACATCTGGCCCGGAAACTTGTTGGCCTGGTGCGGGATTTTCACGCGCTCCAAGAACTTCATCGCGGTCGCCTCGGCATCCTTCTTGGGGATGTTGCGCACCCAGATCGGCGCCAGCGTGCAATTGTCGAGGACTGTGAGGTGCGGGAACAGATTGAAGCTCTGGAACACCATGCCGACCTCGCGCCGCACCGCGTCGATGTGCTTCAGGTTCGGCCCGAGCTCGATGCCGTCGACGACGATCTCGCCCTCCTGAAACTCCTCCAGCGCGTTGATGCAGCGGATCAGCGTTGATTTGCCCGAGCCCGATGGGCCGCAGATCACGATACGCTCGCCCTTCTCGACATCGAGATCGATGTCGCGCAAGACGTGAAAGTCGCCATACCATTTGTTGAGGCCGGAAATCTTGACGATCGGGCTGGCGGACATGGTGACCCCGTTCAGTTGCGGCGATGGGCGTTGAGCCGGTTCTCGACGAAGAGCGAGTAACGCGACATTCCAAAGCAGAAGATGAAATAGATGATGCCGATAAAGGCAAAGCCGGTGAAGGCGGTCGTCGGTGTCGTCCAGACGGGGTCTGCAAACGACGCCCTCAGCGATCCCAACAGGTCGAATAGCGCAACGATCGAGACCAGCGAGGTGTCCTTGAAAAGCGAGATGAAGCTGTTGACGATGGCAGGAATGACGTGGCGCAGTGCCTGCGGCAGCACGATCAGCGAGGTCGTCTTCCACCAGGACAGCCCCAATGCGGAAGCTGCCTCCCCCTGCCCGCGCGGCACCGCGGCGAGCCCGCCGCGCAGGTTTTCGGCCTGATAGGCGCCGGTGAACAGGGCCACACCGATCAGTGCCCGCACCAGCCCGTCGACCGTGAAGTTGCCGGGCAGAAACAAGGGCAGCATGTAGGTCGCGAAGAACAACACCGTGATCAGCGGCACGCCGCGCCAGAACTCGATGTAGGCGATCGAAAAGATTCGGATCAGCGGAATGGTCGAGCGCCGCCCCAGCGCGAGCGCAACGCCGATCGGCAGAGACGCCACGATCCCGGTGATGGCGATAACCAACGTCACCAGCAACCCGCCCCACAGCCGTGTATCGACGATCGGCAGTCCGCCACGATCCAGTCCCATCAGCTTGATCATGAGCGCGATGCCGGCGAACGTGGCGAGACTCGAGATCAGCGCCCGCCAGCCGGTCCGCAGCCCGCCGCCGAGAACAAACATGATCGCCGAAACGACGATGGCCGTGACCACGAGATCGCCCCAGATCGGCAAGCCGGAGGCCTGGAGATGATCGCGCAGCCAGGTCAGCGGAAAGATCACCCACGAGATCAGAGTCCCGATCAGCACGATGAGGCCGCCGATCGCTGCGAGCAGCGGACCGATCGCCGACGTCTTGCTGAGACCGACCAGCAACTGACCGGCTCCGGTGATGCTGTCCTCGAAGAGCTGCAACAGGCCCGCGATCCAGCTTACGCCGAAGCCTGCGATGCCGCCGCCGTGCAGCAGGAAGAACGCGACCACGGGAAAGGCGACGAAGAACAGGCCCGAGTTCAAGCCCTTCGCCGGCAGTCGCGGAATGAGCAACGGCAGCAGCAGGATTGCGCCGAGCGCGAAGGTCACGTTCACCCGCCAGCGCTCGGCTTCCGGATAAAAACCGTAGAGCAGCTGCGTCAGCTTTGCCTGGATAAAGGGCCAGCAGGCGCCGACCGGACGCCCAGCATTCTCGGCAAGGCATGCGGTGCGGTCCTTGCCGCTCCACACCGCATTGACGAGCAGGAACTGGATCGCGGGAATGACGGTATACCAGAGCAGCAGCAGGCCAAGGATCGTGAGCAGAATGTTGGTCGGCGAGTTCAACAGCCGCGTGCGTATGAAGCCGATGAAGCCAGAGGTCTTCACCGGTGCGGGGCGCTCGGCCACCAGGTCCCGCCGAACAAAGAAAGACGCGGTGATGTCGCTCATGCCGCCAGGCTCCGGTTGATGCGCCAGCCGTAGAGGCTCATGATGAAGCTGGTGATGAGCGAGGTCAGGAGATAGACGCCCATCGTCATGGCGATGATCTCGATCGCCTGTCCGGTCTGGCTCAACGCCGTGCCGGCAAACACCGAGACCAGATCGGGATATCCGATGGCGACCGCAAGCGATGAGTTCTTGGTGAGGTTGAGATACTGATTGGTCAGGGGCGGCACGATGACACGCATGGCCTGCGGCACCACGATCAGCCGCAACGTCGCACCCCGGCTCAAGCCCAGCGAGGAGCCCGCCTCCATCTGCCCCTTGTGGACCGACAGAATGCCGGCGCGCACGATCTCGGCGATGAAGGACGCCGTGTAGGTCGAAAGCCCCACCGTCAGGGCAACGAATTCCGGAATGATCCGCGCGCCGCCGACGAAGTTGAAGCCCTTGAGCTGCGGCAGTTCAAAGGTAAAGGGCAGACCGAACATCAGCATCGTGACGAGCGGCAATCCAATGATGGCGGTCAGCACATAAGGCCAGATACGGATTACCTGCCCGCGTTGGAACAGCGCCCGCCGCGCAACGCTCCTCAGCGTCAGCGATCCGACGATGCCGAGGCCGAGCATGACCAGGAACGGGACCAAGCCGGCCTGTCCCACCGGCCAGGGCGCGATCAGGCCGCGATTGTTGAGGAAGAAGGCGCCGAAGATCGAGACGCTTTGCCGCGGCGCGGGCAACGCCGCGAGCACTGCGAGATACCAGAACAGGATCTGGAACAGGAGCGGCAGGTTGCGGATGGCCTCGACATAGAGACCGCCGACTCGCGACACCAGCCAGTTGGGCGACAACCGGCAGAGTGCCACGATAAAGCCGATCACGGTGGCGAAGAAGATGCCGACCACCGAGACCAGAAGCGTGTTCAATAGGCCAACCAGGAACACACGGAAGTAGGTGTCCGACCCTGAATAGGAGATCAGGGTCTGATTGACGTCGAAGCTCGCGCTGTTCTGCAGGAAGCCGAAGCCCGCGGCGATGTGCTGGGTTTCCAGGTTGGAACGGGCATTGGAAATGATCTCGTAAGCGATCCATGCGAGGACCGCGCCGAAGACAAGCTGGACGGCCATGCCGCTCCAGCCTGCCTTGCCACCGAGAGCCCGCTTGAGCTTCAGCGCGATTTGCGGTGGTGGTTTCCGGGCCTCGATGCCCATCGCCGCGGCCTGCGGGTTCGTCGATCAGCGGATCGGCGGCGCGTACTGGAGACCGCCCTTGGTCCAGAGATTGTTGATCCCGCGGCTGATGCCGAGCGGTGAGCCGGCGCCGACGTTGCGATCGAACGCTTCTCCATAGTTGCCGACCGCCTTCACGATCCGGATGACCCAGTCCTTGGTCAGGCCGAGCTGTTCGCCGAGATTGCCATCGGTGCCGAGCACCCGCTTGAGCTCCGGCTTGTCGGATTTCGCCATCTCGTCAACGTTCTTCTGGGTGATGCCGAGCTCCTCAGCCGTGACCATCGCAAACAGCGTCCACTTCACGATATCGAACCATTGATCGTCACCGTGGCGCACCATCGGACCCAGCGGCTCCTTCGAGATGATCTCGTTCAGCACGATGTGATCGGCGGGGTTCGTGAGCTTCAAACGACTGGCATAGAGCCCGGACGAATCATCGGTGAAGACGTCGCAGCGCCCGGACTCGTAGGCCTTGATCGCTTCGTCGATGGTGCCGAACGCAATCACCTCGTACTTCATGTTGTTGGCTTTGAAGTAGTCCGCGAGATTCAGCTCGGTGGTCGTGCCCGTCTGGACGCAAACGGAGGCATTGTTGAGCTCCAGCGCGGAATTGACCTTGAGCGACTTCTTCACCATGAAGCCCTGGCCGTCATAGTAGGTCACGCCGGTGAAGTTGGCGCCGAGCGAGGTGTCGCGCGAGACGGTCCAGGTGGTGTTGCGCGACAGCACGTCGATTTCGCCGGATTGCAGCGCGGTGAAGCGGTCCTTGGCCGACAGCGGTACGAATTTGATTTTGGTCGGATCATTCAGCACAGCGGCCGCGATCGCGCGGCAGACATCGACGTCGATCCCGGTCCAGTTGCCCTTGTCGTCGGGCGAGGAGAAGCCCGGCAGGCCCTGGCTGACGCCGCAGGACAGCATGCCCCTGTCCTTGATGGTCTTGAGCGTCTGCGCGTGGGCGACCGGGGCGGACAGGCCGGCGGCGAGAGCAAGGGTGAGAGCCAGAGTTACGCGTTTCATGGGTTGAAGCCTTTCAAGGGCGTCGCTTTTGGGGGCGACGTGCGGTCGTCTCTAGGGGCGTATGGGAACGTTCGTCGAACATGCTTCGCTGAACGTCTTTGGCTGAACGTCTTTCGCTGAACGTCGTGCAAGCTGTGGGCCAACCCCGTTGATCCCCTGCCGAAAACCTTCTGGACGCCAGGCTATCGGGCATGGTCCCTCAGGCGGTGGATCGAAGGTCGCGGCAAGCCCCTCAACATGCGGCGACAGAATAGCACCTGCGCATCACAGAACGACTGGCGAGCCGGGTCAAGGGGTTGACGGGACTCTTCTGTGATCTGTTATTACCAGTTGCGGCCGGCCCGCCGCCCCGCGCGGGGATGCCCTGCGCCGACAATCCCAATTTTGAAAGCACACGCATGGATTCTTCTGCGGGCGCAAAGCCCTTCTCGCAACATCCAGACACCCGGCTGGTGACCTCCGGCCGCGACACCAAGGCGCAGAAGGGTTTTGTCAATCCGCCGGTCGTGCACGGCTCGACCGTGCTCTACCCGACCGCCGGGGACCTGCACGCCCATCGCGGCGAGTTCCAGTATGGCCGCCACGGCACACCCACCACAAAGGCGCTCCAGGAGACGCTGATGGCGCTGGAGGGACCGAACTGCGCCGGCGTCGGCATCGCGCCGTCGGGCCTGGCTGCGATCACCACCACCCTGCTCGCGGTGCTGAAGGCGGGCGATCATCTGCTCGTCTGCGACAACGTCTATCGGCCCACGCGCAATTTCTGCAACGGCCTGCTCGCGCGCTACGGCATCGAGACCACCTATTTCGATCCGCTGATCGGTGCAGCCATCGAGGCCCTGTTCAAGCCCAATACGCGCGCGGTGCTGGTGGAAGCGCCGGGCTCGCAGTCCTTCGAGATGCCGGACATTCGCGCGATCGCCGAGGTCGCGCACGCCCGTGACGCGTTCGTCGTCGACGACAACACCTGGGCGACGCCACTCTATCATCGCTCACTCGACCAGGGCGTCGACATCAGCATGCAGGCCGCGACCAAATATATCGGCGGCCATTCCGACATCATGTTCGGCACCATCTCCGCCAATGCCAGGGCCTGGCCGCTCGTGACTGAAGCCATCCGCCTGCTCGGTGTCTGCGCCGGTCCCGACGACGTCTTCCTCGCGCTGCGCGGCATGCGCACGCTGTCGGTGCGGCTGGCGCAGCACTATCGCTCTGGGCTCGACGTGGCGCGCTGGCTCGCCACGCGTCCCGAGGTCGCGCGCGTGCTCCATCCCGCGCTCGAGACCGATCCCGGCCATGCCATCTGGAAGCGCGACTTCACCGGCGCCTCGGGCCTGTTCAGCATCGTCCTGAAGCCTGCGCCGCAGAAGGCGGTCGACGCCATGCTCGACAGCCTCAAGCTGTTCGGCATGGGCTATTCCTGGGGCGGCTTCGAGAGCCTTGCGATCCCCTTCGACTGCGACAGCTATCGCACGGCAACGAAATGGGCCCCGGGCGGCCCGACGCTGCGTCTGCACATCGGGCTCGAGAGCGTCGAGGATCTCAAGGCCGATCTCGATCGCGGCTTTGCTGCCTTCAACGCGGCAATTTGAGCTTCGAGATCGGGCATCCCGCCTAGCAAACGCGCCGCAACAAAGGTTGATGCCGGCGCGTTGCAACAAAATCGTTGATCCGCGGTCGTTTGGGAATAGCCTGACCCTTCGACTCAATTCCGAAGGACGCGGAGCATGGGAAGCATGGTTCTGCTCGACCTGATGGGCGGCGTGGCGCTGTTGCTGTGGGGCCTGCATATGGTCCACAGCGGCATTTTGCGCGCCTTCGGTCCCGACCTGCGGCGGCTGCTCGGCCGAGCGCTGAGCAACCGCTTCAGCGCCTTTGCGGCCGGGCTCGGGCTGACCGCGCTGCTCCAGAGCAGCACGGCGACGGCGCTGATCACGAGTTCGTTCGCGGCGGAAGGCCTCGTCAGCCTGGTCGCGGCGCTGGCCATCATGCTCGGTGCCAATGTCGGCACCACGCTGATCGTGCAGGTGCTGTCCTTCAACATCGCGGCCATAGCTCCCGTCTTGTTCGTGCTGGGGCTCGTCGCCTTCCGCTCGGGGCCCCGCTCGCGCATCAAGGACATCGGCCGCGTCTCGATCGGCCTCGGCCTGATGCTGCTGTCGCTGCACATTCTCCTGGATACCCTGGCGCCAGCCGAGAATGCCCCCGGCGTTCGCGTCGTGATGTCGGCCATCACAGGCGATCCGGTGCTCTGCATCGTCATCGCTGCGGTTATCACCTGGGCGGTGCATTCGAGCGTCGCCAGCGTGCTTCTGATCATGTCGCTGGCCTATTCCCAGTTCATCTCGCCCTACGCCGCCTTGGCGCTCGTTCTCGGCGCCAATCTCGGCAGCGCGATCAATCCCGTGTTCGAAGGCGCGCGGCGCGACGATCCGGCCAGCTATCGTCTGCCGGTCGGCAACCTGATCAATCGCGTGGCCGGGATCGCGCTGGTTCTACCATTTCTTCAGGTGATCGCCGACCAGCTGCACCTCTGGCAGCCGGATCTCGCCAAGATGACGGCCGCCTTCCATATGGCCTTCAACATCGCAACGGCAGTGATCTTCATCGGGCTGCTCGATGTCCTGTCGCGCCTGCTGACCTGGCTGTTTCCCGATCGCGTGCGGGAGGAAGATCCTGCCCGTCCGCGCTATCTCGACGAGACGGCGCTCGAGACCCCCTCCCTGGCGCTGGCGGATGCCGCTCGCGAAACGTTGCGGATGGGCGATCTCGTCGAGGTCATGCTGCGCAAGGTGATGGCGGCGATGATGACGGGCGACCGCGCGTTGGTCGACCAGGTCTCGAAGACGGACAACATCGTCGACAGCCTCGATGAGTCCATCAAGCTCTACGTGACGAAGCTGACGCGCGGCAGCCTGGATGAGGGCGAAGGTCGGCGTGCGATGGAGATCATCTCTTTCGCCATCAATCTCGAGCATATCGGCGACATCATCGACAAGAATTTGAGCGAGCTCGCCACCAAGAAGATCAAGCGCCGCTTCCAGTTCTCGGCCGAGGGCGCCGAGGAGCTGGCGGCCTTCCACAAGCGGACGATGGACTCGCTGCGCATCGCCTTCGGCGTGTTCATGTCGGGCGATGCCAACGAGGCGCGCAAGCTGCTGGTGGAAAAGTCGGCGCTGCGCAACACCGAGCTCGCCGCCGTCGAGCGGCATCTCGATCGCCTGCGCGAGGGGCGCCCGGAGACCATCGAGACCACCTCGCTGCATCTGGACGTGCTGCGCGATTTGCGCCGCATCCACTCCCATATCTGCTCGGTGGCCTATCCCGTGCTCGATGCAGCCGGCGTGCCCTATCGCAGGAGCGAGACTGAGGCAGCCACCCTGCCCGCTTCCGGCGCGGCGTCCGCTCTGCCTCGTTAGGGCGCGGGCTCATAAATCTTCGTCGATGTCCGGTTCGCCCCGACACCGACCGCCCTTGTGCAACCGCAGCAAATGTCGCGATGGGCCACTAGCTGACTCATTTGCACCAAAGCGCGGCTCGTGATTTCACGCTCATTCGGGCAGCCCCGCACGCCTCATTGCTTCTTCATACCGCGCTACGTCCTCGCGGCGGTAAGGGCCTAGCACTTCCTTCAGATTTGAGACGCACAATGTGGGATAGAGTTGCAGCAAACGGTAAACGGTTTCGCGGGCCTCTTCCGTTCGACCAGCCATCGCGCTACTTGCTGCTCTGATACGAAGCGGGGGTTGAGCATTGGGAGCATCCTGCAGGACAACTGCAGCCAACGATGCCGCTTCGTCATAGCGTTGTTGATAAAAGAGGCAGTGCGCAGCTCCTGCCTTCATTGGAAGAATTTGTTGATCGAGAGGACTCAAGCGCATTGCTCGTTCGAAGCACTCAAGTCCTGCTTTCGGGTCACCCAACCAATTCTTAATCCACCCGCCGTGGTGCCATGTGGTCGCCAAATTGGGGTTCATTACAAGCGAGCGATCAATCAATCTGGAGCCGGACTGCAGGTCGCCGCCAAGATACGCCAATGCCCACCCGCTCAAGGCTAACGCCAACGCATCTTCTTGGCCGCAAGCGATTGCAGCCTGTGCGAGTCGCTTCACTTCGACAATCTCGGAACTGCCTAAGCCCCAACCGCTGGCTTTTGCAATCGTGTAGCACGAAGCCGCAAATCCGTAGGCCGCAGCGAAGCCGGGATCTAAGCCGTAGGCGCTCGCAAAGAGGCCCCTCGCTTCCTCGCCGGTCCCTAGGCTGGGCGAGATGATGCACTGGTAAAACTTTGCCAAACCACGCAAATAAAGATCGTGGGCGTCAAGATTGTCGGTTGACTTGCGCTTGGCACGTTCAATTTCGGCTTTCTCCATCGCCGGGGCGATTGCTCCGACGACGCTTTCCGTGAACTGATCCTGAAGGTCGAAGATGTCAATCGATCCACCCTCGAACCGATCCGCCCATATGTGAGCACCGGTAATTCCCTCGATCAGTTGGCCCGTAATCCGGACACGAGAAGCTGATCTCCGCACGCTGCCTTCGAGCACGTAGCGCACGCCAAGTTCACGGCTAACCTGCTTGATATCAACCGCCTTGCCTTTGTAGGTAAAGCTCGAATTGCGCGCGATCACGAACAGTGATTTGAAGCGCGAGAGCGCGGTTATCGTTTCCTCGACGACGCCGTCTGCAAAATACTCCTGTTCCGGATCACCGCTCATGTTCTGGAAAGGTAGAACGGCGATGGAAGGCTTGTCTGGCAACGCTAGGGGTTTGGTGGCGCCCTCGCTGACCACCCTTCCAGCTGCAAGCCCAGGATGACTCACGCCATAGAGCCGGACCGGTCGGTCTATATTCTTCAGCAATTTTTCGCCGAGGTCATCAAACGCAAAGTCAGTCTTGCCCCGGACTTGATCAAATGCGCTACCGGAAAGATAGACTCCGCCCGGTTGGCACTCGCTCTCAACGCGAGCTGCGATATTTACGCCGTCCCCAAAGATATCGTCGTTTTCAATGATAATGTCACCGATATTGATCCCGACGCGAAACGTGATCTGTGGTCCCGTGTCCGCATTCCGTTCGGTCATCTTAGCCTGCACAGCGACAGCGCAGATCACTGCGTCAACTACGCTTGCGAATTCCACCAGCAGTCCATCGCCGATGGTCTTGACGATGCGGCCACCATGCTCCGCTAGAGCTGGATCGACGACCTCTCGACGGTGCGCCTTCAAGGCTGCCAGCGTACCGACCTCATCCGTGCCCATTAGCCGGGAGTAGCCCACAACATCGGCTGCGAGAATGGCAACAAGCCGGCGTTCAATTCGCGCTTCGGCCATATGGTGCGCTCCGACCGCGTAGACGGCAAATCTACGCGCCGGAACCGGGGCGTGTCCATCAAGTTCCGATGGCCGCTATCAGTCATTCTCGACGGATTCATCGGGGCTCGTCAGGTTGACGTTCGCTTCTGCCCGTAAGCGCCGAACCGGGTCCAGGCGCGTGGACGTCCCGGTCCAAGGAATTAGACCGTGCGCTCCCGCGAAGCTTCCAGTCGCAACCATTTGCTTACGCGCGTCACGCTTCGGCGAACCTTATGGGCGGATGGAAACACGATGTAATATCCGAGGGCGTCGGAAAAATCGGCGTCGAACAGCTTGACGAGCTGGCCGCGCGCCAGAGCCGCGGAAGCGAGCGATGCACGTGCCATCGCGATCCCTTGCTCGTTGATGGCGGCTTCGACGATGACCCCGCTGTCATCGTATTGGATGGCGTCGGTCAGATCGAGTTGATGGCCGACCTGGCGGGCATAGCGGGCCCAGTACCGATAGACGGGATCCTCGATGATCGGATAGTTGGCGATTTCCGGCAGACTCTTCGGCACGTGCTCCTTCTGAAGGAGCCGTGGACTACAGACTGCCACCATACGGTCCTTCATCAGAAGATCGGCATGAAGACCGGGCCATTCACCATCCCCGTGACGGATGGCCATATCCACGTTCTCGACTTCGAAGTCCACGTAGTGCCGCGTGACATTCAGGGCCAGCTGGATGTCCTTCACATCCTGATGGAATTTATAGAGACGCTTGACGAGCCATAGATGAGTGAATGACGGCGACACGCTGAGGCAGATTTGCTCGATCTTCTTGCTTCGCTGCGTTGTCTTGGCTTTGGACGTCGCAGTATCAATGCGCTCAAGCGCCTTGCTGACTGTTTCAAAATATTTCTTGCCGATGTCGGTCAGTACGACCGTCGCCGTTCCGCGCTTGAAAAGAGCGGCTCCAATAAAACTTTCCAGGTTTCTGATCTGCTGGCTCACCGCGCTCTGGGTGATGTGCAATTCCTCGGCCGCCAAAGTGAAGCTCTTCCTACGGGCGGCAGCCTCGAAATAGCGCAATGCATTTAGAGGTGGAAGGTTTCGGAAGGTCATACGTTGGCTTTTCTAATGTGTATTAGAAATTGTCAATTGCCTCAGCGCAACTATTTCACAAAGGTGTCACAAAAGATCAGTGCGGACCAATCAGTGGCTCCCGAAGATTTTGAAGACCAAAGCGGTGGGGCATCTCTCGTCTTCACGGACGTGACCATCGCCCCGAACCTATCGCGCGAACTCTATCGTCGTGGCGTCATCGCGGAGACCTGCGGGCCCAAGGACGAGGTTCTGAAATTCCTGCCGCCGCTGACGATCGAGCTGGAATCGCTCGCATCAGCCCTCGACGCGTTGGAAGCGGTCTGCGCAGTCCCGGCCGTCGCGGCGTGAGCCGCTGTCCCCGACGCGCAACCAAAAAGGTCGCCTATGAACATCCATCTTCATGATTCTCACCTCGACATGACCGCCATCGTCCGGCAAGCGCTGGACGCTTGTATGGCCAACGGATCAGTGAGAAATCGCGGCTTCGCGCCTGACTTTCGTCGGCTGACGAGTGGAACGGGCTCCCTCGCCTTGTTCTACGTTAGCGCAGAGCCTTCGGTCGTCATCAAGATTGGCGCTAGCGACGTGATGCGCGAGCAGACGGACTTCTTCGAAGCCGCCCGCAAGTTCACGAGCAGCGCGCCGCTTATCGACTTTCCCGCGGTGTATTGCCGATCCGTCGAACGATCTGTCGGGTGGTTCGCCATGGAAGCCGGCAAAGACGTGACGATCGAGCACGATCTCTACGATCGTGCGGGCGAACTCGTCGAAGGATGGGAACGGACGCTCAATCGCTTTGCGAACTGCATGGCTCCGGTCTATGCGGAGACATTGACGTCGGAGGCGTGGCGGCTCGATCAGTATCACCTTGCGGGACGGACCACCGCACTCCTGACCGACAACGAGGCCATGCGCATCAATGCCGCGGGGATTGTGGGCCTTCCGCCTCTTTCGGATATCGTTACGAGCCAGGTCGTCATTAACGGGCGTACGTTCGCGGCCCCGCTCACGATGCTGGACTGGGCGATGAACCGTATGACGGCCGACGCGGCGCCGTCCTCGTTCATTCATGGCGATTTGCAGTTGCGGAACATCATCCCCTCGCAGCAACACGAGGGCTTCCTGCTCATCGATCCGAGAGCGAGTTGGGAAGGAAGGGCACCGCACGTCGCCTTCCGCGGATCGCCGCTCTACGACGCTGCGAACGTCCTGCATAGCATAGCGGGCCTCTCCCCGATCCTCATCAAGAAAGAAAGCGGAAGCGCCGCCCCTCTCTGCAAGCTGTCGCTCTCCGACTCGCGGCTTGTCATGGACCTGGACGACCGCAACTTCGCCTCCACGGAGGCCGGGATCGAGGCGGCGGAAGAAAGTGTGGCGCAGATGCTGCCGGCCGCCGCGCTACGCGGAAACTGGCGGGTCAGGTTCTACCTCTATGCCGCGAACTCCTGTTTCGGATGGCTAAGATCTCAAACGGTCGTGCCGGATCTCTCGGCCTGGGCCTGCATCTACGCAACCGGCATTCGCATGCTCGGGAGGACCGCTCAATGAGAGTCGAGCCGTTCGGGCTAGCCTTCATCGTCTTCCGGTTCTCGCGCAACAGCTACTTCCACGTGGCTTTCAGCGTCTTGTACTTCCAGAGCCTGGGCTTCTCACTCGCAACGGCTCTTTCATTGGAGAGCTTCTACTATATCGCCAAAGCCGGCTTCGAAGTCCCGTGCGGCGTCTTTGCAGACAGTGTCGGCCGGAAGCTCACGCTGGTCCTTGGCTCGCTGGTGGCCGCGTCCTGCTATCTCGGTCTCGGACTTTGCGATCAATACTGGCAGATGATGCTCTTCGAGGCCGGCCTGGGCCTCTCGATGTCGATGGCGTCGGGTACTGACTCCGCTCTCGTGTATGACGAGTACAAAGCCCTCGCGAAGACCGAGGAATATGAACGGGTCGAGTCTATCGGATGGGGCATGCGGAATATCGCGCGCGGTGTTGCCTCGGCCTTCGGGTCGGTCTTCGCGACCTGGCACACGATGGGCAGCACATTCATCCTCACATCCATCGCAATCTTCATTTCGGCGCCCGTGGCTGCCGTCTTCCTGAAGGAGGGTGGCCGCCGAAGCACGGCGCTCCGAACCGTCGTTCTATCGGCCGTCGCGCTTGTTCGACGCAACGCCGAATACCGTCGCGTTCTCCTGCAGTTTGCGATCATCACGATCGGCGTAAAGGCCGGTTTCTGGGCCTTTCAGCCATTCTCGTATCTGCATCACCTGCCGCTGGAATGGATCGGCACATGCTTCACCGCACTCCTGTTCATATCGCTCGTGGCCTCGTTCTTCGTCGAGCGCATCTGTCGCGTCTTCGGCCTGCTGCATACGCAAACCGCGCTGATCGTGGCCGCCTTCGCCATCATGAGCCTCTCCTTTGCGTCCGAAGGCAAGCTCGGCATCGTCATCGTTTCCATAGGGCTTGCGCTTCACGCGGTCGCTCAAGGCATCTCCGATCCGATCATGCGCATATTGATCAACCGGTATGCTGAATCAGACAGTCGCGCGACGGCGATGTCTGTCGCGTCCATGGCGGGAGATGGGTCATTCTCGCTCGTTGCGCCTCTCTTTGGATATTTGATCGACAAGCAAGGCGGCGCGGCGGCCAGCCTTGCGATCGTCGTCGTGACGCTATGCTCGCTTTATCCTGACGTGATCAGGCGCCAGCAAGCCGGGGACCAGAAGGCGCTCAACTTATAAAGTGTCTCGGCAGAAATCGCCGGTCTACTTTGTCGGACGGGCCCAAAAGCCCCGGTCCGAACCGGGGTCAGCGACCCAGCGTCTGCGAGGCGCGCCCGCGATTCTTGACGATCAGCATGATGTTGCGGATGTAGATGATTGTCGCGAGCGCCTGTCCGAGGATGATGACCGGCTCGCGCTTCACGACGCCATAGACCAGCGTCATCAGCCCGCCTCCCATGGAGCAGAACCAGAAAGCCATCGGCACGACGCTGTTTCCGGCGCGCTCGCTGGCGATCCACTGCACCAGGAAGCGCGCAGTGAAGAACAATTGCGCGACCAGGCCGAATGCGAGCCAGAAATCGAACTTGGCGACGAAGACGTCGTAGAGATAGTTGCTCAGCGCCTGACCGTATTGAATGATCATGCTTGGACCTCGGTCACGTCAGGTGTCGGCTTCTTGCGGCGGATCAGCCACCACACGCCGGCGAGATCCATGATGCCGATCCAGAGCCGGTCGAAGAAGCCGTAGTTTGACACGCCGGCGCGGCGCGGCCGGTCGATCACGTCGACATAGGCGATCTCGAAACCCTCGCGGCGCACCAGTGCCGGCAGGAAGCGATGCAGTCCGTCGAAATATGGCAGCATCAGAAACACCTCGCGGCGAAAGGCCTTCAGGCCGCATCCGGTGTCGCGCGTGCCGTCCTTCAGGATCGCGCCGCGCACGCCGTTGGCGATGCGCGATTGCAACTTCTTGAAGCCGGTGTCCTTGCGCCCGACCCGCTGGCCGGCGACGAGGCCGATGCGATCGCTTTTCTCGACCGCTGCGATCAAGTCCGGCAGGAACGCCGGATTGTTCTGGCCGTCGCCGTCGAGCGTCGCCACGATCGCACCGCGTGCCGCCCGCACACCGCTTCGCACGGCCGCCGACTGCCCGGTCGATCTTGTATGACGGAGCTGACGCAGATTGCCGCGCTGCTTCATGATGGCCGACAGGCGCTCGCCGGTCGCATCTATCGAGCCGTCATTGACGTAGACGATCTCATAGGCCCAGCGGCCATCGAGCGCGGCGCCGATTTCCTCGATCAGAGGCGCGATGTTGTCCGCCTCGTTGCGCACGGGGACGACGATGGAAACCGAGGGCTGGAACGACAAATCGATGCTCGTGGTTGGAATTTGGCCCGCGGCGGGAACCGGTCCGGGCCCGCAGGCAGCCGCTTTTATGGGGCGGATGCCCCGCGGGCAACCCTTTTGAGGCGGGTGAACACCGGCCCCGGAAGCGCCACGATCGCCCCGTCGCTGCTGATGGAAAAACCGAGCCGGCGGGCCGCGAACCAGTAGCGCACCGTCATGGCGCCGACGATGCCGACCAGAGCGCCGGCCACGACGTCGCTCGGGTGATGGGCAAGTAGCACCAGCCGCGTCAGCAGGATGACGATCGCATAGGTGAACACGAAAACGCGCAGGCGCGGCCAGACTGCGCCGATTGCAAAGGCCAACGCGAACGCGGTCACCGCATGGCCGGAAGGAAGGCTGGCGTGAGCTTCCGTTCCACTGAAGGGAATGAAATTGAAGGCATTGGCCTTGCCGCCGACGAAGGGGCGGCCGCGGCCGATGACGTATTTCAGGATTTCGCCGACGAGCACCGAGAACAGCACGGAAAAGAAGATGTACTGTAACCGTGTGCCGAAGCCGAGCAGCAGCGCGCGCGAGGTGCCGCGCTCGCCGGCCGCAATCAATGCCACGGTCACGAGCGCGGCAGCGAGCGCCGTCAGCACATACTCGTCCTTGCCGAAATCGGTGAGGATCTTGATCGGCCACAGGCCCGGCGTGCCGCGCGCGGGCATCATCTGGATCTCGCTCATGTCAAACGCGACCATCAGCGCGATGATCAGGGCCGCGCCCGCGACACTCAGCCAGAGCGAATGCCGCGCCAGCCGGCGCGCCGCCTCCGCGCGCCGCGAATGCGAGGGGGCACGGACGAGCTGCGTCAGCGCGCGGCCTGAGACCGTCAGTAATTGCGTGCCGTAGCCGGGGCGATGTGCGGCGTCGGTGGACATCTTACTCGGAGCCCTCCGAACGGAAGATTGCAATCGAGATCGCTCGCCCCTGCGAGAAGTTGTAGCCGTCGATGCGCGAGCCGACGCGGTAGCGCAGCCCGATCGCCTCGGCACGCTGCACGAAGCTGCGCTCGGAACGCTGCTCGATGAACGCAAAGCGGCAGCTGCCCTGCTTGAGGAAGTCTGCAGCACCCGAGCCATCGGTCAGGAGCGTCGACGTCCCCGTCAGGAAGACGAGGCTCGGCTCGTGATAGCCGGCGGAAGCCGCCTTTGGACCGACGCAGCGCACGTTGCGCAATTCGCGCGCGATCTCGACGCTCGGAAACAGCGGCGTCAGCGACGGCAGCACCAGGCCGTAGACCACGACCGCCAGCATCAGGGCCGCAACCAGCGCGTTGAGCAGCGAACGTTCGGCGCGGTTGTTGTCGTAGAGCCACCAGGCGAACAGGCCGAAGATCAGCGACGCCGCGATGAACGGCCAGGCCGCGAAAGCCGGCTGGCGCGTCAGCATGACCGCGCCGACGACCGCCATGATCGAGCCGAGCGCGGGGATCGCGAACCACCAGGCCGAACCGCGCATCAGCCAGGACCGCGACAGCACGCTCCGCTCCAGCGCACCAACGGTGAGGATCGCGATCGCCGGATAGAGCGGCAGCACGTAATGCGGCAGCTTGGTCAGCACCGCCTCGAACACGATCCAGGACGGGATCAGCCACGCCAGCAGATATTGCGCGCCGGGCTCACGCCGAGCCCGCCACACCGCGGGCGCTGCCATCGCCGCAAGCGGCGCGCCCGGCCAGAAGGTGATCCAGAACAGGACCAGATACAGTCCGGGCGGCGCGCCATGGGATTCCTGGGCGCCGATCTTGCTGAGCATGTCGCCGCCCACGGAATCGGCGAAGAAGGCATCGCCCGCCCGCCAGAAGATCGCGATGAACCAGGGGAGCACCAGCACCAGCACCCACATGACGCCCCAGAGCGGACGCAGCCGCCACAGCCAGGATGCGTCGCGGTCCTGGATCGCAAGCACAATGATGGTAGGCGCTGCGAACATCAGGATCAGCGGCCCCTTGATCAGGATGCCGACGGCGATCGCGGTCCAGAAGATCGCCGGATAGCTCCACGGCGGATGCGCTTCGTCCTCGCCGCGCTGCCAGGCGAGGTAAACCCGCGCCATCGCTCCCATGGCCGCAACCACGGTGAAAAGCAGCACCGCATCGGTCTTGGCGAGCCGCGCCTCGACGCCGAGCAGGACGGAGGCGCACATTATCAGCGCCGCGAGCACGGCGGCGCGGCGCGTGACGAAGCCCAGCGCGGTCCAATAGGTCATCAGCACCGCCCCGATCGCGCCGATCAGCGACGGCACCCGGTAGACCCAGATGCGCAATTGGGCGCGCGGCAGACCGAGCGCGGAGGCGGTGTGAACGGCGGCCGCTTGCAGCCAGTAGATACCGACCGGCTTCTTGTAGCGGACGTCGTCCTGGAAGCGGATGTCGACATAATCGCCGCTCTCGACCATCTGCTTGGTCGCCTGCGCAAACCTTGCCTCGTCGCGATCGACGGGCGGAATCGTGAAGAAGCCGGGCAACAGCAGCAGCAGCGCACAGAGCACCAGGAAGCCGATTGCGCGGGCGTGGCTGCCGGTCACGGCATCGATCACCCGCACGAACCGGTTGCCCGGATTTACGGGGGTTTTCGGCTCGCGCGGCTCTCCGAAACGGGGGCGGGCAAAGGTCTCGACCATTGGTTCCGCATACGCTGAAACCGCCGCCCCTACAACCGCTTAAGCCGGGATCATTGAATTCGAATGACAACTGTGTCGGCGGCGCCAGTGGCATCGATTACGGTCAGCCGCGCAAAGCCCGGGCCGGGCGGATCGATCAGCCGCTGGCGCCGTCCGTCGATCTCGCCGAGCGCGGTACCGTTGACCAGAATGGTCATGGGCAGGACGCCGCCGGCGACCTTCACAGGCATGGCGGCCGCCTCGCTACCGGCCGAGCGATCGACGTCGATACGGGAGCCGTTCAGGGGAAACTGGATGTGGGGAGCCTGCTCGCCGCTGGTGCGGACGAGTTCCCCGACGGGGCGGAACCGCCTCAGCGGCAACGGCAGCTTGGCGTTGCTGGCCACCAGGGTTCCCTTCGGCGGCTTCGGAAGTGGAACCGGCAGCTTTCCACTCCGGGCGAACGCGTCGAACAGGATGGGTGCCGCTGCCGCGCGGCCGATCAGACCGGGAACCGGCGCGCCGTCGGGACGGCCGACCCAGACCGCGATCGTCATGCGGCCGTCGAAGCCGACCGACCAGGCATCGCGATAGCCGTACGAAGTGCCGGTCTTGAAGGCGATGCGGTTGTGGGCGGCGTTTTCGGGAGGCGGCGTACCGAGGAGCACGTTACCAACCTGCCAGGCCGCAACCTGGTCGAGCAGCCGCAGTGGCTCCCGCGCGTCCCTGTCGGTCATGACCTCGCGCAGCGGGCGCGTGGTTCCGAGCCTGGCGAGGCCTGAATAGAGCTGGGCAAGATCCTGAAGCGTGACGCCGACGCCGCCGAGGCCCATCGCGAGACCCGGCGCTTCGTCCTTGGGGAGCACCAGATTGCCGCCGGCCTGCCGCAGCCGCGAGGCCAGTCGGCTGGAGCCGACACGGTCGAGCAGCACGATCGCCGGCACGTTCAGCGACATCTGCAGTGCCCTCTTCACCGGCACTGTGCCCTGGAACGTCATGTCGAAATTTTCCGGCGCGTAAGAGCCGAAGCGGACCGGACGATCGTCGATCAGGCTGTCGGGGTGGACGAAGCCATCTTCGAAGGCGAGGCCATAGATGAACGGTTTCAGCGTCGAGCCCGGCGAGCGCAGCGCGCGGGTCATGTCGACCTGCCCTGCCCGGCTCTCGTCGAAATAATCGGCGGAGCCGACGCGCGCCAGCACGTCGCCGCTCTCATTGTCGACGACGATGATGCCAACGGAGATGTTCGGCCCCAGCGCAATTGCACGGTCGCGCGCGAGCGGCTCCAGCACCTTCTGGAGATTGGCATCCAGCGTCAGCCTGATGACCGGCATATCCTTGACGGTTGCAAGCGCGGTATCGGACGCATGCGGCGCCAGGATCGGCATCGGCTTGCGCAGCTTCGGCACGGCCACGGCCTTCGCCTGCTTCGCGTCATCGGCGCTGATCTGCTGCTCCTCGACCATCCGGTCGAGCACGCGGTCGCGCGCGATGCGCGCCGCCTCGGGATAACGGTCGAGCCGGCGCGTTTCCGGCGATTGCGGCAATGCGACCAGAAGCGCGGCTTCCGCGAGCGACAGCCGCTTCGGCTCCTTGCCGAGATAGGCGATGGAGGCTGCGCGAATGCCCTCGAGATTGCCGCCATAGGGCGCCAGCGCAAGGTAGAGATCGAGGATCTGGTCCTTGCTGAGCGTTCGCTCCAACTCAATTGCGCGCACGATCTGTCGCAGCTTCGCATGGAGCGAGCGCTGCCGCCTGGGCTCCATCAGACGCGCGAGCTGCATCGTGATGGTCGAGCCGCCCGAGACGATGTGGCCACGCGTCGCAAGCTGGATCGCAGCGCGCCCCAGCGCGAGCGGATCGATGCCGTCATGCGCGTAAAAGCGCTGGTCCTCATAGGCGAACAGCAGTTTGAGGTAGGTCGGATCCACGTTCGCCCTGGCATCGACCGGCAACCGCCAGCGCCCGTCCGCCATCGCATAGGCGCGCAGAAGCTTGCCGTTGCGGTCGACGATGGTGGTGGAGACCTGCCGCGCCTCGTCGAGCGGCAGCGGGCCAAGGGAAATGGTCCAGGCGACGAAGCCGACGATCGCCAAGATGAGTGCCGCAGCACAAGCCGAGAGGACGCGAAAACCGCGTTTCCCTCTCCGCCCGTCACGGCCGGGCTTGACCCGGCCATCCACGTCGTCGCGCACCGCCCATATGGCCGTGGATGCCCGGGTCAAGCCCGGGCACGACGATGGAGTGTGCGGGTCCACCTCGCTCATCTCACCATCACTCACTTCGCCGCCCGCACCTCGACCGACCCCGTCCCCGTCCGGCCGTAGCGCGAGGGATTGTACATGTCCTCGACATAGGCCTGCGGCAGCACGTATTTGCCGGGCGAGACCGCGCGCACGACATAGGCGACGGTGAAGACCGACTTGGCGTCCGAGGCGCGGTCGACCGCTGCGGTGAAGCGGTCGTCGCGGAACTCGGTATCCTCGGGCTCAGCGCCATCCTCGATCCAGTCCAGCGTCCCGCTGTCACCGGACGAGACCAGCCTCGGATTGTCGATCTCCAGACCCGCCGGCAGATAGTCCGACACTATGATGTGCCCGTATTCCGGCTTCGCCTCCGTGATTTTCAACACCACGGCGAAGCGATCGTTCTGCTTGACCTTGCTGATGTCGGCGGGCTTGCCGTCGAGCGTGAAGTAGTTGCGCTCGATCTTGAACCCGGCCGAGGCGGCGGGCTCCGGCGTGACCGGCGAGCCCGACACCGAGACCACCGCCTGAACCGGAGCATCACCGGTGTTGGTGATCTTCAGCGGCTTGCCCTCAAGCGTCACAGCCTTGTAGCTGCGGTACAGCGCGGTCTTGACGCCCTGGCCGTCCACATCGAGCGACATATTCTCCTTCGCCAGCGCCCGTGCTGCCAGCACCAGCCACGCATTCTCCTGCGTCGAGGTGTAAGGCGTCAGCCCGCGGGCCGTTTCGACCCGCGACACGGCTTGCGTCAGCGTCGCCTTCGGCGCGTTGCCTTCACTGGCGAGCGAGACGAGTGCCGCGGCATCGCGGAGCTGCGAGCCGTAATCACTGCGGCCGAACTCCAGCACGGGCTTTGGCGCGAGGCTGTCGAGCGCAGCGCCGTAGACCCGCTCCGCGCGGTTGCGGTCGCCGACCAGAGCGAGCGCTGCGGCAAGCTGTGATTTGGCGATCGGCGTCGCCAGATTGTTCAGCTTGGTATCGGCGAGATAGCGGAGATCGCCGATCGGAGCTGCGCCATTGCGTGCGAGCACGTAGAGGCCGTAGGCGAGATCACGGCCGCCGTCCTTCTCCGGCTCGTTGGCATTCACCACCGAGTTGCGGATGCGGTCGAGCGCGTTCTTGAACAGCACGTCCGGCACCACAAAGCCTTTTTCACGGGCGCGGCTGAGGAAGTCAGTCACATAGGCATCGAGCCAGGCGTCGTCGCCGCCGGCCGACCACAAGCCGAACGAGCCGTTCGAGCCCTGGCGGGCCAGCAGCCGCTCGATTGCATCGCGGATGCGCTGGTCGACCTCGGTGTCCATGGCCAGATGCGCGCCGGCTGCGAGCTCGTTGACGTAAAGCAGCGGCATGGCGCGGCTCGTGATCTGCTCCGAGCAGCCATAGGGATAGCGATCGAGCGCCTTGAGGATCGTCGCGGCGTCGAGCGCGGTCGACAGGCTCGCCGAGACCGAGACGCTGCCGGTACCCGGCACGAGGTCGGAGAACATGTCCGAGGTCAGCGTCAGGCTCTCGCCCTTCGCCAGCGTGCGGATCGAGCGGCGCGCCAGCACCTGCGTGGCCGCCTTGACGTCGAGCGCATAGTGGCGCGCGAGCGTTAGCCCGTTCGGCCCCTTGATGTCGACGTCGAGCGTCGCCTGCCCGGCCGCGGTCGCGTCGAGCGCGAGCGAGAACGAGTTGCGCTGCTTGGCGGCGAGCTTGACCGTGGTCGCGGGGTTGCCGGTCATCTTTACCGGCCCGGCCGTCTTCACGTTGATCGTGTAGTCGCCGGCCTGCCCTTCGACATTGTCGATCTCGAGATTGACCGTGCCGTGGTCGCCATTGAGCAGGAAGCGCGGCAGCGTCGTGGTCAGCACCACGGGGTCGCGGATCACGACGTCCGTATTGGCACGACCGAGCTTCGTCGCAGTCCACGCCACCGCCATCACGCGCGCCGTGCCGGCGAACTCCGGAGTGTCGAAGCTGACTTCCGCCGTGCCGTCAGCACCAACCGTGACAATGCCGGAATAGAGCGCCAGCGGCTTCTGCGCGGGTGGCGAGCCCTGGAGCTCGGCCGCACCGGCGTCGCCACCGGATTTGATCTGGCCGCGCGTGCCCGACATGCCGTCGATCAGTTGCCCGTAGAGATCGCGGATCTCCGCGGAGAGCTGGCGCTGGCCGAGATAGTAATCATCCGGTGCCGGCGGCTTGTAGTTGGTGAGATTGAGGATGCCGACATCGACCGCGGTGATGACGATCTTGGCGTCCTCGCCCGGATTGAGCCCGTCAAGCTTGACCGGGATCTTCAGCGTCGAATTCGGCCGGATCAGATCGGGCGGCGTCAGTTTCACGGCAAGTGTGCGGGCCTGCTTGTCGATCCCGAACCATTTCAGACCGATTGCGCGGCCCGGCATGCGCTGGGCCGCGGCATCGAGCGGACGACGCAGAGTCGCCACCACATAAGCGCCGGTGCCCCAGTCCTTGCCGACAGGCAGCTTCACCTGCGCGGTGCCTTCCTTGACGTCGATGGTCTGCGTCGTCAGCAGGCGGTCGCCGACCACGTTGACGGTCAGCTTGCCGGCGGAGCGGACATTGACCGACACGGTCATGGTGTCGCCGGAGGCGTATTGCGGCTTGTCGATCGAGGTTTCCAGCAGGTCCGGCGTGTCGGCGCTGCCGTCGGAATACCAGCCGACGTCGAACTGCACCGAGCTCACCGGGCCGTCGGCATCGTTCGACTTCACATCCAGGCGGTAGCGGCCGGGCTGCGGGTTGAGCAAAATGCGCGACGGCTTGTCGGCGGCGATGGTGAGATCGCCGTCAGCGACGCGCGAGGTCGACTTGACCGGCTCATACTCCCAGTAATTGTTCTGGCGGTACCATTGATAGCGCGACTCCATCTTCAGGAGCTCGTAGCGCAGGCCATCACGGGGAAGCGTCTTGCCCTCAGGCGAGACGAACACGACGTCGAACTCGGCCTTGTCGCCCTCCGCGACGTTCCTGTTGCCGAACAGCGGCTTGATGCCGATCAGCGCGGTCGCGGGCGCTACGGGGAGCACCAGCTTGCGCTCGACGGCGCGTCCCCCCGTTTCGACCATGCGGACGAAAATCTGCGCCTCCTGGGGACGCGTCGACGCCGGCTGCTTCTCCAACGTCACCGGGAAGGTCGCAACGCCGTTGGCGTCCGCTTCCGGCAAATTCTCCAGCGGCGTGCGCTCGTTCGAGGTGGTCTCCTCGTCATCGACGCCGAACTGGTAGCCGGCAAACCCCGGTCGTTCGCTTGCGGGCGCGATCAGCATGTCGCCTTCGAGGCTGAGGCCCGACGCCGGCGCGCCGTAGAGGAAATGGCCGTCCGCCTTAAGCTCCACAGGAGCGTTAGCTTTGATCAGCTTGTCCTTGGTGGACAGGTCGAATTCGATCCGATCGGGGACGTAATCTTCCACCATGAAAGTGGTCTCGCCGACCGAAGAGCCCTTCGGATCAGTGAAGGCGCGCGCCCGCCACGTCCCGGTCGGAACGGCCGAGTTGAGCGGTACAGAAAGCGTGCGGCCGCCGGCGCCCTGGTCCGCCAGCACGGCGCGGCGGAATTCGACGCCGTCGGGGCGTTCGATCACCAGGGTCAGCGGTCCGCCATTGACGGCATTGCCCTGCCCGTCGCGCAAGAGCGCGGTGAGGTAGACGGTCTCGCTGGAGCGATAGACACCGCGCTCGGCGTAGACGAAGGCATCGGCACCCGCAGGCACCGCACGGCCGGCGACGCCGCGGTCAGAGAGGGCAAAGGCTGATGTCTTCAGGCTGAGGAAGGCATAGTCGGTCTTCTCACCGGTGACGGTGAGCAGCGCCGGCGACAGCCCGCCCTCGCCGCGCGCCAGTCCTGCCTCGAACAGCACGTGGCCGGCCTCGTCGGTCTTGCGCGTCGCCAGAATCTCGTTGTTGCGGGCAACCAGCCGCACCTCGGCCTTGCCGACCGGATCGGTCGACGCCAGCGAGTTGACGAAGACATGGATGCCGTCATTGCCGGAATAGGCTGTGACGCCGAGATCCGAGACGATGAACCATTGCGTCGCGAGCTGGGAATCGTCGTCGCTGCCCGGCCCCTTGGCCGCGGCCGTCATCACGTACACGCCGGGCTGGAGATCGCCGAGTGCCTGGTCGACCGGGAATGCGGTGGTGACGTCCTGGTTCAGCGTCATCGCGGTCGAAAGCTCGCCGGACCACACCTTTACCCCGCGCTCGCCACCGAGATCGGAGAGCTGGTAGCGCGACAACGTCTTCTGGAAATCGCTGTCGACGACCGTATTGATCAGGTTGCGGTCGCCGATCCGGAACACGTTGATGTCGACCGACGGCGTGTTGACGCTGACCACGGGAATGCCGCGCTGGCCGGTCCTCGGCAGCACGTAGGCGCGGCTGGTGAAGCGCACGAACGGCTTGCGATCGCGCACATAGATGTTGAATTCGGCCGATTTCGGCAGCCCCTCCTTCACCGTCGACGGCAGGCCGGCGCGCAAATTGATGTTGTAGCGCTCGCCATGCTTGAGGCCGTCGACGCAGAGCTGCTTGCCCTCGGCCGACAACGCCGGCTTGTCGGTGCCCGCGAGCGCCAGGAACGGCGCGAAATCGGTGCGTTTGGCCAATTCTTCGGAGAATTGGAAGCAGGCGCGCGGGCTGGCCGAGTCCGAATCGACGGTGTAGTCGAGCAGCCGGAAGCCATGCTCGTCCCGCAGCTTCTCATATTGGCCTCTGATGTCGGCGACCTCCCGCATGTCGAGCGACAGCCGCAGCGCATCCAGCGCCGGCCGGAACAGATGCCGCTCGGCGAGCGACTTGCCGAGGACCGCGAGCGCATCAGCCTCCTCGCCCGGATTGCCGGCGCGCATGTAGGCGATGTAGGCGGCGGTCGAGGCGCGCTCGAGCAGGACAGTCTGCTCGCTCGAGCTTTTCGGGGTGATCTGGAAGATGACGCGCGCAAGGCGCAGCCAGTTGCCGGCATCCTCCGGCGTGGTGGCGGCGATCTGGCCGAGGATGGAAAGGCCGCTCCGGCCGTCGTTGCGCCTGAAGGCGGCGTCCGCGTCGGTGCGCAGGGTCGCGCTGGTCTTGGCGACCGGCCCCGCCTCGGTCTTGATCTGGGCCTCCAGCTTGATCGCGGCATCAGCGAGATCGTCCCGCTTGAACGCCTTGTCGGCGGCCTGCGCCGATACCAGGCCGAGCGCCAGCGTTGCGCAGATTGTGACGGCGCGAACCAAACCGATCATGATGGACTCCCGGGAGCGCGGACGAACGCCGCGTAGGCGATGAAATGCGCGGAAAGGTGACAGACTCAAGGCGATGGAACCAGAATAGCAAAACGTCGCATGCGCCATTGGCAAGCAAGCCCGAACGGGCCTCCGAAGTGCCGCCCCTGGCGCCGCCTCAGCCTGTGGCAGCACCGGACAAAATTAGCCGGTGGACAAGGTCCCGAACGCAGGTGCGACGTCTGGAGCGCCGCTGCGCAGAACGGGACGAGAAGAGTCCATCGCATCGCTTTGTCGCGCGGCGGGGGAAAAGGGTTCGATGCGGACTCGAATTCAGACTTGGCGGACGCGCGGATTTTTCATATTTGGCGTGCTAAGACGTCGCCGGGCCCCTCCCCGGGGCCGTCCAGACGGTCCCGTAGCTCAACTGGATAGAGTAGCGGATTTCTACTCCGCGGGTTGCAGGTTCGAGCCCTGCCGGGATCGCCATTGATTTCAGTCATATAGCAAAGGCACTGTGTTCGAAGGTCCGTCGCTCGACTTGCTGTAATTGTCGAGGGGCTCTCATAAACCTCTGATTGCCGTGTTACCCTTCGGCGTCCCGTGCTCAAGGGACGGATATTTTCAGTTGGTTTAGGAGGGGAATGCCATGCGAAAATCTGTCATTGCCTTGCTGATCATCACTTCTGCACCTTCCGCTTTTGCGGCCGAGCTGCCCAAGGAAGGAAACTACGACTACACCGCGTGCTGATCCGGCACGAATAACATGATCACATTCTCCAAGACGCACACGGCGGCGAGCTACGAAATGACGGGCGTTGTTCGAAGCACTGTTCCGGGCGGGATGTTTGACAGGCACACCTTCCGCTGCGTGGGGATGAATGCTTCGCTCGACGGCAAGGCCACCGGCACCACGGTGTGCGAAGCCATTGATGAGGATGGTGACAAGCGCTTGTCATACTTTTCCCTGGGCAATGACGGCAAGGTCACGCGGGAGAACGTCGTGGGCACTGGAAAATACGAAGGCATGGTCGCAAGCGGCACTGTCCAGCCTCTGGGGCCGTTTCCAGTCATCAAAGCTGGGACGTTTCAGGACTGCAATCATCAGAGCGGCACTTACAAGCTGAAGTGACACAGCACGGGAAATGCCGCCGTTTGGGGGGCGGCATTTCTCGCTCGATAGACGTGACATAGGCGCCGGACGCGGTTGACCGATGGCCCGACGAAATCCGGTTCTCTGACCTCGAGCCCCGGTTTGTCTGCCGAGCTTGCAGAACACACGGCACCAGTCTCCGGCGGGCAGAGCCCAAAATGGCACCGACCTGACAGCACTCAGGCTGGACGGAACCCTGCCGCGATGGCGCGGGCGTCGAGGAGCCGGTCAAGGCGGGCGGTCGCAAGCTTGTGACCGGCAGCGACCACAGGGAACGCGGCGCGTTTTGCAGGGTTGGCTGGTCAAGCGTTTGTCTCTTACGAGTGGAGATGATCCATGAGCACCCTGAAAACTGCCGCCGCGCTCTTTTTTGCCGGCACGATATCGTTGGTCAGTGCGCCAGCTTCTGCAGCTCCGCTATCAGCCCTTTCCGGGTTGGCGAAATCAACTGAGAACACGGTACAGGTTCGCTGGGTTGGTGGCTGGCACGGTGGCGGCTGGCGTGGTGGAGGCTGGCATGGAAGAGGCTGGGGCGTCGGCGCAGGACTTCTTGCGGGCGGTCTGATCGCAGGCGCGCTTGCTGCCCCCTACTATGGTGGCGGCTACTACGATCCCTATTATTCCTACGGCTACGCTCCGGACGTCGGGTATGGGGACCCCTATTATGGTGGGGGATACGGATATCCACCCGCTTATGCGCCTCCGCCTCGCTTCTACGGGCCCCCGTATGGAGGTCCCTACTACTGATTGGCACGCTTCGGACGTGTCACAAACCTGTGGCATGAGCCTTGCTATTTCATAGCCAACCGGGATTTCAGTGCCCGGTTTTGAGACAAGGCGCTGCCGGGGGGACTGGCATTTCGAGCCCGGCAGCGCTTGTCTTGTCGGTGTTCCATTGCCGCCTCGTTCATGTTGAAACATGATGCTCTTCAGCCGGTGACGACTTTTCTTCGAGAGGCTGAGATCATCCGATGAACGAAAACGAAATCCGCAAGGCCGTCGCTGAGGTGAAGCAAGGCACGCAGTCGCGACGCTCGTTCATCCAGACGATGGCCGCGGTCGGGATCGCAGCGCCTGTCGTGAGCCAGATCCTGGCCTGGAACGATGTGGCGATGGCAGACGCCACGCTGCCATACAAGCCGACCAAGGCCGGCGGCGGCGGCCCGCTCAAGATCCTGCTCTGGCAGGCCCCGACCCTGCTCAACCCGCATTTCGCGATTGGCACCAAGGACCAGATCGCCTCGCGCATCTTCTTCGAGCCGCTCGCCGGCTGGGACAAAGAGGGCAACCTCATTCCCTGCCTCGCCGCCGAGGTCCCAACCAAGGCGAACGGCGGCGTTGCGGCGGACGGCATGAGCGTGATCTGGAAGCTGAAACAGGGCGTGAGGTGGCATGACGGCAAGCCCTTCACGGCCGACGACGTGGTCTTTACCTGGGCATACGCCGCGGACATCGCGACCGCCGTCTACACCACGGGGGCCTACAAGGACATCGCCGTCGAGAAGATCGACGACCACACCGTCAAGGTGATCTTCAAGGCCCCGACCCCGTTCTGGGCCGATGCCTTTGTCGGCGCGACCGGCCAGATCCTGCCGAAACATCATTTCGGCGATTATGTCGGCGCGAAGTCGCGCGAAGCGCCGGGCAATCTGAGGCCGGTCGGCACCGGCCCTTACAGGTTCGTCGAGTTCAAGCCGGGCGATATGATCCGGGCCGAACGCAACCCCGACTATCACGTGAAGAACCAGCCGCATTTCGACACGCTCGAGGTCAAGGGTGGCGGCGACGCGGTCTCCGCGGCGCGCGCGGTGCTGCAGACCGGCGAATACGACTACGCCTGGAACCTGCTGGTCGAGGATGAGGTCCTCAAGCGCATGGAGGCCAGCGGGAAAGGCAAGGTCGACGTCACCCCCTCCGGCAACGTCGAGTTCATCATCCTCAACACGACGGACCCGTGGACCGAGGTCGACGGCGAGCGTTCCAGCGTCAAGACCAGACACCCGACGCTGTCCGATCCGGCCGTTCGCCGGGCGATCAACCTCCTGATCGATCGCGAGGCGATCCAGAAATTCATCTACGGCCGTGGCGGCATCGCGACGGCAAGCTTTGTCAACCAGCCTGCGCAGTTCAAGTCGGGCAAGCTCAAATACGCGTTCGACGTCGACAAAGCGAACAAGATCCTCGACGAGGCTGGCTGGACAAAGAGCGCGGACGGCATCCGCGAGAAGGACGGCAAGAAGCTCAAATTCGTCTTCCAGACCTCGATCAACGGCCCGCGCCAGAAGGCGCAAGCGATCATCAAGCAGGCCTGCCAGCGCGCAGGCATCGAGATCGAGCTCAAGTCGGTCACCGCATCAGTGTTCTTCTCGTCGGACGTCGGCAATCCCGACACCTACTCGAAATTCTATGCCGACATGGAGATGTACAACACGACGCAGCCGCAGCCCGATCCGGAGCGGCTCCTGAACCAATGCGTCTCCTGGGAGATCGCCAACAAGGAGAACAAATGGCTCGGCCGAAACATCTCGCGCTGGTCCGATCCGGAGACCGACAAGGCCTACAAGGCCGCGCAGATCGAGCTCGACCCGGTCAAGCGCGCCGCGCTGCTGATCAAGGTCGACGAGTCCTTCTGCGAGGCAAATGTGTTCCTGCCGCTCCTCTCGCGCAACCTCGTCGGCGCCGGCGTCAACAACCTCATGGCCGACATCTCGGGGTGGGACGTCACGACGTGGAATCTGGCGAGCTGGTATCGCAGCACGTAGCAACCGGCCCCCGCCCCCCGAAAAACTACGGCTGTGGCGCGCACATCACTGTCGACGAGAGAACGTCACGACAGGGCGCGCGTACAATTGTCGGGGATTCCGCGAATCACCTAGACCGCAAGTGGGGCTGGGAAGCGGAGAGTAAAATGAGAGTCGCTTCCTTGGAAAGTGTACTGGCGGCAGCCAGTTTGATCTTGGGTATCATCATCGTGTTGTGGGGAATCAAGATCTTCTACGGCGTGTAACGTGTAAACAGACAGGACGCAGGCGTCGAACAAGAGACCATCGTTAGAGGTCCACGACAGGCATCCCTTCCGCGGCGGCGGAAGCCCCTGCCGTTTTTCGTAAGCTGACGCGCGTGACGAATGATGCTCCGTCACATGGTGTCGCGGGCGCTTTCGGAAGCGAGGCGACGACCGGCTCGCCGTTCAAAGCCATCCATGAATCGGTGCTTCACGGGGCAAGCATTGCCGGTACTATCGTACGGACGGCCGGGACCTCTCGTGCATGGGGTCGTTTTCGCAAAAAGGCGCAAGGCGCGAACGGCCGATGTCCGGTCCCGTGGATCCGCGGGATCACTTTCCCTGGCCAACCGACTGCGATGGGGGCGTCGAGAGCTGATCGATGGCCGCCTGCTGCGCACGTTCGCCGAAATGAATGCACAGGAAGAGGACGAAGCCCGCCACGGCGACGATCGCAAACCAGGCGACGCTCATGCGCGCCTGCTTCGAGCGAAGTGGTCGATGTGAAGATCGCCGCATCGTCGGCGTCCGTCGTCAAGCCGAAACGGCCTCGGCTGGTACGGGGGCATCACACCGAGGCCGCCATTCCCACGTGCCGACAGTCGGCGGTCGTCGACACAGCAAGGCAAGTCGGTCAGGAGCCAACAGTTCCAGCACACCGGAGGCGCCGTCGCGGGAGGTCCCTACTCCGCGTCGTTCTCACGCCGCTCGCGCGCGAGCTGATGCCAGGCCAGCGCAAGCTGGATCAGCCTTTGCCGGTCGGCGCCTTCGGAGGCCGCAGCGCGCTTCATCGCCGCCTCGGCTTCGCTCTCGGGGTCATACTCCGCACTCATGACGGCGATCATGACTCGCAAAAGTGGACAAGGGCATGACATTTCGCCCCGTATGAATGCGGTGTCGCCGCGCCCATTTTCCGGATAATCGGAATAGTCGGAAGCAGCTAAAGCTCTTTCGCAATCGCCGAAGCCGGCTCTTCAAGGCTTTTCAGGCCGCTCTCGATCACCGCGATATCGTCGTCGATCTGCGCGATCGACTGGCGACAGTCGAACCCCTTGATGGACTTCAGATCGACGGCGAGGCGCCGCCTGTGCATTCGCAGGTCTTCCAACGACTGGCGATCTCTGACGCGCGCAAAACCTTTGACGATCAGCTCGATGGCCTTGGACATGACGCATACCCCAGCTCACAACGCAGCCGGTCCGAGCAGCCCGGACCGATACGCCAGTTTAGCCCCCGGCAGCGTCCAGGTTCCATCGTTAGCGCAGGTTTGGTTAACGCCGCAGCGCAGCAAGATGCGGGCAGCCCCTCTCCCTTCAAACTGGCATTCGCTTTGCTCAGCCATGCCCAATCAGTCAGACCCGCCGTGGGTCTGTTTCACAGTGAGGCAAGCCCATGCAGCCGATGTCCCGCTTCGAAGCGACCGCCGCCACACAACTCCATGCCTTGATCGCCGACCTCAGATGGAGGGTTCAACTCCTCGATTCCGACATCAAGGAAGAGGAGCACAAGGCCGGCGTGTCCGATCCCGCGAACCATGCCTATCCCATGCTGGCCGTGACGCTGCGGGGACGCCGCGACAACCTGCAGGCGACGGTTGCGACCTTGCAGCGACAGCTGCAAGCCGTTGCTGCCTCGCCCGACTGGGGTCGGGCCGCCTGAACCGCTGAGATCGTGTTGACGACAGTTCACGGCTCGCGGCCGCGATTGTGAATTTAATCACAGAGGCGGCGAGATTCCTCGGCTAAAAGGCAGGCCACGCGGCCGTTCGAAGTTGCGGCCGCGGTCCCGCCAACGACGCATCAACCGACAGCCCTCCCCGCCATGACGCACGACGCCGAAGCAGGAGCCACGGACGCGGACGCACAGGCGCCGCGCCCGAGCCGTGATCTGCTCGGCGTCGCTTATCTCGCGACCATCGCCGTCGTCATGGTCGCCTGGATCGGTGGCCTGATCTGGGCCGGAGTAGCCGTGGTGAGTTGGCTGATCTTCTAGAAAAGATGCGGCGCGAGTTGCGCGGCCTTGATGCTGCCGCACACGATCATTCCCCAAAGCGCAACGCTGATCTGGATAGCGTCCAGCATGTCCCGTTTCCCCGTGAATCTAATTCCATCGTTTTTTCTTTGATCAAAACCGCGAACTGGCCGGGAGCGCCAGAGAAAATTTCAGGCAGTTGTTGTGCGCCGCCGAAGTATGCACAGCGCTCGTCGAGCGACCGTGTCCACGTGATCGGGACTCAGGCAGCCACGCCGATTGCCTAACGCGACGCCACGCGTCGCCATTTGGCCTCGATCCGCGCCTTGATCGCGCGCACACGCGCTTCATGTGCGGTCCAGAATGCGCGGCTGGCCGCTGCCGTGCCGCGTTTGTAGGTGGCATAGACGTCGGTCGGCTTGACCGGTTTTGGCCGCGCTTGCGGTTTGGCGCTCAAGAGGGCCCGCGCGGGCTCGGGATCCGGCACGACTGCCGCCGCCGCGCCTGGCGCCGCGAACGGCGAGTTCATCGCGATCAGACGGTTGCGTGCGCGATTGCAGTAGATCACGGAGCGCGCCGTCATGGTCTCTTCGCCGTGCCCGGCCCGGTATTTCATCAGGGCGCGGCAGAGGTCGCCCTGCGCCAGCCGCCATGCCCTGGCGAGATAGGTCACGCCGTAGTGGATATTGATCTCGGGTCTGGCGAGCTCGGCCGTGGTACCCTTGAAGCCGAGCATGGCCGCCGTCTCGGGTCTGACCTGCATCAGCCCGATCTCGCCGACGCGGCCGATGACCGTCGAATCGTAGCGGCTTTCGACGAAGACGACGGCTTCCGCGATATCGGGCGGCAGTTTCGTTTTGGCGGCTTCCTTCTCGATCAGTGCGCGAACGGATGCGCGCGCCGGAAACGGCTCGGCATTCGCGGCTGAGGGAGCCTCCACACTGTCCGACGTGACCGCGCCGGTGACGTCGGCAGCCGTATCATCGGTGGCGCCGGCGTGCACCGGACCGGCCGCGAGCACCGCCAGACAGAGCTGCGCGGCGTACAGGATCCGGGGAAGGCGCGTGGGAGACCTCATCGGCGCTTCATAACGGAAGGCCAGTTAACAACGCTTGTCGGCTGCTCGCCCCGACGCACCGCAATTCAAAACGAAAGAGGCGGGCCTCGGGCCCGCCTCGGTCGGATCGCGGATCAATCAGCAGGTCAGTAGCAGGCGCGCCGATCGGCGAGCACGTACTGGCCGCTTGGATAGCGGTAGTAGCAATTGCCCTGGGACCAATAATAGCCCGGCTGCGACGCAGCCGTTGCGCCGGCAATCGCACCGGTCGCGCCGCCAAGGACGGCGCCTGCGGCCGCACCGGTCGCGTTGCCGGAGATCAGCCCGCCCAGCACGCCGCCGACGATGGCCCCGCCGAGCGCACTCGCGCCCGGGTCTGCCGGAGCAGGCGGCGGAGGCGGCGCATAGGCCGGGGGCGGCGGCGCATAGGCCACCGGTACGTCGTCGATGTACTCTTCGGAGACGTAGGCGGGTGGCCCGTCCATGCGCTCCGGATAATAATACCAGACCCCGCCGACGTCCCACCACCAGCCGTAGCGGCCATTGTGGTTCTCATGCCGCCAGCGTCCGCCGTCCCAGGCGAGATTGCCGCGATAGGCGTGTCCACCCCAGTCGCGCTGCGGTACCGGTCCGCGGGCCACATAATGCCCCTGTGGCGGTCTGCCGGGCGCCCCCTGATGTGCGCCCTGCGGCGGCGCGACTCGTGTGGCCTGCTGCGGCGGTGCGACCCGCGAGGGAGCATTGGCGTGGGGCGGTGCACCCGCTCCCGGCCGCTGGCCGCCCCTTTCTACGTTCGAGTCCTGCGCCTGCGCCGAAAGCGCGAACAGCGACACGGCCGAAACCAAGGGAATGATAATCTTCATCCGGCTGGATGCACGCATTGGTGCCTACCCCTTACCTGTAACTTTCATCTGTCATCGCCGTGGTCCGGACGCCCAACAATTGGGGATCCGGTTGATGCCGACGGACAAAGCTGATCCCGTTGATCAGCGATGTCCCGTTACAAATGGTTAAGATCACGGCAATTTTTCGTCCGCCGCGTCAGCGCGCCGGCTCGATCACGTTGCAATTCGTGCGTCCCGACATCACGCAATCCTGCATCTTGCTGGCAGCGGTGAGATCCCGCGCGAGCCAGAGGCCGACGCCGAGGATGACCACGGCGATGATCAGTCCGGCGATGGCGCCGCGGCGATTGTCGCCAGGCGGCCTTTGTTGCTGCTTTGATTGTGAGTTGGGCTGGGTATCAGGCATGGCAAGGTGAAGCCGTGGGTTGCCGCCCCTTAGCATCTCTGCGTCGCCACGTCACACCCCGCTCAGGGCTTGGGTGCGCGGAGCGCCACCTTGTTCGATGCCGAGGTGGCCTGCTGCACCCGTGGCGCGCAGGTCGTCAGCACGAACGCCGTCCGGCTGCACTGCCATTCGGCGCCGAGCAAGCCGCTTTCGACGGGTTTGGGCTGGGCCAGGAAGACTGCGATGCCGGCGAGCGCCACTGTCGCAAATGTGATCGCGAGCGTTCGCAAAGGCAGCCGGAAGATAGTCATCGCCGTAGCTCCGTTCGTCTCGGTGCGGACACTAGGCGCCGCCCCCGTGCTCCCTTGTTAGGGGGATCACAATTCGGCAGTTTTTCCGGACTACGAAAGATCGGCGATTCCAGCGATTTTTCGCGACCTGATAGGCTGCGATTATGGGTGGCTTCGCGACGCGCATAGATGTACACGCTTGTTCGTCGCGCGGCGCGCATCTGTTCGCGGGCCGCCGCACCCACAAGTGCTGATGTAGGATTGAAAGCGAGGAAGACAAGGCTCGTTCGATGAGTGGATTCAGGGAACCCGGCTTCGCAGACCGGCAAAAGGCGGCACAGGACGCCCGCAAAAATCTTTTGAACAAATTCAAATCGCAGCCGGGGCACGACGACCCCGCAGTGGCGGCACGGCGTGCCGAGCGTGAGGCGATTGCCGCCAAGCGTGCCGAAGTAAAGTCGGCACGTGAGGCAGAAAAGGCTGAGCAGAAGCGGCTTGACGAAGAGGCCGCCGCTGCGGAGGCCACGCGGATTGCCCGCGAGGCTGAGGAAGCGGCCGCCAAGCTGGCCGAGCTCGAAGCCGAGCAGAAGGCCAAACGCGACGCGCGCTACGCCGCCCGCAAGGCCAAGGGCAAGCGGAAGTAAGCGTCACACCGTGGCGATGCGACGGGACCGCGCGAGCGCGAGCCCAACCGTATCGCCTCCACAATGTGTCACTGCGTATTCCGGGGCTCGCGGCAGCGCGCGCCCCGGAATGACGATCACGGCGCGATCAGTTCTTCTTCATCATGCCGCCGTCGTCCTTCTTCATGCCATCCTTCGACATCGTATCCTTTTTCATGCCGTCGTCCTTCGACATGGCATCCTTCTTCATGCCATCCTTGGACATCGTGTCCTTCTTCATGGTGTCGTCCTTGCCCATCTTGTCCTGAGCGAAGGCAGCCGGCGCGAGCGCCAGGCTGAGCGAGAGAGCGGCAGCGGAGACGCCGAGGGCGATGCGGGTGCGAATGGTCATGGTTGATCTTCCCTTCGAGGATGGAGGTTGCCAGCGACGGATGCCGCTACTCCTGCTCGACGGGCCGGCCGGCTACGTTGTTACACGGGCATTCTAATTTTTTCGGCGCCTTGCCCCGCTTCCGTTTCCAGCTCGACACAATTTCGCCCGCGTGGGCCGTGCTAGTGCGGCGGAACCGGAAGGAGCGTGTGCACCGCAGCAAATGCCCGCGACTTGCCGCCGCATCCGGTCTCGAACTATCAGATGAGAGAATATCGGGCGCAGGACCAGCTAGGATGGGCCACACGCCGGCCTCAAGACCCAATCAAGAACCGCTCAAGGGGATCATTCCATGTTCACGCGACGCCACCTTCTCGCGACGGCTGTTGCCGCGCCAGCCATTCTCCGTTTCGGCATCGGGACCGCGCAGGCCGCGACCACGCTCAAGATCTCGCACCAATTCCCGGGTGGTACGATCGACAAGGGCGACTTCCGCGACCGTCTCTGCCGCATGTTCGCCGCCGAGGTCGCCAAGCGCAGCAATGGCGACATCGCCGCCGAAATCTATCCGAACTCCTCGCTGATCAAGACCAACGCGCAGTTTTCGGCGATGCGCAAGGGGGCGCTCGACATCTCGCTCTATCCGATGCCCTACGCTGGCGGCGAATTGCCGGAGACCAATATCGGCCTCATGCCCGGTCTGGTCACGACCTACGACCAGGGCATGCGCTGGAAGAAGGAGCCGGTCGGCAAGGCACTCTCCGACTTCCTCGCCGACAAGGGCATCATCCTCTTGAGCTGGATCTGGCAGGCCGGCGGAGTCGCCAGCCGCTCCAAGTCGATCGTCGCGCCTGAAGATGCCAAGGGCATGAAGGTGCGCGGCGGCTCGCGCGAGATGGACATGGTGCTGCAAACCGCCGGCGCATCCGTGCTCTCGGTCCCCTCGAACGAAATCTACGCCGCGATGCAGACCGGCGCATGCGATGCAGGCATCACTTCCTCCACCAGCCTGATCTCGTTCCGGCTTGAAGAAGTCGCAAAATCGCTCACCTCGGGCGCCGGCGCTTCCTACTGGTTCATGCTCGAGCCCTTGATGATGTCGAAAGCGATCTTCGACAAGCTGCCGAAGAACCATCAGGACATCCTGCTTGCGGTCGGCACCGAGCTCGAAGCCTTCGGCCGCAAGGGCGCCCAGGACGACGACATCGAGGTCGCCAAGGTCTATGAAAAAGCCGGCGCCAAGGTCAGCGCGCTCGACGCGGCGACCGTCGGCAAGTGGCGCGAGATCGCCCGCGATACCGCCTGGAAAGACTATGGCGCGAAGACCGCGACTGCAGCGAGCCTGCTCAAGCTCGCCTCCGAAGTCTCGGCATGATGCACGGTCCGCTAGGGGATCGTGACGACCCGGTCGCTGCCGCCGCACGCCATGGGCTTGCGGCGGTGCTCGATCGCGGTCTGGCCGTCCTCAACGGCATCATCGTCGTGCTGGCTGCGCTTGCATTGGTCGCCGCCTGCGCGATCCTGAGCTACAGCGTGCTGAGCCGCGCCCTCTTCAAGGCCGCCAATTACTGGCAGGACGAGGCGGCTGTGTTCCTGCTGGTCGGCGCCACCTTCATGACGGCTGCCTATGTGCAGCAAAATCGCGGCCATATCGGCATCGAGGCCTTTGTCGGGCTGCTGTCGCCCCTCGCGAACAGGATCCGGCTCTGGCTCGTCGACGCCGCGACCCTGCTCTTCTGTGCCTTTTTCACCTGGAAGTCCTGGACGCTCACCCATGAGGCCTATGTCGACGGCCAGGTCTCGAATTCGATGTGGTCGCCGCCGCTCGCGATTCCCTACAGCCTGATGGCGCTCGGCATGAGCCTGCTCTGCGTGCAGATCCTGGTGCAGCTCGCGCTTCCCTTCACCGGAGCCAAACGTCGATGAGCATGTGCCGATGAGCGTATTCGGTATCGGCCTGTCCTACGGGCTGGCGACGCTATTTGCGATGTTTTCCGGCATGCCGATCGCGTTTGCGCTCGGCGCGGTCGCGGTCGTGTTCATGGGCATCTACATGCCCGCCGCCTCGCTCGATACGGTGACGCAGAACGTCTACGAGGAAATGGCCTCGATCACGCTTTTGTCGATCCCGCTCTTCATCCTCAAGGGGGCGGCGATCGGCAAGTCGCGCGCCGGCCAGGATCTCTACTCGGCCCTGCATGCCTGGCTGCATCGCGTGCCCGGCGGCCTCGGCGTCGCCAACGTCTTCGCCTGCGCGCTGTTCGCCGCGATGGCGGGCTCCTCGCCCGCGACCTGCTCCGCGATCGGCTCGGCCGGCATTCCCGAGATGCGCAAGCGCGGCTATTCCGGTGGCTTTGCCGCCGGGATCATCGCCGCCGGCGGCACGCTCGGCATTCTGTTGCCGCCCTCGATCACCATGATCCTGTTTGCGGTTGCCGCGGAAAAATCGCTCGGGCGCCTTTTCCTCGCGGGCATCGGCCCCGGGCTTTTGCTGGTCAGCCTGTTCGGCGCCTATGCCGTCATCCGCTTCCGCCAGGAATATGCGGCGGCCGAAGCCGCCTACAAGAAGGGAGGGCCTGAGACGGCGATCCTGACCCGCGACGAGTTCACCCTCGCCGAACGCTTCAGCGTGCTGCCGCGCGTCATTCCGTTCGTGCTGCTGCTGACGGGCGTCATGATCGCGCTCTACGGCGGCTATGCTACTCCGTCGGAGACTGCGGGCCTGGGCGGCCTGCTCGCACTCGCCCTGATCGCGATGATCTACAGCGTCTGGCGGCCGACCGATCTCGGGCCGATCATGAAGTCGACGATCCGGGAATCGACCATGCTGATGATGATCATCGGCATGTCGCTGCTCTATTCCTACGTGATGAGCTATCTGCACATCTCGCAGTCGGCCGCCGAATCCATCGTCGCGATGCACCTGCCACGCTGGGGCCTGCTGTTCGCGATCCTCGCCATGGTGATCGTGCTCGGCTTCTTCCTGCCGCCGGTCTCGATCATCCTGATGACCGCCCCGATCATCCTGCCGCCCTTGCGTGCCGCCAATTTCGACATCATCTGGTTCGGCGTCGTCATGACCATCGTGATGGAGATGGGGCTGATCCACCCGCCGGTCGGCCTCAACATCTTCGTCATCCGCAATGTCGCACCCGACATCCCCCTGAGCGAGGTGATCTGGGGCACGCTGCCCTTCGTGCTGTTGATGATGGGCGCCGTGCTCCTGCTCTGCTTCGTGCCGGAGATATCGACCTGGCTGCCCGACCTCGTGATGGGGCCGGACGGGAGCAGGTGACACTCTCTTCCGCCGTCATTGCGAGCGCAGCGAAGCAATCCAGAATCTTTCCGCGGAGGGACTCTGGATTGCTTGGCTACGCTCGCAATGACGAAGAACTAGGTCGCAGTTCGCCTTCGCTTCGCATTCAGCGCCGATGCGACACGGCTCACCGGGGTCCGGCCCAGCAGTCGGCTGATCTCGTTCGTCGCTGAAAGCAGCTTCTCCATGTCGATGCCGGTTTTAATTCCCATGCCCTCGAGCATGTAGACAACATCTTCGGTCGCGACATTGCCGGTGGCGCCGGGAGCGTAGGGACATCCGCCAAGCCCGCCGGCGGCGGAATCGATGACGCGGATGCCCTCCTCCATTCCCGCATAAAGATTGGCGAGCGCCTGGCCATAGGTGTCGTGGAAATGCATCGCGAGGCGGGAGGTCGGAATGTTCGCGGCAACCGCGCGCAGCATGTCCTTCGCCTTGGTCGGCGTGCCGACCCCGATGGTGTCGCCCAGCGAAATCTCGTAGCACCCGAGATCCCACAGCGTCTCGGCGAGATCGGCGACGGCTTTCGGCTTGATCTCGCCGTCGAAGGGACAGCCCAGCACGCAGGAGACATAGCCGCGCACTCTCACGCTCTCGGCTTTGGCGCGGGCAAGAACCGGCTTGAACCGCTCGATGGACTCGGCGACCGTGCAATTGATGTTGGCCCGCGAGAATCCTTCCGAGGCTGCAGCGAACACGGAGACGACCTTCGCGCCTGCTGCACGCGCGGCGTCATAGCCCTTCTCGTTCGGCACCAGCACGTGGAATTCAGCATTTTTCACGTGGCTCACGCCGCGCAGGACGGCATCCGAGCCGGCCATCTGCGGGATCGCCTTGGGCGAGACGAAGGCGCCGACCTCGACGGTATGAAGGCCGGCTGCGACCAACGCCTCGACGAAGGCGATGCGCGCCTCCACGCTGACTGGCGTCTTCTCGTTCTGGAGGCCGTCGCGCGGCCCCATTTCGATGATGTGGACCTCGTCGCTCATGATCTCACTCGCCGATCGGTTCGACCTCTGCAAGCTCGACGCCTTCCTGCACGATGTCGCCGACCTTGCACTTGATAGCCTTCAAGATACCCGCAAACGGCGCGCGCAGCGTCTGCTCCATCTTCATCACCTCCAGCGTCAGGATCGGTGCGCCCTTCTCGAGCTTGGCCCCCTCCTCCGCCAGCACTGCCACGACGGTGCCCGGCAAGGGCGCCGCGATCTTGTCCTCGCCGACATGCTCCTCGCTCTCGCCGCCGAACGGATCCACCCAGTGCAGATCGAACCGACCGTTGCGCGTGCGCAGATAGAGCTCGTGACCATCGATAACAGCCGTGACCGACGATTTGACGCCGTCGAGCGTCAAATCGAATCCACCCTCTTTCAGTACGGTCGCGAAAGCCAGCTCTCTTTCACCGATGACGAGCGTCGAGGGGCCGCTGCCGTAATTCAGCGAAATCTTCTGCTCCGGTCCGTGGCTGACGCGGAAGGCGAAGCTGCGCTGGCGACGTCCGACCGGTTGCCAGCCAAAGGTCCGCCAGGGCGAATTCGCATCGTTCTGAGCGGCCCTGCTCTCCTCATTGACGATGGCTGCAACGGCCGCACACAGCTCGAACTCGCCGGGCGCAGCGCCCGCGGCGGTCAACCCAACAAGCTCCCGCTCGATGAAGCCGGTATCGATCGCGTTCGACCGCACCTTCGGGTGCGCCATCAGCGCCGAGAGGAACGGAATATTCGTGACAATGCCGCGGACGTCGGAATTCTCGAGCCCGCGGTTCAACCGCTCGATCGCCGCATCCCGCGTCGGCGCCCAGGCGATCACCTTGGCGAGCATCGCGTCATAGTAGGGCGAGACGGTATCGCCCGCGCGATAGCCGGCGTCGATGCGCAGGCCACCGGCGTCCTCGGGTAAGCGCCAGGTCGAGATCGTGCCGACCGAGGGCATGAAGTTCTTGGTCGGATTCTCCGCGTAGACGCGCGCCTCGATGGCGTGCCCGTTGAGGCGGATCTCATCCTGCTTCAGCGGCAGCGCCTCACCGAAGGCGACGCGTAATTGCCACTCGACGAGATCGATCCCCGTAATCAACTCGGTCACGGGATGCTCGACCTGGAGACGCGTATTCATCTCGATGAAGAACACGTCCTTGCCGTCCGAGACGAACTCGATGGTGCCGGCGCCGACATAGTTCACCGCACCGGCGGCCTTGCGCGCGGCGGCACAGACCGTCTCGCGTTGTGAGGCATTGAGCGTCGGTGACGGCGCTTCCTCGATCACCTTCTGGTGCCGCCGCTGCAGCGTGCATTCGCGCTCGAACAGCGACAACAGATTGCCGTGGCTGTCGCCGATCACCTGCACCTCGATATGGCGGGGATTGTCGACATATTTCTCGACCAGCATTGTGTCGTCGCCGAACGCAGCCTTTGCTTCCCGTTTGGCGCTGACGATCGCAGGCCCGAGTTCAGCCGAAGAGCGCACGATCCGCATGCCGCGACCACCACCGCCGGCGGAGGCCTTCACCAGCACGGGAAAGCCGATCTTGTCGGCAGCCTTCGCAAGCGTCGCATCGTCCTGCGCCTCGCCGTGATAGCCGGGCACCAGTGGCACGCCGGCCTTCTCCATCAGCGCTTTCGAGCCGGATTTCGAACCCATCGCAGTCATCATTCCAGCGGTCGGGCCGACAAAGACCAATCCAGCATCCAGGCAGGCCCGCGCAAACTCGGCATTCTCCGAGAGGAAACCGTAGCCGGGATGCACGGCCTCGGCGCCCGTTTTCCGCGCGGCCTCGATCAGCCGCTCGATATTGAGATAGCTGTCGCGCGCCCGCGCCGGCCCAAGCAGAACGGCTTCGTCAGCCAGCGCAACATGCATCGCGTCGCGGTCGGCATCGGAATAGACGGCAACAGTGCGCAGGCCCATGGCGCGCGCGGTGCGGATGACGCGGCAGGCGATCTCGCCACGGTTGGCGATCAGGAGCGTGCGAAAGCGCCGGTAGAGGTTTGAGCGGTCCATCATCAGTTCCTGCGTCACATCCTGAACAGGCCGAATTTCGTAGGTTCGATCGGCGCGTTCGACGCCGCTGACAACCCTAGTCCCAGCACGAGCCGCGTATCGGCCGGATCGATCACGCCATCGTCCCACAGCCGCGCCGTCGCATAGTAGGGATGCCCCTGGCTTTCATACTGCGCACGAATGGGGCTGCGGAACTTCTCCTCCTCTTCCTTCGACCAGCTCTCGCCCTTGGCCTCGATGTTGTCGCGCCTGACCTGGCTCAGCACCATCGAAGCCTGCTCGCCGCCCATCACCGAGATGCGCGCGTTCGGCCACATCCAGAGAAAGCGCGGTGAGTAGGCGCGCCCGCACATGCCGTAATTGCCGGCGCCGTAGGAGCCGCCAATCACGACAGTGAATTTCGGTACCGAAGCGGTCGCCACCGCCGTGACGAGCTTGGCGCCGTCGCGGGCGATGCCACCGGCCTCATATTTCTTGCCGACCATGAAGCCGGTGATGTTCTGCAGGAACACGAGGGGAATGCCACGTTGGCAACACAGCTCGATGAAATGTGCGCCCTTCAGCGAGCTCTCGCTGAACAGGATGCCGTTATTGGCGATGACGCCGACCGGATAACCCCAGATATGGGCGAAGCCGCAGACCAGCGTCGTTCCGTAGAGCTTCTTGAACTCGTCGAACTCCGAACCGTCGACGATGCGCGCGATGATGTCGCGCACGTCGAAGGGCTTGCGGCCGTCGACCGGCACGACGCCATAAATCTCTTCCGCTGCAAACAGCGGATCGCGCGGCGGATGCATGTTGAGGTTCGGCCGTATCGCCGGCTTGAGCGTACCCACGATACGCCGCGCGATGCCGATCGCATGCGCATCGTTCTGGGCGTAATGATCGGTGACGCCTGACTGCCGCGAATGCACGTCGGCGCCACCAAGTTCTTCGGCGCTTACGACCTCGCCGGTCGCGGCCTTCACCAGCGGCGGGCCGCCGAGGAAGATGGTGCCCTGATTGCGCACGATGATGCTCTCGTCCGACATGGCCGGCACATAGGCGCCCCCGGCGGTGCAGGAGCCCATCACGATCGCGATCTGCGGGATGTCCTGCGAAGACATCTGCGCCTGATTATAGAAGATGCGGCCAAAGTGCCGCTCGTCCGGAAAGATGTCGTCCTGCATCGGCAGGAAGGCGCCGCCGGAATCGACCATGTAGACGCAAGGAAGATTGTTCTGGCGCGCGACGTCCTGTGCGCGCAGGTGCTTCTTCACCGTCATCGGGTAGTAGGTGCCGCCCTTGATAGTGGCATCATTGGCGACGATGACGCATTCGCGCCCCGAGATCCGCCCAACTCCTGTGACGACGCTCGCCGAATGCACGTCGCCGCCGTAGAGGCCATAGGCGGCAAGTGGCGAAAGCTCCAGAAACGCGGTGCCGGGATCGACCAGGAGATCGACACGCTCGCGCGCCAGCATCTTGCCGCGCGCGGTGTGCCGCTTGCGCGAAGCCTCTCCGCCGCCGCCGGCGACCTGGGCGAGCTTTTCACGGAGGTCAGCGACGAGCGCGCGCATCGCCTCGGCATTGCCTGCGAAATCCGATGATGAAGGATCGATGGTGGAATGGAGCGGCATGTGTCCAGTGCTTCTGTTGACCTGGTGAGATGCCGCAACAGGGTGAACCATTTTCGCGGCAATTCCAAATGCGTTCAGGCCGTCTCGGCCATCAGCTCGCGGCCGATCAGCATGCGACGCACTTCCGAAGTGCCGGCGCCGATCTCGTAGAGTTTCGCGTCGCGCCACAGACGCCCGGTCGGAAATTCGCTGGTGTAGCCGACACCGCCAAGCGCCTGGATCGCCTCGCCGGCCATCCACGTCGCCTTCTCGGCGGAGTAAAGGATCGCCGCGGCAGCGTCCTTGCGTAAGCTGCGCGCGTGACCGCCGCGGTCGCAGGCGCGCCCCACCGCGTAGACATAGGCGCGCGTCGCCTGCCAGGTCGAATACATGTCGGCGAGCTTGCCCTGCATGAGCTGAAAGTCGCCGATCGGCTGGCCGAACTGCTTTCGCTCGTGCATGTAGGGCACGACGGCATCCATGCAGGCCGCCATGATCCCGAGCGGGCCGCCGGACAGCACGGCGCGTTCATAGTCGAGGCCGGACATCAACACCTTGACGCCCTCGCCCACGCCGCCCAGGACGTTCTCGGCCGGCACCTCGCATTCGTCAAAGAACAAGGGATAGGTGTTGGAGCCGCGCATGCCGAGCTTGTCGAGATGCTGGCCGTGCGTAAAGCCCTTGACGCCTTTCTCGATCAGGAAGGCGGTGATGCCGCGCGGGCCGGCATCCGGATCAGTCTTGGCATAGACGACGAGCACGTCGGCGTCGCCGCCATTGGTGATCCACATCTTGGAGCCATTGAGGACGTAGCGGTCGCCGCGCTTGTCGGCGCGCAGCTTCATGGACACGACGTCGGAGCCGGCGCCCGGCTCGGACATCGCGAGCGCGCCGACATAGTCGCCGGAAATCAGCTTCGGCAGATAGCGCTGGCGCTGCGCGTCATTGCCGTTGCGGCGGATCTGGTTGACGCAGAGATTGGAATGCGCCCCGTAGGACAGGCCTACGGCGGCCGAGCCGCGCGAAATCTCCTCCATGGCGACGATGTGGGCGACATAGCCCATATTGGCGCCGCCATATTCCTCCGGCGCGGTCATCCCGAGCAGGCCGAGATCGCCGAAGCGCTTCCAGAGGTCGGCGGGAAACAGGTTCGCCTTCTCGATCTCGGCGGCGCGTGGCGCAACCTCGGCCTCAATGAACGCGCGCACCGTATCGCGCAGCATGGCGATGTCTTCGCCCAGGTCGAAATCGATGCTCGGAATGTTCATGGGCTGCTCCTCCGATCTTGTCTTGCCCGCCAACCTACCTCCGATCGGGCATTCCGGCCGTCGAAAAGGTTGCATTTTCCGCCATAGTTGGCGAGGATTCGGCATGCCTTTTCAAGCCACCGCAGCGGTTCCTCGCCGCGCCGTGACACCGGCGGCCTTCGTGCGCGGGGTGGTTGCGGCCTACGCCAGATATGGCCGCGACGCGGCCGAGGCCCTAGCCAGGAGCCAGGTGCCCGCGGACCTCATCAGATCGGCGGACGGGCGGGTCACCGCGGCCCAGTTCGAGGCCCTGGCGGGCCATGCCATGCGCGAACTCGACGACGAGGCGCTCGGCTGGTTCTCACGCCGGTTGCCATGGGGCACCTATGGCATGCTGTGCCGGGCCTCGATCACCGCCCCCAATCTCGAGGTGGCGCTGAAGCGCTGGTGCCGGCACCATCGCATCCTCACCGAGGACGTGCTGTTCGAGCTTAGTGTCGACCGCGACGCTGCCGTGATCTGTATTCACGAGCGAGGCGACCTCGGGACGTTGCGCGAATTCTGCCTGGTGACGCTGCTGCGCTACGTGCTCGGCTTCTCCTGCTGGGCCGTCGACTCCGCGATCGCGCTCCGCGCGGCGGAATTTCCCTATGCCGAGCCGAGTCACGTCTCGGTTTATCCGACGATCTTCTGCAAGAACGTTCGCTTCGATGCGGAGCGCGCCAGCATCACCTTCGACAAGCGATACCTGGCGCTGCCGCTGAAGCGCAGCCCGTCCGATCTTGATCAAATGCTGAAGGGGGCGCTGCGCCTGACCGTGCTGCCCTATCGGCGCGACCGTCTGATGGTGGAGCGGATCAGGCGCGTGCTACGCGGTGCACGAGGTCGGATACTCACGGCCGACGATGTCGCAAGTGAGCTTGCGCTGTCGACCCGCACCATGCATCGTCGCCTGCACGACGAGACGACCTCGCTGCGCGCATTGAAGGAAGAGGCAAAGCTCGAACTCGCCAGGGAAGCCCTGATGCGTGGCCGTACGCCGATCAAGCGGATCGCCGAGATCGCCGGTTTCCGCAACGAAAAGAGTTTTTCGCGCGCCTTCCGCAACTGGACCGGCACCTCGCCGCGCGAGTTTCGCACCAGGTACCGTTAGGTGCGTTTGAATGCAGATATCTCCGCTCAGCCAGATAGCGTGCCGCGCTCCGGGACTCAGATCTGATCAAACAGCCGGCGCCGCAGCAGCGACGTCTAGCACCGGCAGCGGTACGTCCTTGGCAACGCCCAGCACGGGAAAGCTGCGGACGTTCTTCACGTTCGGCATGGCGGCGAAATGCAGGAGCTGTTGCCGCATGCTTTCGACGTTCGGGGCCACGCATTTCAGGAGATAGTCGGTATCGCCGGAGATCCGCCAGCACTGCTGGATGCGCGGGATGGCGGCAATGGAGATCTCGAAGGCTTCCAGAACCGGTTGGGCCTGACTGCCGAGCTGGATGGCGACGAACGAGACTACCTCATAGCCGAGGAGCCGCTCGTCCAGAATGGCACGGACCGCCTTGATCACGCCGCGGCTGGCCAGGGATTTAAGCCGCCGCAGGCAGTTCGGCGCGGAAACGCCGACACGATGCGCCAGCTCATTGTTGCGGACGCGGCCGTCTTCCTGGAGCTCCGACAATATCCTCAGATCGACGCCGTCGAGCTGGTAACGCCCGGCCATACCCACCTCGTCATGATCCCGTCACGCTTCGCTCAGCGAAGCACGCGAGAAAATCCCTGCCAAGGTCTCCAGGGGAAGCTGGCGCTCAGTGCGTCCGGATCAGTGGGTCCAAGGTTCGCCGCGGCGGAAGGAGAAATTGTCGGCATAGGCGACCGGGCGGCGGATCGACTCCTGGGGCTCGATAACCTGATAGGCAATGCCCTTGCGCTCGCAATAGGAGATAGCCTCCTCCTTGGTCTCGAAGCGCAGCGTGATCTGCTGCTTCATGTCCGCCGACGAGGTCCATCCCATCAGCGGCTCGACCGCGCGCGGCTGCTCCGGCTCATAGTCGAGCTGCCATTCCCGGGTCTTCCCCTTGCCCGATTGCATCGCGTTCTTGGCGGGCTTGAAAATGCGTGCGGTCATTGGACGGCCGGACCCCTCTAACGTCTATTCGGTCTAACTCTATGCGTCACCGAAGCTATTGGTGGAAACCACCCGGATAGTATAGAGAACACCGTATCGGGAATTTGAACGGTGATTCCACAATCCTGGGGGTAGCGTTGCCAACGGGTATAGTCATTATGCTGCGCCGTGACAATCTCGCCCCGCGTACACCGCGGACCGGCAGCCTGGCCCCGCGGTACGGCTGATCTGGCGCCTGGCCCGCGCCCCTCGTGTTCTGTGTTTCCTCCTCGAAAGTCCGCTTCGAATGGCCTTCCTGAACATCAACGCAACGCTTCCCGAAAAAGGCCGTGACCTCCGGCTGGATCTGTTTCGCGGGGTCGCGAACTGGGCGATCTTCCTCGATCACATCCCCGACAACGTCGTGAACTGGATCACGACGCGAAATTACGGTTTCAGCGACGCCGCCGACCTCTTCGTCTTCATCTCCGGCTATACCGCATCCTTCGTCTATGCGCGGATGATGCTGGAGCGCGGCTTCATCGTCGGCGCCACCCGGTTGACCAAGCGCGTGTGGCAGCTCTACGTCGCCCACATCATCCTGTTCGTGATCTACATCGCCGCGATCAGCTATTTGGCGTTGCGCTTCGGCGATTCCGACATGATCGATGAGTTCAATGTCGCGGGCCTCGTCGACAACGCCACCGAGACGCTGCGGCAGGGCTTGTTCCTTCGTTTCAAGCCACTCAATCTCGACGTGTTGCCGCTCTACATCGTGCTGATGGGATTATTCCCGCCGGTCCTGTGGTTCATGCTGCGCAAGCCGGACCTCACGATGGGGCTGTCCATCGCCCTTTGGCTGGCAGCGCGGCATTTCGGCTGGAATCTCACCGCCTACCCGGCCGGCACATGGTATTTCAACCCGTATTGCTGGCAGGTCCTGTTCGTGTTCGGGGCCTGGTGCGCGATGGGCGGAGCGCGGCGCTCGATGACGCTGATCAATTCGAACGTCACGCTCTATTTGTGCCTTGCCTATCTGCTTTTCGCGCTGATCATGACCATGGCGGGCCGCTTCTCGAACCTTGGCGCGATGTTTCCGGAGTGGCTGTTCTCAGCGTTCAACCCGAACGACAAGACCAACCTTGCGCCCTATCGCTTCATCCATTTCGTCGTGATCGTGATCCTGGTGATCCGCTTCGTGCCGAAGGACTGGCCGGGGCTGGAATGGAAGATCTTCGATCCCGTGATCGTCTGCGGCCAGCAGTCGCTCGCCGTGTTCTGTGTCGGCGTGTTCCTGTCCTTCGTCGGCCATTTCGAATTGTCGATGAGCTCGGGGTCGCTGTTCGCGCAGCTCTTCGTCAGCATTGCCGGAATCGCGATCATGACCACGGTCGCCTACTACATCTCCTGGTCGAAGCGGCAGGACAAACCGCTGAAGCCGCCCGCCACGGCGAAGCCGGCGGCTACCGCTGCGAAGGCGGGCTGAGCGAGCAAACGCGAAGCGGACGGTTCAGGCCGCTTCGTCCTCGCTATATTCGGTGAACTTCTTGTAGATCCACTGACGTCCATCGTGGCGGCGCCAGACCTTGCCGTAGACCAGCTGCCCATTGATCGAGCGCCTTGGCACGATAATGGTCCACAAATGCCAGATCTCGGTCCAACTGGATCGTAAATCAGGGGATGAGCTGCGATCGAAAACCATGACGAAAACTCGCGAGAAACAAAAGCGCCGCCATGTCTGTGATGTTGTGTGAGCCACGTTCGTAGGCACAGCGGCGAGCCGGTGCCCGATTTGATAACAGTCGACGAAATGGCCGCAACACGAGCGCGTGCTTAACCTAACTGGTCAACCTTAACTGCCGTAGATGTGCAGGCCGTGACGGGTTGAAACAATGCCCGGTCTTTTCTAGAATGCGCATCAGATTTGAGATGACCGCGCCGTTTTGAGACGTCTGACGATTTCGAACTGAATTGAGTTTTTGAGACACCTGCTGTCCGGGTTGATCGACATGAATTTGCTCAGCATGAATTTGCTCAACGTGAATCTGCAATGCGTATGGTTGCACCTGGTGGCCGCGGCTCCGCCGTCGGCGGCGACCGCCGCACCAGCCGCCAAGGCACTTCCCGATGCAGCGAACGACAACAAGACGGTCTGGCCGTTCATCCCCTTCCCTGCGGGTTGGTGCGCGTCAAGCTGAGATGCACGACTGATCTGTCGGCTCTGAAAAGCGCGACGCCGCACAAGCGGAATATCGTCGCTTGGCGGCGTCCGTTTAGGTATTGGGCGCTCAAATCCCCAATATCCGTATGTCTATTGCGGACCCCAAAGGTTCGACAAAGCCTCGATTATTTCGCACGCGGCTGAGGCGGCAACTGTCTGAAAAATCGCGCAGAAGTCGCGATGCGCTGCAAACGGGAACCAGAGGTTTGAACAGGCGCTTGTGCGAGACGATCGCGCGCGTCGGCTGACCGGCGTTCCCGGTCTCGCCCTTTTGCCTCAGGTGCTTCCAGAGGCCGTACCGAGCGTGCCTTGAGCCGTGTAGGTCTGGCCAGCCTGGTTGGACTGACCGCCCTGGTTCTGGCCGCCTTGCGAACTGACCGAGGTTTGGACTTCGGTCGTGCCGTCGGAATAGGTGATGACCGTGGTGGTGATCCCGTTCACGGTCGTGGAGACCTCGCTGACGATGGTTTTGGCTGAGCTGCCGCTACCGCTGTCTGCTCCGCCACTTCCGCCTGCCGACTGGGAAGACGATACAGTTGCCGAGGACGAGCTCGTCGCCGATGTGGACGATGTCGCCGAGGAAGAGGAGCTTGCCGCGGACTGAGACGTTGCCGCTGCGCTGGAGACCGAACCGATCGCCGTGATCGACATGGGAGCCTCGCCTATGTTGCCGGGCGCAACGCAAGATGCACGATCCGCCCTTTCCTTCAACGCGGCTCCCCGCCGAAACAGGCGTCGGGATCACCTGGAAAATGACAGTTTCTCGGCGAGGGCTTTGGATGGGTGGTGCGCGGACCTGCCCCGCGGTGCGTCTGTGGAACACCCTCGCGCTTATCGGCGGTGCATGCACGCCTGCACGTACTCTTTAAGGGCGGGCTGTCCCTTGCCCCCACTGAGACCCATTCCTCGGGCCTCCTCTTTGCACCGTTCTATCTTTGCATCGAGCTGCGGATGGTTTGCTTCGGCGCACTGACGGCGGAAAGGACCGGGGGGATACTGCATGCAGTTTTGCGCTTGAGCGCTGGTGCTGCCTAGAACCAGTGAGACGGCAACCAGCTTTCGGATCATGTCTGAATGAATGGTCTGCACCACGTCATTTCTCCTCGCCCAGATCTCGACCCAAAGATGTTCGGGCAGCCTCAAAGCGCGCGCAAGCGGATTTCCCGAGAGCGGAGATGGATACTGGCTGAACAAGCGTAATGCTCGGCGGAGCCTGGCAACTCCGCCAAAGGCCTTGCCCGGCCTGTTTGTCACTGGGGCGATGGCGGAACGGGCAGGCGCGCTCTCACATGCCTTCCCATGGTCTTCCCCTTCGAAATCCTGGGAAGGAAAGACCTGCTTAGTGTACCGTAAGCATTTGAAATTGCTGGTCGGGGCAGCTGGATTCGAACCAACGACCTGCAGTACCCAAAACTGCCGCGCTACCAGGCTGCGCTATACCCCGAATGTCCAGCAGGCCCCGTCGATACACGCTTCAGGGGCCGCCAGCAAGGCGGCTGTGCGCCGCCGATTTCGGCTCTATTTGCCGCCGAACAGCGGGTGCGCGACGCGGTCGCCGGGGCGGATGCCGTATTTCTGCGCCGTGCCGGCCGGCACCTCCAAGACGGCCCGCGCGAGACCGCGCGAAGGGATGATCTTGGTCGACAGCGGCTCGGTATTCTCGGCAATCCTTAGAATGCGACCGTCGGCGGCGATGAAGATCATGTCGAGCGAGATGTAGGTGTTCTTCATCCACATCGTCACTTCCTGCTCGGGCGAGAAGTCGAACAGCATCCCCTTCCCGTCCGCGAGCTCCTTCCGGTACATCAGGCCAGTCGTCTTCTCCTCCTCGGTCGTAGCCATCTCGACGGAGAACACCTGAACGCCGTTCCTGGTCGCAATCTCGAGCGGCTGGAAACTCGCGGCCCGCATGGGGCCGGCGCAAACGGCAAAAACAAGGACTGCGGCCAACAGGCCCCGGACCAGAGACCAGGCTGTCTTGCGATCAAAATTCATGGAACGGCACTCATGCCAGCGGCGTGGGTTGGGACGCGCATCGTAACCCGGCGATCATGGCAAATGCCAGACGGCCCCACCCGCTCCGGCTGCTCACGAATCCGGGAACAGCCGACAGGGAGATTTCGTGGCTAGTGGGACTGGAGCCCAGGCGATCCGGTCTCGGGATGGATCTCGGCGGCCATCATGCCCTTCGAGCCCGGCCCAAAGCGGACCAGCACATACTGGCCCGGCCGCAACTCGGTCATGCCGAAGCGGCGCAGCGTCTCCATGTGCACGAAGATGTCAGGCGTGCCCTCGCCACAGGTCAAGAAGCCGAAGCCGCGCAGCCGGTTGAACCATTTGACCTGCGCCCGCTCCAGCCCGCTGGTCGGCGTCACCGTGACATGGGTGCGCGGCGGCAGCATCTGCGCGGGATGGATCGCGGTCGACTCGTCCATCGAGACGACGCGGAACGCCTGATAGCCCTTGGCGCGCTGGATGCACTCGACGACGATGCGTGCCCCCTCATATGCGGTCTGGAAACCGTCGCGCCTGAGCACGGTTACGTGCAGGAGCACGTCGGGCCAGCCATTGTCGGGAACGATAAAACCGTAGCCCTTCGAAGCGTCGAACCATTTGATGACGCCCGTGACTTCGACAAGATTGGCACTCCCTTCACCAAGCCCGGTGAAGGGATTGAGCGCTGTATCGCGACCGACACCTGCGATGTCGCCCGGTGCCAGCCGCCCAGACGACGCGCCCGGCGCTGGAACTCCGACCTTTTTGGACTCGAATCCGTCCGACGACCCCATAACCCCGGACCTCACACATCAAAGGCAAACCGCCCTCAGCGACGGTGCCGAATCACGCGTCAGGACGAGAACTTCTCACCATGACGCCACACGAATCTCTCGAATCAAAAGATAACACTCCCGGTTGCGACGCATAGACAAAAAAGAGATTCGCCGGAACCTATGAACAGCCTTGCACAGGCGCGAATCAAATTCGACGTCAGTTACCGACGAAGGGTCCCAAGGTCTCGCCGATGTCGTGGTGGATCACGAGATCGGCGATGTCGTCCTGCTCGGTCGGCTCGCGGTTGATGATCACGAGACGCGCTCCGCAATTCTTCGCCATCATCGGAAAGCCCGCCGCCGGCCAAACCACGAGCGAGGAACCGATCGCGATGAAGAGATCGCACTGCTGCACAAGCTCGGTCGCACGCTGCATCGCATCTTCCGGCATCGCCTGCCCGAACGAGATCGTCGCCGTCTTCACCGGTTCGGCGCACACGGTGCAGTCGGGCGCGGCGCCTTCTGCGTCGAACCTCTGCTTCACCCAGTCGAGCTGATAGGCCTCGCCGCAGCCGATGCAGCGCGCGTAAGTGGTATTGCCGTGGAGTTCAATCACGTGGTCGGGAGCGAAGCCCGATGCCTGGTGCAGGTTGTCGATGTTCTGAGTGATGACGGCGGGAGCCTTGCCGGCACGGTAGAGCGAGGCCAGCGCACGATGGCCGCGTCCGGGCTTTGCCGCGGCAAAGGTCGGCTCCATCGCGAAACGGCGGCGCCAGGATTCGTCCCGCGCCTCCTGGCTCGCGACGAATTCGTCGAACGGGATCGGACGGTTACGAGTCCACAATCCACCCGGCGAGCGGAAATCGGGGATGCCGCACTCGGTCGAGATGCCCGCTCCCGTGAACGGCAAGATGCTGCGTGCGGTGGCGATCATGTCGCCGAGCCTGTCGACGCCGGTGCGAAGATCTGATGCAATCACAAGCAGCCATCCCGTGCGCGAACGTGCCACCTATAGCACGTCCGACCGATCGCGATGATCTCTCTCATCACAAATGACGCCCGCGCTGCCAACGTCGTCCTTTGTCGCTCGGAGATCGATCTTCGTCGTCGCAGCGACGCCTGATTTGCCTATCTGGGGCTAGCGGCAGAGCGCGCAAGCGGCAAGGTTGTTGACGCGCTTATCCACCATGAAGCGCGACGAGGTCGGCAAATTTTTCCGCTCCGTCGCTTATCACAATCCGGCAATGCCTCGTCCCCATTGACGCCCCATTCGAGGTCGATCAATGCAACCGTTCGAATCCGACTCAACGCGATGCGGCGGCAGCGCTTGAGGTCAGTTGGTAAGAAGGGGATGGACATGACAGAAGAAGAACAGCGTAAAGCAAGGGATCGAGAAGAGATCGCCGCGCGCGTCGCCGCTTTTCGTGCGACACAGGAAAAATTCAAACGCGAGCGAGAGGAATATTTTGTCTCGACGCTGGAGAACGCCCGCAAGGTCGAGCGGCCGTCGCTTTGGCCGTAAGGCCGTTTTGGATTGATCAAGCAAAAAGCCCGGAGCGCCGCTCCGGGCTTTTCGTTTTGGCGTCTGGTTTTACCAATGACGCCAGTGATGGTGCCGGTAATAGACCGGTCCGCCATAGTAGGCGTAGGGACCCGGTCCGTAATAGCTCGGACCATAGTCATAGTAGCCCGGACCATAATAATAAGGATGGGACGCAGCGATCGCGCCCGCTGTGAGTGCGCCGGCCGCAAGACCGAACGCGAGACCCGGTCCGATGCCGCGCCCGCGCGCCTCTGCCGGTGCCGCAATCGCGGTAGCTCCGACGGCCGCAACCGTGGCCAGAACTGCCAAAGTCTTTCTCATGCGCTTTCTCCTCCATCGCTCGTGGAGGACCAACGCCTGCACCGTCCGATGGTTGCGGGCAATCGATGTGGGCGAAACCGCTGCCATTCGAAAAAAAACTCGCACCGCCCTGGAACGAACCGGCTTGCGGGCGCATTTGATTTCCAAGTGCGGCAGCCTCCGCCATCCGGGTCGAGGTGAAAGCACGAAGACCCCGTCAGCATCCTCCGCGGTGTTGGCGGGGTTTTCGGTTTCAGGGCGCGGTGGCAGCAGAGGCGCCCCTTTGCCAATGGGGAGGGCATGTGAGGAGGTCCGTTTGCCGATATCCGCATTGCTGGCCCGCATCCGCAGGCTGATCCCCAGACGCCAGGATAAACACTATGAGGAGATCGTCCGCAGCTTCGGTGTCGGCGCCTTGCGCCCGCCACCGACGCCGATGAGCGATCGCGAACTTGCCCGCGCGATTGCCGAGTTCCTGAAAGACGCTCCTTCGACAAACTCGGTTTCGAGTCTTGGGCGACGGCTGGACCCAACCTCCGGAACCTGACCAATTTTCTCGTCTGCTCCCGGAACAAACCCGCCCTTAGCGCGTTGGCCATCCTCGTTCGCGCAAAGAGGCTGCGATGCCAGCGTGGCTTGAAGTCCTGCTCAACCTGGTTGGGTACGCCGGATTCCTGGCGCTGGCCGCGCGCAGCGCCTCGCGGGCTCGCGGCCCCGGCGATGACTCACATTTGCAGCGATAGGATTCGAGCGGCGGCGCGCTCAGCGCGTCTGCGGCGGCTGTCCTGCCGTCCGCACCAGCCGGTCGGCCTTCACGAGCACGTGTGACCCGTCTTCCACCTGCGGACGCAGCGAAAGGCTGATCGCCACAAAGGCGGCGCAGAACAACATGCCGACGACCGCGACACGACGAAAGGTCTGTCGGTCGGCCTGGTAGAAGGACAGCGTCGAAGGTGGTGTCATGGCCATTGTGCCTGGCTCTCTCGTTTCGGCTTGCCTGCCGACACCTATCCCAATGCGTCGGAACTGCAACGCGATCCGGCTTTTAACCTAACCGAATAGGGTTATCCGATCTCGTGAAAGCTTTCGTTAGGCTTTGCCGCGGAGCGCTTTCCGCCGCGTGATCAGATGTCGGCGAGCCGCTTCAACGTCGCGCGAAAGCTGAGGCTGCGATTGCCGACCAGCACGGTGCCGAACACTTCCGCCTCCTTATCGGTGAACGTGCCGGAGAAGCCGCTGTTGACCTCCTGGCCGCCGAACAACGGGCGGACAAAGGGATCGGCAAATGGCGTGTGCTGATTGGTGGCAAGCTCGCCCTTCCAAGTGCCGTTGCCGATCGTATACGAGCCTTGCGACCAGAAATATGGCCCGCCGCCGAGCAGCACCCCGTCGCGCAGCACCAGCACCCCACTGTCGCGGCCCTTCACGCCGTCGAGCATGTGGATGTGGATGGAATAGAGCCCGTTTTTCATGGCGGACCCGACGATACAACTTGGCGCCGACAGCGTCGAGCGGCGGCGTGAAGCGCGAGCCTGCCATGCAGCCGCTTGAACGCTCCTCCCCTGCCCTCGCTGCGCGTTTGCTGCTATGGAACTGCCGAACCAAGCCTGCCTCAGTCAAAGACCGCCAGGGAGAAAAGACCATGCGTTACCTCCACACCATGCTGCGCGTGCGCAATCTCGACGTCGCGCTGAAATTCTACCAGGACGCGCTCGGCTTGAAGGAGGTGCGGCGGATCGAAAACGACAAGGGACGCTTTACGCTCGTATTCCTGTGCTCGGCGGACGATCTCGAAGCGCTGAAGAAGCAGCCCTCGACGCGCGGGGCGCCGCTGGTCGAGCTCACCTACAATTGGGACGAGGAGAAGTACGGTGAGGACCGCTATTTCGGTCACCTCGCCTATGAGGTCGACGACATCTACGCGACCTGCGATCGGTTGATGAAGGCAGGCATCACGATCAACCGCCCGCCACGCGACGGCAACATGGCGTTCGTCCGGTCGCCCGACCTGCATTCGATCGAGCTGCTTCAGAAGGGCGATCCGAAGCCGCCGCAGGAGCCGTGGCAGTCGATGCCGAACACCGGTCACTGGTAAGCAGCACGCGCGTTCCGCCTGGAACGAGCCCTGCCCCTGGGCGTTCTCTCCTCAACGAGGACATCTGGAGGAGGACGCAAATGGCGAGAGGGCTGTTGCTGTGGTTACTTGGCGTGCCGATCCCGGTGATCATTCTGCTGTGGCTTTTCTTCGGCCACTGACGCCTGTCACCGGTTGTCGGATGCGTCTGAAAGCTCCGCCCCTGGCGGAGCTTTTTGCATGAGACGGCTTCGCGAACACCGCTCGCGCGATGCGCGAGATTTCGCTATCAACCGCAGCAAAGCATGAACGCGGGAGAAGCAACGTGGCGGAGCATAAGCCGCAACTGATGGTCTGGGGGCGCGCCAATTCGGTCAACGTGCAAAAGGTGCTGTGGTGCCTGACCGAGCTCGATCTTGCCTTCGAGCGCATCGATGCCGGCATGCAGTTCGGCCGCACCCGCGAGGCCGACTATCTCGCGATGAACCCCAATTCGCGCATCCCAACACTCGTCGACGGCGACTACGTGTTGTGGGAATCCAATTCCATCATGCGCTACCTCTGTCTCGCCTATCGTCAGGACACGACGATCTATCCGCAAGCAGCGAGACGACGCGCCGGCGTCGACCGCTGGCTCGACTGGACGCTCTCGACGCTACAGCCGGCCGATCGTCCGGTGTTCTGGGGAATCGTTCGCACGCCGCCCGCCGAACGCAACATGGTGCAGATCCAGAAGGATGCAGATGCGGCGACCGAGGTCTGGCGCATCCTCGATCAACAGCTCGCGACACGCCGCTTCGTCGAGGGCGACGACTTCAGCATTGCCGACATCGCACTCGGCGCCTATGCGCGGCGCTGGCTCGGCGTCGAGGGCATCACGCGCCCAACGCTTTCCAATCTGAGCCGCTGGTTCGCAGAGCTCGCGAGCCGGCCGGGCTTTGCAAAGTATGTCGCACCGCCGATGTCCTGAAGGGCTATTCTTTGGGGCATGACCTGTTCTGAAAACCGGTGCCCACTTTCCGCTTCGCGGCCCTTCGGGTCCGGATCATGCCCTAACGCCAGCCGCGCTCGACCAGCAGCACACAAACGACCAGCACCAGCGTGACGGCGGCGGTCGCAAGCCGCGCGGTCCAGCTCATGCCGCGACCGACCCACCAGAGCAGCGCACAATAGATCAGGACGGGGACGATGATGTCGAGCGACAGCCCGGTCGACGGCATGCACCGCTAGCGGCGGCTCGAGGCGGTAACACCGACATCCAGCGTGCCGCCGATCTTCACGCAGCTTCCGGTGCTCTCGACGCGAACGAAGCCGGGACCGTAGGCGGCGCAAGTGCTGGCGCTCCCCGTGCCCTTGAGCGGCAGCACCTTGCCGGTCTGGGGCGACCGCTCCGGGCTGGGCAGGCGCGCCGTCTCGGCACGAGCCGACGAGATTACGAGACAGCCGATAGCGATGATGGAGAGAGCGCGCATGCCGTCTTGTAGCGCGGGCAAGGTCCGATTTCCATGAGGACCGGCGGGACGTAGGTCAGATGAATTTGATTCCGGCGGACTTGCCGCGCCGCCAGATCACCTGGCAGCTCCGCCCGGTCCGGGCATCGCGCGCGAAGGCCAGCCGGATAATGCCGGGCAGTTGAGCCGCGTCCTCGTCAAGCGTGATGCGGGCGCCCGAGCTGGAGATGTCGGCCACGAGGCACTGCCGCGCGGCGAACCCGCCCTCGAGCGTGATCCAGGCCTGCTGCGACAGCAATTTGCGTGCTTCCCGCTTCTTGGTTGCGGCCATGACCAGAAAATCTCCCGATCCAGCGCTACCGCAGGAAATCCTAAGAAACCGTTGAAAAAGCGCCAGAACTTTCCCAGGGCGAGTTTCTCCACCGGTCCCAAAAGACGTTCCCGAATGGCTTGCCCCACCGCCCAAAGGCCACTATACGTTCGCCCGCCGCAGGGCATTCCGGGGACGACTCGTTCGGGCCCCGGCACGGTGCAAGTCTTGCTCCCTTCGTCTATCGGTTAGGACGCCACCCTTTCACGGTGGAGAGAGCGGTTCGATTCCGCTAGGGAGCGCCATCGCCTGAAGTCGCGCCTTAAAATCATTCAACAATTTGGCTCTGATTGATCCGCTTTTTGGAACGACCGTTCCGGTGGGCCACATTTCGTTCCAGACGGATCTAAGTCCGTTTACACCTGAACTCGAACCCATGAGCCCGCCTCCCGGCCCGGCTTTCGTAAGCCACTGAGCGGTCTTTTCGCGCGCTAAATCGCGGTCGTTAACGCTTCGCTCTAACGCGAACGGAAGTGGTCCGTGAGTTTCGGAATTCTGAATTGGACCCTGCTTGAGGGACGCGGTGAGCGCGATGATTGCAGCCTCGCGTTCTTCAGCGCCGGTGCCGCATCCGATGCGAAACGGCAGGAAGAGCGCTCCGCCGCATCCGGCCGCCAGGAAGAGCTGCTCGGAAACTTGAGACGCGGCTTCCCTATGCCAACCCGGAAGCCGCAGCGCGCAAGCTGGTCGCGGCTCGCCGCAGGCGTCGAAGCCGTCCAGGACGGCCGCATCCGCGTCGAGAAGATCAACGCGCCGTTCCTCTACAAGCTCAAAGCCAACGCCCCTGAGTTTGGCGCTGGATCAAGGCCGCGGTCGAGCGCGGCTGGCTCAAGCTGCACGAGTCTGGGAACGGTGTGCGGCTCTTGAAGACAGGCGCCCCGCCTTCGGGGCTTTGAGTCAAAGACGGCCCCGGCCGGGGGGCGTAGGAGTTGCGTGGGAAGGCCGGGGCCGTTGGAGGTGCTTGGCTGCAGGCCAAGCGAGTGATCATAGACTGACGCAGGTCACTGATCTGTTCGCCTCCATACACTCGTGGTACCCCGCTGACGCGGCTTTCAGCCGCAGACATTTGCCGCTTCCTGGCACAAACTACATAGCTGCCCGACACCATCCGTGTGACGATACGCGCATGGGGAATGACCGGCTATTTCAGTCGATAGTACTCGCTGCCGGCGCGCTATCCGTAGCGGCGTTCTCGGCCCTCGTGCTGATCTTTCATTGATCTAACTCAACTCAGCTTAGCTATCCGGCGCGCCTTCTGCGGATGATCAGAAATCCGAGCGGGCACCGCAATGACGCGTGATCGGCAGTGGATGATTCATTGGCTGGCATGGACTTTGGCCGCGATAGGTCTGCTGACTATCGTCTCTCTCCTTTGATTGGAGACTCGCCAGCGTGAGCCGCTAGCTACCATCACTAGATCGCGGATCGGGCATCGCGATACCGCAAATCAATTCTCTTATGCTGAAGGTCCGACGCTGCACGAGAGCGGCACCCATGTGCGACACTTGAAAGCAGAGGCCGCCAATGAGGCGGCCTTGCTTCTAGATGGGCGGCTTAAGGCCTGGTGAATTTAACCATTCATCGATACGGGCGGTGATGTCGGCCTCGTGGGCCTTCCTCAATAGGTCATCACGTTCCTTGCCCGCTGGTAGTTGTAGTGCCTTTTCCCTTGCTAGCCGGGCTTCCTTGATCAGTTGTTCTCCCAGCGCTTTGTCTGGTTTGAACCGCAGGCGTTTCACGATCTCCTCCCGTCATGAAATTCGCTCCACTCTAAAACGCCTTGGAAGCGCAGACGTTCGACGGGGAACATTCTCGTTCCACTCTTGGACCCTTTGATTCCATGGCGAAACCGGAATTAGGGTACCCCTACTCACGGTAATCATCCGGAATCCACTAGGCTTAGAGACAGTAGGGCGTACGAACTCTGCCTGGCGACCGCCGGCAAGCAGGTCCCATCAGGACCGGACTGCATCCACGAGGTGAAGCATGATGGCTACCGGATGCTGTCATCCGGGAAGACGCTCGCGTACGCCTGCTGTCTCGCAACGGGAGCGACTGGACCAAGCGCTATCCATCGATCGCCGAGGCCGCGCTGATGAACCGGCAGAAGCACTTCGTATCGACGACGAGGCCGTGATCCTCGGCGTCGACGGCATTTCCGACTTCAACGCGCTGCACTCCGGCAAGCACGATCAGGAAGTGCAGCTTTACGCGTTCGATGTTCTCGCGATCTTGTCGCGGCTCAGGGCAAAACGGCCCAATAGCGGCGGCCATTGGCTTCTGGATCTGTGGTGTCGCTGGCCTTGAATCGGATGTAACGCGCCGCCTCACGTGGATTTAGTTTGTAGCGGCCCTTGGGAAGCGGAGACGTGTTCTCGTAGATGAGGACATGGCTCCATTCCTCGGGAGATGCGAAACCATTCACTGGCGCCGACCACCACGGCGGTTCTGGCCTTGGAAACAGGAGTGCGATCTTCGTCCCGTGAGGTATTGAACTTGGCTTGTAGTCGCGTCCAATCCAAATCATGACCGGCAATCCGAGAGCGTAGATCGCGAGGCAAATCGCGACGATACGGCTGAATCCTGGTCCTGTCTGTCCTGCAGATGGCATGGGGAGCTTTTACAATCAGACCTGGAGCAACAAGATGGCAGACTTCGTCTTGCCACTTCTCGCTCCGTTGGCAGTGTTGCGCTTACGAGGCTGTGCGGATCGTGCCAATGCGAAGCACGCAAGAAGGTTCCGAAACCAACGTATAGCTATCGCGATACCGCAAACATTGGCCTATGCGACGGCATGAGGAATGAAACAGCCTGGATCGTCATCCCCGCTATCGGCCTCGCCATTTTCCTGGGCGTCATCGTTCTGCTCATTGGGCGGTAAGGTTCCATATCGCCTCGCCGGAACCCGCGCCCTCATTGCCTCCATCGTCCGACCTCATGCCGACTGTCACGGCCACGTAGCGGTCCGCGTGCCGGTGCGTGGTCGGCGACGGCTCGCCGTTCGAGTTCCCGAAAGCGTACCTACTGCCGATTCTCGTAGCGCTCACAACGGGGATCGCCGCGCTTCACCAGGGCGATCTCCTCGAGCGGGGGGCCACATTGCTGGAGGGAGTATTGGCTCTCATAGGGCGGCGGTGAACGTCGGCAGAGCTTCACGCCAACGGGAACGTCATAGGATTGGGCTCCGATCGTATAGAAGCATGTGCTTGGCTTGGGAGCCTGCTCCTTGGTCTGGGCTTGAGCTTGCCCGAACGAGAGGATTGCGATCGCAACAAACGGGAACGCGCGCATTGTGATTTTCCTTCACGTCTCACCCGCCATGGAACCTGCCCGCATAGCGACTCTAGGAAGCAGCAAGCCGCTGCGCAATGGTGCAGCCGAGACGATCGCGCGATCGAAGCCGGTGCCACGGCCTGACGTCGCCGACCGACCTCAGGCTATTTCGCGACGGCCTCTACTGCGTCGAGCAGCTTCACGTCGCGATGGGACTCGCAAAATCGTGCAATCCGGTCGGCGGTCTTCTCAAGCGCCTGGGTATCGACCACGGGATTGTTGCGAAGCCCCGCATAGTAGCCGCTCAGCCAGACGTTGACTGTCCTCATGTGCGTGAAGCGCTGGGTCGTATACTGCTCGCAGGTGATCCTGGAGACGTCGACCGTGACCTGGGCTTGCGCGCTTTGCCCCAGCACTATTGCCACCAGCAGCCCCAGGCCAACCTGCCTCGCGTCCTGCATGATCCCTTCCCGCGCCATCAATGCCAAACGAAGGCAGACATTCCGGCAGCGGAACCGCTTCGCCTTGACCCAGATCAACGGACTGGCTCCTGAGGTCGCGACCCCGCCTTAACCGAGTTCGACCGATCGCCTTGCCTTGGCCCAAATTGCTCAGGCAAACTGGTGTCGACCGTGCCTTGCGCGGCCATCGTTGTCATTGCTCGCTTGCGACCGGAGACCGAATGGCTGTCAACAAGATCACCTGGGAACGCGTCGGTCGGGTGACCGAGCCCGGCCGTTACATGTACACGTTCGGCTGGCTGACGATTACGGAGGGAGACCTCCAGGTCTGGCAGCAATATCCCGACGCGGCCTTCACGCTTCTCGCACACGTGCCGTCAGCCGATGCGGTCGGCGATGAATTCCATCTCGGCACATTCGATATCTCGCCCGACGCTCAATCAGCTGCCGACAGCGCATATGCGGGTGGGGCGACAGGCGGGCTGCACTAGGCTGCGCCTCTGCACGGGACGTTGAGCGCCGCGGAGCAACTGATGGCATAGGTGTTGCCTTGTCGGGCGCATGATCCATCGTGCCGCCCCCGATCAGGCTATCCGGCTGCGGCTCATCAAGGTCTGCCCTAGAGCCAAGAAGCGATCGAAACCCATTGACTTGTCTAACTAATTGCGCGCCCGTGCGGCGCGCGGAATTCTTGATGTAGATATCAAGCGGAGACTGTTATGCGGTTGATTGCGCTTGCGCTTTCGATTCTCGCGCGAAACGCGGATGAACCGGGGCTGTCGGGATCGTTAAGCGTTGCGACAGCAGGCGCATGACACATCGTCGCATTGCTTCGAGTGGATTAGCTGACCAAGGGAACCTATTGTCCAGCCAATGATGACCTTGCTTGAAGCATTGCCGACCGTGATCGGGACGGCCGCCGTCGCACCGGCTTTGTTGATGCTCTGGCTCGTCATCGCCGCCGAGGAGCGCCCCGGCCCGCCGGCCCAGGTCTGGACCGCCTTCCTGCTCGGTGCGGCCAGCATTTCGCTGCTGGGGCTCGCCCGTGCACCGTTCGCCAGGATGGTCGCTGCCCCGGACAATCCATGGGCGGAGCTCGCCATGCATTCGATCTTCGGCGTAGCGCTGCCGGAGGAAGCCGTGAAGGTCATCGCCATCGTGCTTGTCTCCTCGACCAAGCGGCGGACCTTTGCCAATCCGATGGACACGGTGGTCTATGGTGCCGCGGTCGGGCTCGGCTTTGCCGCCTACGAAAACCTTGCCTATCTCGTGCAGCATGCCGACATGTGGCGCTCGCTGGCGGCCTTGCGCAGCGTGCTCACGGTCCCCTTCCACGGCGCGCTCGGCATCATTGCAGGTGCCTATCTGACGATTGCGCGCGCAGGCACGGCGTTAGGAGCCAACCGCCATCATCGCGACTGGGCGCGTTTCTCGAGCCGCGTCCTGATGCTGATGGGCCCCCTCGCCCTGCATGCGAGCTTCGATTTTCCGCTGCTGACCCTGCAGCGGATGCCCGACCTCGATCCAAATGTGCGGATGTGGTTCGGTGCAGCGAGCCTTCTGATCGGCTTCAGCTCGATCGCTTTCGCCATCCGCCTGGTGCGCCGCGTTGCGCGCCACCACGCGCCGCGCACCGAGATCGCGCGCGAGCGCCTCAGCCAGCTTCGGCGGATGTGGGCGCTGCTGGTGATTGGCGGTGGTGTCGGCTTTGTCGGCCTCGCCTTCGTGCTCACCTCGATCCATCACTGGCTGGTCAATCCCGACCACAACGTGACCCTGGTGCTGATCCCAATTGGTCTCAGCTCGATCCTGCTCGGTATCGCCCTATTGGTTGTCACAACGGCGATCTACATTCTCGGGCGCAACCGCATCCGTACCAGCGCGGAAGGATTTTCATCCGCGCCCTGAGGTGGGTGGTCACTGCGGTACGCACGTACTAAAGTGAGCCGCATTTGGTTCCTGCGGCCTTGGAGACCTTCATGACGCCGCCCGAGGATTTTACGCGCTTGCAGTCGGCCATGAGCCGGGCGGCCAAGGCGCATTGGAGAGCCTTCCTGTTCGAAGGCATCCTGCTCGCCATTCTCGGCGTCGCAGCGCTGATCCTGCCACCGCTTGCAAGCCTCGCGATCACGATTTTCCTGGGCTGGATGTTCCTGATCAGCGGTATCGGCGGGCTGGTGGTGACCTTCTGGGCGCGCAACATGCCGGGCTTCTGGTGGTCGCTGATCTCCGCGGCACTGGCGGTGCTCGCCGGCATGGTCCTATTGGCGCGGCCGATGCAGGCGGTGCTGACGCTGACGATCGTGCTCGGGGCGTACTTCCTTGCCGAGGGCGTCGCCACCATCATGTATGCGCTGGAGCATCGCCGCGAACTGACCGGTCGCTGGTCGTGGCTCGTGATCTCCGGCCTCGTCGACATCGTGATTTCGTTCCTGGTCATCACGGGCCTGCCGAGCTCGGCGGATTGGGCAATCGGTATCCTCGTCGGGATCAACCTCCTGTTCGGCGGCGCTACGCTGATCGGCATCGCGCTTGCGGCGCGCAACAGCAACACCTGACCGGCGCGCTGGGCTCGCCTTTCGAGTTTGGGGGGGGTGACAAGCCCCAGAGGCTGCGCTATAGAGCCCGCCATGATCACCTCCGCCACCAGCTATTTTTGGTACTTTAGCTACGACAGCTCGCTGGCGGCGGGAGGATCGCGCTCAATCTGACACATTGCAGCAAGACATCCGAACAGCCGCCAGACCTGGCGGCTTTTTTATTGGCCGGCAGGTTCTCCAACAACAGGAGCCCGCCGTGCTGAGCACGACCGACGATCTTCGTATCCGCGAACTGAAAGAGCTGAGCACGCCGGAAGAGGTGATGCGGGAAATTCCGCGCACGCTCACCGCAACCCGCGTGGTGATGGCGGCGCGCAACGCGATCCACGCCATCCTCAATGGCCAGGACGACCGCCTTCTGGTCGTCGTCGGCCCCTGTTCCGTGCACGATCCCGAGGCCGCAATCGACTACGCCGAGAAGCTCGCGCGCCTGCGCGAGGATCTCGCCGACCAGCTCGAGATCGTGATGCGGGTCTATTTCGAGAAGCCGCGGACCACGGTCGGCTGGAAGGGCCTGATCAACGACCCCGACCTCGACGGCAGCTTCGACATCAACAAGGGCCTGCGCCTTGCGCGCAACGTGCTGTCCGCGGTGAACAATCTGGGCCTGCCGGCCGGCGCTGAATTCCTCGACATGACGACGCCGCAATACATCGCCGACCTCGTGTCCTGGGCTGCGATCGGCGCGCGCACGACGGAAAGCCAGATCCATCGCGAGCTGGCGTCGGGGCTGTCCTGCCCGGTCGGCTTCAAGAACGGAACCGACGGTAATGTCCGCATCGCTGCGGACGCGGTGAAGTCAGCCGCCCATCCGCACCATTTCATGGCGGTGACCAAGCGCGGCCGCTCGGCGATCGCGTCGACGGCGGGCAACGAGGACTGCCACATCATCCTGCGCGGCGGCAGCAAGCCGAATTACGACGCCGCCAGCGTTGCGGCGGCCTGCAACGAGCTCGCCAAGTCAGGTGTCGGGCCGCGCCTGATGGTGGATGCAAGCCATGCCAATTCGAGCAAGAAGCCGGAGAACCAGCCGATCGTCACCGCCGACATCGCCGGCCAGATCGCCGGCGGCGAGAGCCGCATCATGGGCGTGATGATCGAGAGCAATCTCGTCGCCGGCCGCCAGGACGTGGTGCCGGGCAAGCCGCTCACTTACGGCCAGAGCATCACCGATGGCTGCATCGACTGGGCGACGACGGCGACGGTGCTCGGGCAGCTGGCCGACGCGGTCGAGATCCGGCGGAACGCACAGCGCGCGGGCATCCACGAACGCACTGCCTAGGCGGACCCCTGCGGGCGGGGCGAGCTGTCGCGCCCTGCCCGCTCGCTACGCGGCTAACACCCGCGGCAGATGCTCTTGATCTTCTTGTCGAGCGCCTGATTTTCCTTGCTCAGGGGATCACTGGGATCGCTGAGGTTCTTCTCGCTCGGCACGTCCGAGACGCGCGGCTGGCGATGGCCGACCGGTGCGGGCGGCACGGAGCCGGCGGATTGACCCGATGTCGCCGATCCCTTGCTGCCGGTCTGCGCAATGGCCGTGCCGCCGAACAAGGCCAGCAGCGACAGTGCCACGACGAATTTTCTCATTCTGCTCCTCCACTCCGAAAAGCCGGCGCGCCCTCGTTTTGTCCGCTCAGCTCTCCGGCGGATAGAGGTGAACGTCGCCGCAATAGTCAACGATACGATAGCGCGTTTCCGATGCCGCTTCACCTTCGGTGGGTGCGGTATTTTGCGCCGCCAACACGTAATTCGGGCCAACTGGCGATTTACCGGCACCGCCGGGAAGATCGAGCACGAACTCCGGCTGGCACAGGCCTGACACCCGGCCGCGCAGCTCGCGCATCAGGTCCTGCCCCTCGGCAAGCGTGGTGCGCAGATGCGACGTGCCCGGCGCGAGATCGCCGAGATGCAGGTAGTAGGGCTTGATCCGGCATTCGACGAAAGCACGCATCAAATCCGACAAAGCGGCGACGCTGTCGTTGACGCCGCGCAACAGCACGGACTGGCTGACCATGGGAATACCGGCATCAACGAGGCGCGCGCAGACGGCGCGCGCCTTGTCCGTAAGCTCGCGGGCGTGGTTGGCGTGCAGCGCGACCCAGGTCGTGGCGCCCTTCACCATCAAGGCGGCGACCATTTCGTCGCTGACACGATCGGGATCGGCAACCGGCACGCGGGTGTGCAGGCGGATGATCTTGACGTGATCGATTTCGGCCAGGTCGGCCATGATCTCGCCCATTCGCCGCGGCGACAGCATCATGGGATCGCCGCCGGTGAGGATCACCTCCCAGATCTCGCTGTGCGCGCGGATATATGCGATCGCTGCGCGATAGGCGCTCGCCGACAGCGCGTTCTCCTTGCCCGGGCCGACCATCTCCCGCCGAAAACAGAAGCGGCAATAGACCGCGCAGACATGCACGAGCTTGAACAGTACCCGGTCAGGATAGCGATGCACGATGCCGGGGACCGGCGACCAGGCGTGATCACCGATCGGGTCGGCATCTTCGCCCGACTGCACCTGAAGTTCCGCGGCATTCGGAACGAATTGCCGCGCGATGGGATCATCGGAATCGGAGCTGTCGATGAGACCGGCGAGCTCCGGCGTGATCGCGACCGCGTAGCGCGCAGCGACGCGCTCGAGCGCCGCGAGCTCCGAAGCCGGCGCGAGGCCGCGCTCCACGAGTTCGGCCGGCTCGCGCAAGGTGCGCGCAAGATTGGTCTTCGTCATCTGTCACCTTGAGGCGGCGTCCACACCACCTGATCAATCCGCAACGCGCCGCTCGCCAGCATCACCAGCCGGTCGAAGCCGAGCGCCACGCCGCTCGCCTCCGGCATTTGGCCGACGGCGGCGAGAAAGTCCTCGTCCAGCGGATAGGCCTCGCCATAGCGCCGCTGCTTCTCCGCCATCGACAGTTGAAAGCGCCGGCGCTGCTCCTCGGCATCAGTCAATTCGCCAAAGCCGTTGGCAAGCTCCACTCCGCAGGCATAGACCTCGAACCGTTCGGCCACCCGCGGATCGTCCGCCTTCGCCCGTGCGAGCGCTGCCTCGGGAGATGGGTATTCGAACAAAATGGTCAAACGCCCCTGCCCCAGATGCGGCTCGACATGCTCGACCAGGACCTTGCTGAAAATGTCCGACCAGGTGTCGTCCTGAGCTAGGCGCACCTTCGCTCCGGCGACAGCGGCGAGCGCATCGCGATCGCCCTCGTCGCCTGAAATGGTCGACAGCAGGTCGATGCCTGCAAATTGTTCGAAAGCATGGGCAACGGTCAGAAGCTCAGGCTCCGCAAAGGGGTCGGCAGTCCGGCCACGGAACGAGAACTGGCCGATCCCCGTCGCCTGCGCGGCGCGTGCGATCACCACGATGCAGTCGGCCATGATGGCGTCATAGGGGGCGCCTGCGCGGTACCACTCCAGCATGGTAAATTCGGGCAGATGCAGGTCGCCCCGCTCCCGGTCGCGAAACACCCGCGCCAGCTCGAAAATCCGGGTCTCTCCCGCCGCGAGCAGCTTCTTGCAGGCGAATTCCGGCGAAGTCCGTAAATACCGTGACACCCGGCTGCCGTCGGGGCGCATGATCCCGGTCCGGGGCGCATGCAGATGGGTCTCATTGCCCGGCGAAACCTGCAAAACCGAGGTTTCGACCTCGACAAAGCCCTGCTCGGCGAAGAAGGCCCGGACGGCCGCCGTGATCGCCCCCCTCGCCTGGAGGAACGGTCGCCGGTCGATATGCCGGTCGGGCGCCCAGAACGGGCTGATGGGCTTGTCCCCAACCATCAACGGACAATCCCGGGGAGCAGCAAAACGCTGGCATCCAACGGCAAAATCAGTATGTTGCGGCCCGAAATGGGCGCCGAGGTCCGAGTCAAGGCCCCCAGTCCCCCATCAATTTGACCGCGCCCTGGCCGGTGCCGGGCTAAGCAAGCAGGAAATACACCTTTGAGAGTCATCGCCAGTTCTATTCGCAAGGGCAACGTGATCGAGCAAGACGGCAAGCTTTACGTCGTCGTGACCGCCGAGAACATCCATCCCGGCAAGGGCACCCCGGTCAGCCAGATCGAAATGCGCCGAATCAGCGACGGGGTAAAGATCTCCGAGCGGTACAAGACCACCGACCAGGTCGAGAAGGTCACGATCGAAGAGCGCAACTACACCTTCCTCTATGAGGACGGCGACGGCTACCACTTCATGAACCCGGAAACCTATGACCAGGTCCAGGTTTCCAAGGACATCATCGGCAACTCGGCGGCCTATCTCCAGGAGAGCATGACCGTCAAGCTGTCCATGCACGACGCCAACCCGGTGTCGATCGCGCTCCCGCAGCGCGTGACGCTGGAAGTGGTCGAGACCGAGCCGGTGACCAAGGGCCAGACTGCCTCCTCCTCCTACAAGCCCGCAGTGCTCTCCAACGGCGTCCGCACCACAGTGCCGCCGCACATCTCGGTTGGCACCCGCGTCGTGGTGATGACGGAAGACGGTTCTTACGCCGAGCGCGCCAAGGACTAAAGCGCGATCAGGCTAGGATGAATCGTCATCGCGCTTTAGGTTGTTGTTGTTGGCGCATGATTTTTCCGGAAAACCGCTTCGCACTTTTCCGGATCATGCTTTAGGCAAAGCGACCGAGCGGTCGGAACAGGCAAGGTCGCCGGGGGGCGGGACAACAGTGGGCAGGCACAGCTACCGCTTCGTCTCGTCTCTTTTGGGCTTGCTTACGCTTCTGGCCGCCGGTTCTGCGCCGCTCTCTGCGGACGAATTCCGCACCCCCTCGCTCACGGCCCTGCGCGTCGACTGGCGCGCAGCGCTCGACCAGCTCCGTAGCGAAATCAACGCGCATCCCGCGATCGCCGGTGATTTCGTGTTCACACAGCGCCGTTCGGTCGGCCGCTTCGATCCCCGTGCACTGCCGGCGCTGGTGCAACTGAACGGGGTTTCCTCGCAATTCTTCTCCGGTATCGCGCGCAGCTCCGTCCCGGTCCTGCTGCCCTTCGATGCCGCCGCCTATCTCGACGCGCAGCGCGCCGGCGCGTCAACGAACCTGTCGCTGGCCCGCTATCAGTCCGACTTCAGCCCGGCCGACCTGTTCGACGCGGGCCCTGCGGGCTACGACGCCGTCTTCTCACTCGAGCCGGGCGCCGGCGACGGCCTGCCGCAGCGAGTGTTCGCAAAACCGGTGGAGATCCAGATCACCGGCTCCGCGCTGATCTACGATATCGCGGATCCCACGGGCGGTAAGGGTGAGCCGGTCAAATCGCTTTCCGGCCAATATCCGGACCTGCGCCGTTTTATCCGCGAAGGCTATGTGCGCTACGCCTTCAGCCGTTTCGGCGCCGCCTATGTCGTGTCGATCCAGTGCCTTGACAGCGCCGCCAAGCCGCGGCGGCTCGCCTGCAAGGAGGCCTATCCGGTCGCCGAGCGCTTCCTGAAGGCGTTGCATGTGGCGGGCGGCCAGCGCATGCGCCCGCTGACGGACGCCGTCTCCGAGATCGTCGATCGTCCTTTGGCGCGATCGGCGGATTTCGGCTATCGGTCGAGCGGCGACATCATTCCCAACACCGGCTACCGCAAGCAGGCGGGCCATCCCGACGTGATGGCCTATGCGCAGATTCGGTTTCCGCTGGCGAAGGCGCCGGCTTTCGTCCGCTCGCAATCCTACGGCAAGCGCGACAAGACGGACGGCCCGACCGCCTATCCCTGGCGTGACAATTTCTGCGAGTCCCGCAGCTTCGAGGTCTGGCAATGCCCGGGCGGCTATGGCCATCAAGGCGAGGACATCCGCGCCGCCGATTGCCCGGCGAATACTGACGCCGGCGAACGCTGCAACCCCAAGCATCAGAGCGTCGTCGCCGTGCGCGATGCGACCGTGATCCGCGGGCCGAAGGACCAGGCGGCCACGCTCCAGGTCAACAGCCGCACCGAGCACATCCGCTTCCGCTACATGCACATGAACCCGTCCACGATGAACGCCGACGGCCTCGTCAACGGCCACGCCGTCAGCGAGGGCGAGAAGATCGGCGTGATCTCCAACTATCTGGACCATCCTGGTGGCACTTCGCTTCATCTCCATTTCGACGTCCAGGTGTTCACCCGCGACGGTTGGATCTGGGTCAACCCTTACATCACCCTCGTCTCCGCCTATGAACGCCTGATCCGCGGCCGCGGCCGCGAGATCGGTCCGGAGGTCGCCGGCGCGGCACAGCCGCTTGCGCACGCGCTGCCCGAGGATGCGGTCAAGCCGGACCAGCGCGAAGGCGCGAGCAACGAGGAGAATTGAGGCGAGCACGCCGTCGACAGACGGCGGCTGCTCCGCCTCAGCACCGTCGCGGCGAGCGATCCGGACCTGCCCCCTTCGGGCTCCGCCCTATCTGGCCTCAGAATTGCTTGGGCACAGGGCGGGCGCTGCAGCTGCGCGCGAGCGCCGCAACGAAACCGGATAAGGGAAGCATATGCGTTTTTTGACAACGGCGGCCGTGCTGACCGTCGCGCTCGCTACGCCTGCGCATGCGCATGCGCAGGAACTGAGCGGCACGTTGCAGAAGATCAAGGACACCGGCGCGATTTCGCTCGGCGTGCGCGACTCTGCCCTGCCCTTCAGCTACATCGATGACCATCAGAATATCGTCGGCTACGCGATCGACATCTGCATGAAGATCGTCGACGAGATCAAGGCCGAGCTCAAGCTGGACAAGCTCGACGTCAATGAAACCGTGGTCACCTCCTCCAACCGCATTCCGCTGATGGCCAACGGCACGGTCGATCTCGAATGCGGCTCGACGACCAACAACGCCGAGCGCCAGAAGCAGGTGTCCTTCACAAACACTCATTTCCTCACGGCCAGCCGCTTCGTGTCCAAGAAGGCGCTGAAGCTCGACCAAATCGACGATCTCAAGGGCAAGGCTGTCGTCTCGGTCTCGGGTACGATCAATCTGGGCCAGCTCACCAAGGTCAATGCCGCCCGCTCGCTGGGCATCACCGTGATGAACGCCAAGGACGTTCCCGAAGCATTCCTGATGGTGGAGACCGACCGCGCCCAGGCCTTCGTCATGGATGACATTATGCTCGCGACCATGATCGCTTCGTCGAAGGATCCGTCGCTTTACGCGATCAGCTCCGCCGCATTCAACGATCCGGAGCCGTACGGCATCATGATGCGCAAGGAGGACGTTCCGTTCAAGACTGTGGTCGATCGGGCGACCAGCAAGCTCTACAAGAGCCCGGAGATCGAGAAGATCTACAATAAATGGTTCATGGAGCCGGTACCGCCGCGCGGCCTGAACTTCCACATCCCGATGCCGGCCGCGATGAAGAAGTCCTTCGAAAATCCGTCCGACAATCCCAATCCCGCCTCGTACGGAGGTTGATCCCCGCACGGACCAACCGAAGACGCAAGTTTCGGCATTCAATTTGCGCAGCGCGCCGCGCGTTGACCTCTTGGCCGCGAGAACGTCGATGGCACGCAAAATGCTTTTCAGTCGAGATGTTCGCAATCTTCATCATCGTCGGCATCTTCAGTGCGGGAATGGCCGCAGGCTACGGCATCCGGGACGCGATATCCCGGCGCCGGCGCAGGAGGTCGAGACAGGCCGGCTAGATCTGGAACTGCACTGGTTCACGATCTTCTGACCCTGTCCGCGGTTTCGGACCGCGCCGGCAGCTCCTATCCTGCGATGCGACAGGCGAAATGTTGCACCGAACGGATCATCCCCACCATGCACAACAGACCATCCACATTGGCTGTGCTTGCAAGCGCCCTATTTCTGCTTTGCACCCACCGTGAAGCCTCCGCCATGCTGAAGGATGCCTCGATCAATCACGACACGGGCAAGGCCAAGCGCAACTTCGAGCGCATGCTCCATTCCGATCATGCGTCCACGATCGACTGGAAGTCGATGGTGTCGGGCGCTGGCAAGGCGACACAATAGCGCGGACCTCTCCGCGCCATTCTGCCCCTCCTCGCTAGTTGATGAACGTCGTGAGCTGGGCGCCTTCATCCGCCACAAACACGGCGATCAGCTCTGCCGGCTCCGTGTTGCTCGCATTCGCCGATACCAGATGCGTCGAGCCCGGCGGTTCGAAGAAGGACTGTCCGACCGTGAAAGTCTCGACCGGGCCGCCGCCGAGCTGGGAGCGAATCTCACCCTTGGTGATATAGGCGGTGACCGAGCCGGCGTGCCGGTGCGGCCGCGAAAAGCCGCCCGGGCCGTAAGTGACGCGCACGATGGTGACGCGCTTGCCCGGCACGTTCGGCAGCGCGTAGGAGCCGATCGGCTCGACCTTGTCGAGCGGCGATCCTTCCGCCGCGTTGGCGCAGAGCGGCGCCAGCACGCCGGAGACGGTATCCATCGTCATCGGCAAGGCTTTTCCAAGGGCAAATGCGCAGGCGAGACCCGCGACGATCGCGAGCGACAGCGCTCGTGATTCAAGCCGCCACGGCGTGGCGGAGATGGCAGATATCATTGACGACATCCTGTGTCCTCCCGTGGGTGCGATCACGACGCCTTGGCGTGCGCGACGGCTGGCCGTTGCGGCGGCGTCCAGCGATAGGCGGCTCCAAAGCGGTTCCAGACGTTGATCGAGGCGACCGCCGAGGTCAGATACATCAGCTCCTTTTCGGAAAATTCACGGCTAGCCTCGGCATAGACGTCGTCGCTGACACCTTCGGGCAGGAAAGTCAGCGCCTCGGTCCAGGCGAGCGCGGCCCGCTCGCGCGCCGAAAAGATCGGAGCCTCGCGCCACACCGCAACCAGATTGAACTTGTCGACGGGCACGCCAAGCCGCTCGGACAGCAGGATATGGTGCTGCACGCAGAAGGCGCAGCCGTTGATCTGCGAGGCGCGCAGCTTGATCAGTTCGAGCAGTTGCTTGTCGAGACCGGCCTTGGCCGCAAGCTGGCCGAGCGCGAGCGTCAGGTCATAGGCATCGGGAGCAAGCGCCTTGAAGTCTTCATATTCGCTGCGGGCGTGAGACATGGACCTCACCTCGTGATATTATAAGTACACTTACAAGTTATCAGGGCTCTTATATTATGCACAAGCCTCGCCGGATCACAAATGCGCAACCGGAAAGCATGGTCGTTCCGCCCGCCCCCGGCGAAGGCAAACGCGGCGAAGAGGGTTATCTCGGCTACCTCTTGCGCCAGGCTCAGGCCGCCGTAAGGCTCAGCATGGAGCGGAGCCTCGCCGATCTCGGCGTCACGCCGCCGCAATTTGCCGTGCTGACCATGCTGAAGGCCTATCCCGGCCTCTCCGGCGCTGAAGTCGCCCGCCTGACCTTCCTGACGCCACAGACCGTCGGCGTGATCATCAGCAATCTCGAACGCGACGGCGCGATCCGCAAGTCACCACATCCCGTGCACGGCCGCATCCTGCAATGGACGCTGACGGCGCGCGGCAAGGCGCTTCTGAAGACGTGCCGGGAGCGCGTCCTCGCCCTCGAGCAGCGCCTGGCAGCAGGGCTCGACGCGAAGGCGGAAATCACCGTCCGGCGCTGGTTGGCGCGGATCGCAACGGAGTTGCAGGCGGGCTAGGAAGGACGCGGCCTAATCGTCCCAGGATATGTCGGGGAATTCGGCGCCATCGCCGCCGCGTCCGTAATGTTCCGCCAGAATCGCCACGATGACGACGATCAACCCGGCGGCAAAGGGCCAGGGATTGGCGCGGATGAGGTCGAACAGCTCCTGCATGGCCGCCATTCTGCGCAATAACATGCGAAAGTTCCGTAAACCGGTGGGCCGAAAGTCGCCCCTCCGGCTTCAGGTTTCACCAACGAGCGCACCTGCTTCCGGCTAAACTATCGGCATGAACCAGCCTGATTCCTCACCTCATCCGACCCGCCGCGCTGCGCTGCAATCCCTGCTCAGCGTAGCCGCCCTCATCGCCTCGCCTGCCCGTGCGGCCACCCCGCCCGGCTTCGAGGAATGGCGCGAGAGTTTTCGCGCACGTGCAATGGCCAAAGGCATTTCGGCCGCCACCTGGCAGCGCGCGATGGCGCGCGTCGAGCCGGACATGAGCGTGTTCAAGGAGATCCGCAACCAGCCGGAGTTCAACGAGCAGGTCTGGCAGTACATCAACCGCCGCGTCTCCGACTGGCGCATCATCAACGGCAAGATCGCACTGAAGAACAACGAGGCGCTGTTCGCGCGTATCGAGCGTGATTTCGGCGTCGAGCGCGGCACGTTGCTCGCGCTGTGGGGCGTGGAATCGGCCTATGGCGATCCTCTGGTGCAGCAGAACCACATGAAGCCGGTATTTCCCTCGCTTGCCGCGCTCGCCTGGAACGAGCCGCGGCGAAAAGCCTATTGGGAAACCGAGCTGATCAACGCGCTGCGCATCGTCGACAAGGGCTGGAGCACGCCGCAAGAGATGCAGGGCTCATGGGCTGGCGCGATGGGGCATTCGCAATGGATGCCGGAAGTCTGGCTCAATGTCGGCATCGACTATGACGGCGACGGCAAGGTTTCGCCATTCGGCAAGCCGGACGATGCGCTGGGCTCGACGGCAAAATATCTCGTCAACCGCGGCAAGTGGCATCGCGGCGAGCATTGGGGCTACGAGGTGCGTGCGCCCGGCAACATGAGCGGCGGTCGAACCTATGCAGCCTGGCAAGCTGCCGGCGTCACGCGCGCAGACGGCCAGCCATTCCCGCAACCCAATGCTTCGGCGCAGATGTGGACGCCGGTCACCGGCGGGCCGACGTTCCTCCTGGGACCGAACTTCTATTCCGTGAAGAGCTACAATCCGTCGATGAACTATGCGCTGGCAATCTGCCATCTCGGCGACCGTTGCCTCGGCGCGCCGCCCTTCATCCAGCCGTTCCCCGGCTCCGAGCGCGTACTGACGCTCGCCGAGGTGCAGGAAATGCAGACGCGATTGACGAAAGCCGGATTCGACACCGGCGGCACCGACGGGCGCGTCGGCAACGACACGATGAAGGCGATCAAGGATTTTCAGCAGCGAGCCGGCATAACACCCGCGGACGGCTATGGCGGGCTGAAGGTGTTGGCGAAGCTGCGGCAGGGTGGCTGACAGCTTCGCGTCAGCTCACACCCGTCGCGGTGCGCTGCCGGCGTTCATGCCGCCGTCGATGACGAGCTCGGTGCCGGTGACGTAGCGCGAGGCGTCGGAGGCGAGATAGAGCACGCCGGCCGCGATCTCCGCCGCTTGGCCCGCGCGGGCGAGCGGGGTTGCGAGCTTGGCGCGCCCCTCGGGATCGATCGGCGCATTGCCCTGGCTGCCGGCGGCGCCCGTCGGGATCTTGCCCCAAATCGGCGTGTCGATGATGCCGGGATGCACCGAGTTGACGCGGATGCCGTCGCCGGCGCCGGCACATTCCATGGCGATCGATTTTGCGAACAACCGCACACCGCCTTTGGTGGCGGAATAGGCCGAGAGCCCGGGCGCACCGCGCAGGCCCGCGAGCGATGACATCATGATGATCGAGCCGCCGCCAACTTTACGCATCAATGGCAGGCAGTGCTTGACCGACAGGAACACGCCGTCGAGGTTGACCGCATTTTGCCTGCGCCAATCGGCGAGCGTCATGTCGACGATCGAGGGCACCGCGATGCCGATGCCGGCATTGGCGACCAGCACGTCGAGCCGGCCGTAGCGTTTTGCGGTCTCGGCTACGATCTCCACCCAGCGCTCCTCGCTGGTAACGTCCTGCTCGAGGAAGATCGCCTTGCCGCCCGTTCTGGTGATCCGCGCAACGACCTCGGGGCCGCGGAGATCATCGACGTCGGTTGCGATGACCGCGGCGCCCTCTTTCGCCAGCAATTCGACGACGGCTTCGCCGATGCCCGAAGCGCCGCCTGTCACCAGCGCGACCTTTCCCTCTACCTGTCCTGTCATTTGCACTCCCCTTTTCTTGTTGTTGGTTTAGCGCTTATCGGATGGTTTGTGGCCCCTGATCAGGCAAGGCGACGTCGATGACGCGCAGTTGCACGCGCTCGGCACCTTGATAGCGGTCGAGCGACAGCGCGCCCGCGACATGCAGCTGCTGGCCGCGGTTGGCGAGAAGCGCGTTGCCGAGCTTCTGGCCGATGGAGCGGAACGCGATGCCGTTGACGATCGCACCATCGCCCGATTTGAAGCGCAGCCGCAAATGCGCCTGTCCCACTTCGTCGGCATAGACGAGTTGGTGCGCCGGCAGCGCAAGCACGGCTTCCGGATTGCCGCTGCCGAATGGACCGGCGCGATTGAGCGTGTTGGCGAGCTCGGGCGTCACCGCGCGCGCGGACACCGCGCCATCAATGAAGAGCTCGTTGACGTGGCGCGCTTCCGCGACGTCGCGCGCAAGCGCGCTTTCGAGATAGGCGCGGAATTCGGCAAGCTTCTCCTTGCGCAGCGTGACGCCGGCAGCCATCGCGTGTCCGCCGCCTTTCAGCAAAATGCCGTCGGCAACGGCCTGACGTACCGCCTTGCCGAGATCGACGCCGGCGATCGAGCGCCCCGAGCCGGTGCCGATGCCGCCGGGCTCGAGCGCGATGGCAAACGCCGGCCGTGAAAACTTCTCCTTCAGCCGGGAGGCGACGAGGCCGACCACGCCGGGATGCCAGCCTTCGGACGCCGTGACGATCACGCCGAGCTTGTCCTCGAGCCCGATCGAGGCAAGCGCCTCCGCTTCGGCCTGGGCTTCCGCAGCCTGCTCGATGATGCGGCGCTCGCTGTTGAGACGGTCGAGCTCGGCCGCAATGCGTGCGGCTTCGACGCTGTCGCCTTCCAGCAGCAGCCGCACGCCGAGGTCGGCGCGGCCAATGCGGCCGCCTGCATTGATGCGCGGTCCTAGCATGAAGCCGAGATGCCAGGCCTCCGGCGGGCCGTTGAGCCGTGCGATGTCCATCAGCGCGGTGTGGCCGACATGGTCGCGCCGTCGCATCGCGATCAGCCCTTTGGCGACGAAGGCGCGGTTGAGGCCAATGAGCGGCGCCACATCGGCCACCGTGCCGAGCGCGACGTGATGCAGCATGCCCAAAAGATCGGGCTCGGGCATCTCGGAGGTCCAGAAGCCGCGCTGGCGCAGCTCGCGATTAACGGCAACGAGCGTCACCAGCACGAGACCAACAGCGGCGAGGTGACCAAGGCCCGAGATATCGTCGAGCCGGTTCGGATTGACCAGCGCATCGACCGCCGGCAGCTCCGTGCCGGCCTGGTGGTGATCGATCACGACCACCGACATGCCGAGCCGCTTCGCTTCGGCCAGCGGCTCGATGCTGGTGGTGCCGCAGTCGACCGTGACGAGCAGCGTCGCCCCCTTCGCAGCAAGCGCCCGCACCGCTTCTGTGTTCGGGCCGTAGCCTTCGAAAATGCGATCTGGAATGTGGATCAGGGGATCGAGCCCGCAATGGCGCAGGTGCCAGGCGAGCAGCGCGGCCGAGGTTGCGCCGTCGACATCGTAATCGCCGAAGATTGCGACCTTCTCGCCCCGCACCGCCGCCTCGGCGATACGCCGGGCGGCTACTTCCATCTCCGTCACCGTGAACGGATCCGGCAGCAGTCTGCGGATGGTCGGATCGAGGAAGTCACTGACCGCATCGATGTCGACGTCACGCCCGGCCAGCACCCGCGCCAAAAGCTCCGGGAGCTGATGGCGCTGGACGATGGCGAGCGCCCTCGCCGCTCCGCGCGCGTCCAGCCGGTCACGCCAGAGCTTGTCGGTCAGCGAGCGCGCAACGCCGAGAAACGCCTGGGGCAACTCGACGGGCAAGGCGGTGGCGGGCAGAGTCATGATTCGAGGGCTTCGATGGGTTCAGATCAGGCTGGTGGCCTCGGGCGGCCTGGATTCCGCCGGGAATCTTGCGGCATTTGCAATGTCCGGACCGAACAAAGCAGTGGATTGCCGACTCCGCAGGCGATCTGACTATCATTTGAGCAGCCCCATAGGCAGCAAATTAAGTGGGCGTTAGGCGGAATCTTCGAAAAAGACCTGTATTCGATCTGTAATTTTTAGTTTCGGGTCATTGCAGGTCAGACTTCATTGCAAGGGAATCCCCTCGATGTCTGCTGCGCTGGCCCTGAAGACCAAGCCACTTCCGACCGGAACCAATCCCGAAGCCGCTGACGACAATTCCGACATCTCCGCGCTGATCAACCGGCTGACGGCTGAGGTCAACCAGATCGCGGTCGACAAGACCAAGTCGATCCAGCAGATCACCAACCAGATGAAGATGCTGGCGCTGAACGCGCTGATCGAGAGCTCGCGCGCCGGCGCGCAGGGCGCGGGCTTTGCCGTGGTGGCGCAGGAGGTGCGCGGCGTCGGCCAGCAGGTCGAGACGATTGCGCGCGAGCTCGAGACGCAACTCACGAAACGCACCGGCGATCTCGTCTCCTCGATCGACCGCATGAGCCAGCGCTCGCGCGGCGAGCGCATGGTCGACCTGTCGCTCAATGCCATCGAACTGATCGACCGCAACCTCTATGAACGTACCTGCGACGTGCGCTGGTGGGCGACCGACTCCGCGGTGGTCGACTGCGCGGCCTCCCCGAGCGCCGCGGCGGTTTCTCACGTCTCGCAGCGTCTCGGCGTCATCCTCGGCGCCTATACAGTCTATCTCGACCTCTGGCTCTGCGACCTCGACGGCAATATCATCGCCAACGGCCGTGCTGACCGCTTTCGCGTCGTCGGCCAGAATGTCGCCAACACAAAATGGTTTCGCGAGGCGCGTACCTTGCGCTCCGGCGATGACTACGTCGCCGGCGATGTCGAGAACCAGTCCCTGCTCGGCAACGCGCAGGTTGCGACCTATTGCGCCAGCGTGCGCGCAGGCAGCGAAGCCAACGGCGCTCCAATCGGCGTGCTCGCCATCCATTTCGACTGGGAGCAGCAAGCCCGCGCCATCGTCCAGGGCGTGCGCGTCGGCGACAGCGACAAGGCGCGCGTGCTGCTCGTCGATTCACATCTGCGCGTCATCGCAGCCTCCGACGGACAGGGCATCCTGTCAGAGCGCATCACGCTCTCGATGAATGGCCAGCGCTCCGGCTTCTATCACGACCGCACCGGCGCCCTCGTCGCCTTCCATGCCACGCCCGGTTACGAGACCTACCGCGGCCTGGGCTGGTACGGGGTGATCATCTGCGGGGCGTGAGACTCCAAACGCAAAACAACCCCATGCAAAGTAGCCGGGGTGCCGGCGTCATTCGCGCATTTCGGAAAAACGATTGACACGTCAGGCAAATCAGGGGCAATAGTCATCGCGAGATTTGCGGCAGGCTGCGAAGAGGCTTCGCACTTCGGTTTGAAGGGCCTCCCCGCAACCCGCTAGCTATGGTCTGCTGATGTCGCGCCTTGTGTGTCTGTCGATTGCTGTCGTTCTGTCGCTGCTGCCCGTCGTCGCGCCGGCTGCGCCAAGCCACAAGCGGCCGGCGCCAGTGTGGCATGGCTACGGCTTCCTGCCCGGCTACCATCAGCCGCCGAGCAACAGCCTTCCGCCTTATGCCCAGAAAACTGCGGTGCGGCGCATGGTGCGCAATAGCCGACGCCCCTGGTACATCGACCCGGTCCCCAGCTATTACGGGTTTGACGGCAACTGGCACTATTTCGGCCGGCCCGGCTTTTATGACGGCCGCTACAACAACGGCAGCTTTGGCCCGTGCTGGACGCGGACGCCGATCGGACCGATCTGGAATTGCGGCTGATCGGCCGGTCGATCCGAATACTTGCTCGATCTGACGGTTGCGCACCGTTTAAGTCGTATTCGTAGGTCGGAAGGCCGAACGGCGAAACTATCGCTCCTGAAGATCGCCGAAAACCTCGACCAGGCGGAAGCGCTCGCACATCAGCATCATGTCTTCGCTGAATCGGCCGAGCCGGCCGAAATAGGCCCTATGGGCGCCGCGCCAATAGGCGAGGCTCCGATCGCCTTCCCCTTCATCGTAGGCAAACGCGGCATCGACTTCATGGAAGCGCCGGTACCTGACTTCGATAGTTTCGATGACACAGCGCGGTTCTCCGCGTCCGTCAAGCACAATCCAGCGCTCACCGGGCGTCGAGGTATTCGGCTCGTCTTCCGTGCTGCACGTTGCGGTCTTGATGCCTTTGACGACGAGTTCAAGCAATGCATCGGCGAGCGCGGGGCCATCGCCGAACGCGAACGTCCGCAGGTGCCGATATCGTTCGGGGACTGTCTTGCTCATGGTCCTTGAAGTCCCAGCAGAACCGACGTTTTTCGGGGAGCCTAGCTCAAACAACAGCCTAAAGCGCGATGACGCTTGATCCTAATCTCATCACGCTCTTGAGCTGAACGGTAGCTCGATGTGCAGTTTGTGCCATTCCAAATCGCTGATCTTCCGCGCACGCAGCGCAGAAGCCGCTATGGTTCATGCAAGCCACCTATTGACGAGCCGGCCTACCCGACACACATGGCCGGCCAAAAACGTGGGGAAACGCGATGTGGGAAACGATCAGGGAAGTGCTGCGCCAATGGTCGATTCTGGTCGTCGGCCTGGTCCTTCTCCTCGGCGGCTTCGCCCTCGGCACCGCCATGTATCCGCCCAGCGGGACCGCATCGAGCACACAGACGGCGGCTTCCGAAAAGCCGGCGCCCGAAGCTCAGCGCCAGATGGCGGACAACACTGCGCCGAAACAGCAGCCGGCTCCGAAGGATGTCGCCAAGTCGCAGCAAGCCCAATCCGCGCCGCCGCCCGCCACGGCCGAACCGCCCAAATCGTCGCCTTCTTCAGAGAAGACAGCATCTCCACAAGCGGCGGCCCCAAAGCAGCCGCCGCCCGCTCATGATCACATGACGCAGGATCATGTGGCGCAGGCAGCGCCCAGCTCTCCACCGGCGACCAGCGGTCAATCTGCCGAACCGTCCAAGCCGCCGACGCCTGTCCCGGCCGCAGCGGTCTCGGGCGGCGGCGATGCGACTGCGGGACGTCTCGTCTTCCGCAAGTGCCAGGCATGCCATTCGCTTGATGCGGGCAAGAACATGCTCGGCCCATCGCTCGCCGGCATCATCGGCCGCAAGGCCGGTAGCGAGCCAAATTACAACTACTCGCCTGCGATGAAGAGCGCCGATATCGTCTGGAACGAGCAGACCCTGGAAAAGTACCTCGACGATCCCGCGAAGACCGTGCCGGGCAACAAGATGCCCTTCCCCGGACTGAAGACGGATCATGATCGCGCGGACATCATCGCATTCCTCGCCGGCGCCTCGGGCGGCACGCAAACAGCGCAAGGCGGTCCCACAACCCAGCAGGCACCTTCGGCCTCACCGTCTGCCGCTCCTCCCGGCACGCCGCAGGGCACGACGGGCGCCGATATCGGTTACATCGCGGATGCGAAGTTCACACTGCGGTCGGGCATTGCCGAAGGACGGATGGTTTACATCGGCGTCGGCGGCGCCATCGAAGGCAAGGTGAACCCCGTGCTGACCGCGGCCGAGGGCCAGGTCGTGCAGCTCACGCTGATCAACGGCGAAGGCGCCGAGCACGACATCGTCTTCCCTGACCAGGATGCGAAATCGCCGCGGGTGACCGGCAAAGGCGCCAGCACGACCATCGCTTTCCGGGCCGCGAAGGCGGGCGACTTCGCCTACTACTGCGGCGTACCCGGCCACCGGCTTGCCGGCATGGAAGGGCAGTTCATCGTGACGGCCCGTCCCGCGCCGCAAACCGTCGTCGAGGCGGACATCTCGCGCGAACCTGGTGACGTGCCGCTGCCGATCGGCAAGCGCGGCCCGCAGACGGTCCGCGTCGATCTCTTCAGCGTCGAAGTCGAGGGCCGGCTCGCCGAAGGGACGACGTTCGGCTACTGGACGTTCAACGGCAAGGTGCCCGGGCCGTTCATCAGGGTCCGTGTCGGCGACACCATCGACATTCATCTCAAGAACTCGGCCGACAGCGCCATGATCCATTCCGTCGACTTCCATGCCGCGACGGGGCCCGGCGGCGGTGCGGCCGCTCTCCAGGTCGATCCGGGCGCCGAGAAATCAATGACATGGAAGGCGCTGGTGCCCGGACTCTTCGTCTATCACTGCGCGACGCCGATGGTCGCCGAGCATATCGCCAACGGCATGTACGGCTTGATCCTGGTCGAGCCGGAAGGCGGTCTGCCGCCGGTTGATCACGAGTTCTACGTCATGCAGGGCGAAATCTATTCGGATATCGCATTCGGTCAGCACGGCAGCGCGGAGTTCAGCGTCGACAAGCTGCTTGCGGAACGTCCCGAATATTTCGTCTTCAACGGCTCCGTCGGTGCGCTCTCGAAGCTGCATCCGCTGCATGCCAAGGTGGGAGATACGGTTCGTATCTTCTTCGGTGTCGGCGGACCGAACTACATCTCGTCCTTCCACGTGATCGGCGAGATCTTTGACAAGGTCTACACGTGGGGCGGCGTCATCACCTCGCCCGCCGAAGGGATACAGACGGTCGCCGTGCCTGCCGGCGGCGCCGTGATTACCGAATTCAAGGTGGACGTTCCCGGCAACTACACGCTCGTCGACCACGCGCTCGCACGCGCGGAGCGCGGCCTGGTGGGCATTCTCGCCGTCGAAGGTGCAAAGAACCCCGAAATCTTCAACGGCGAAGTGATGCCCGGCATGGGACACTGACGGAAGGCCGACCAATCCGAGAAGATGGCCGACAGGGCCACCGATCGGCTGACCAGCAGATACGTTACCGCCGGAGCAAGTAAGGTCGCGTCAATCGACCGCCTTCGACTTAGGAACCATCACCTGCCGCCATTCTTGATGCCCGATGACCAGCGATCCGCTTCTCAATCGCGCCGAGAAGGCTATCCGGGATACAAAGCACACCGCCGCCGTGCACCGGCAGCGGTTGAGGGAAGTAGCCATCACCCACGCCAGCATTGCCTGGACGATACGGTTGATTCAGGAAGAACGAGCTATTCCTCGCTCTCTTGGGCCGGAAATGGCTCATAGACCGTACGACGCTCCGGAAAATCCAGAGGCGAGTAAAGTCTCTGCCTCATTGGCAAGAAGGTAGCTCGAAAGAGCATCTTGCCGATCCGACGGCAGATCTGGTCTTGCCAATTCTGATTTGCAGCCACGAGGCGATGGGCTTCAGCGATTGCGGCATTGGCGCGCTGAAGCAGCTCGTTCGGCCCTTCCGCGTCATCCGACTTGCCCGCTTCCAAGCCACCGGACTCGGCCCCGCGCGCCTTGTGAAGCAGGGCATCGCATTCGTGACAGGAGGCCAATTTGTCCGCGAGTTCCTGGTTAGGGTCAGCCTCGTCTTTCCGGCTGTATCCATCGTCCGGAAGGGGGCACATTCGGTTCTCCTTCCGAGGTGGCGGGCGGCAGCGTGATCGGTCTCTCGCGCACCGACGCAAAGGCGAAGCCTCCGCCGATGATATCGAATAACCTAGCGCACGGCGTTTGGTTCCATCGTGAAAGCGGGGCAGCTCATTGCATCGCAACGTGCATTTGCCTGCGGCGGCAACGGTCCGTGACCGTGACCGGTGCGCCTAGCACCCCAATCGATCGGCGATGCCGCCAAAATCCTTGGCGACGATGTCCCACTGGCCGGTGGCCTCGAAGTCGACCTTTTGATGCGGACCGTATTCGGTCGGGCGCGCGACGAACGCGGTCTTGAGCCCATTCTTCTGCGCGGCCGCCAGATCACCGTTGTGCGCGGCGACCATCATCACCTCTTCCGGCTTGAGGCCAAGGAGCCGCGCGGCGCCGCGATAGGTCTCGGGGTCTGGCTTGTAGTGCTCGAACAGCTCGGCCGACATCACGAGATCCCACGGCAGGCCCGCGAACTTCGCCATGTTGGTGAGCAGCGCGACGTTGCCGTTCGAGAGCGGCGAAATCACGAATTTGGTCTTGAGTCGAGATAGGCCAGCGACTGAGTCCGGCCAGGGATGCAGGCGATGCCAGCCCTTGGTGAGGTAATCGAGATCGGCTTCGGTGAGATCCTTGATCGCAAACTTCTCGACCAGCTTTTCCAGAGAGCGGCGATGCAAATCGTCGAGGATGACATAGCCACGCTCGGGATGCTTGCGCACGTCGTCCATCGAGGCGACGTACATGCCGCGCCAGCCGTCGACCAGCGCGGTCCAGTCGGCGGTAATGCCGCGGCCCTTCCCCCACCACATGAAGTCGGTGATCAGGCTGGTGCGCCAGTCGACGACCGTGCCGAACACGTCGAAGACCAGGGCTTTGACGGCGGAGAGATCGGACATGCGCGCTGCCTCTGATTTGTTCTTGTTGTGATTCCGGGGGCGCGACGCAGTCGCGCTCCCGGAATCCAGAACTTGTGGCGCGAGATTCCGGGGTCTCGCGGAGCCCGTCATCGAGCCGGCCGGAGGCCGGACCCGGTGGCGAGCCCCGGAACGACAGAGAGCATCAGCCCAGGTAGAACTTCTCGAGCTGCCGGTGCTCGGCCTTGATGTAGCGCACGGTGCCGGTGACCGAGCGCATCACGACGGTCTCGGTCTCGATCACGCCGTCCTTGCGGAATTTGACGCCCGAGAGCAGCGAGCCGGTGGTGACGCCGGTGGCGGCGAACAGGCAGTCGCCGCGCGCCATGTCCTCGATGCCGTAGATCATCTTGGGATCGTTGACGCCCATCTTGGCGGCGCGCTCGCGCTTCTCGTCGGAGTCGAGGATCAGCCGGCACTGCATCTGGCCGCCGATGCAACGGAGCGCCACGGCAGCGAGCACACCTTCCGGCGCGCCACCGGTGCCGAGATACATGTCGACGCCGGTGTTGTCGGGATCGGCGCAGTGGATCACACCGGCGACGTCGCCGTCGGTGATGAGGCGCACCGCCGCGCCGGTCGAGCGCACGCTCTGGATGATGTCGGCGTGGCGCGGTCGGTCGAGCACGAGAACGGTGATGCCTTCGGGCTTGACGCCCTTGGCCTTGGCGAGACGCCGGACGTTATCCGCCGGCGAGGCATCGAGCTCGACCACGCCCTTGTCGTAGCCGGGCCCGATCGCGAGCTTCTGCATGTAGACGTCGGGGGCGTGCAGCAGCGTGCCGCCGTCGGCCATCGCCATGGTGGCGATCGAACCCGGCATGTTCTTGGCGCACAGCGTGGTGCCTTCGAGCGGGTCCACCGCGATGTCGACCAGGGGACCGGCCTTGAGGCCGACCTGCTCGCCGATATAGAGCATCGGCGCCTCGTCGCGCTCGCCCTCGCCGATCACGATGGTGCCCTGGATCGGCAGCTTGTTGAGCTCGCGCCGCATGGCGTCGACGGCGGCCTGGTCGGCAGCCTTCTCCTGCCCATGGCCGCGTAGCCGCGCCGACGACACCGCAGCCCGTTCCGTCACCCGCACGATCTCCAGCGTGAGAATGCGCTCGAGCAGCATCTGCGGGGGGACTGAAATATGGGTCGACATTGGCTCACTCCTTCAAAACCTAGTCCAAGCGGACATCCGTCCGCATCAATTCGTAACGCGTCGGTTCGGTTCGAACCGGTTCTTTAGTTTGAGCATGATCTCCCGCAAACGCGTTCAGCGTTTGTCGCGAGGGAGAAACCGCTGCACATTTTCCCGGATCATGCTCTAGTTCTTCTCTATCCTGATCACCTGCGGCCGTCCGCTGATCACCCTGTCGTGCTGTACGGCCGCAAGCGCACGGCGCACGGCGTCCTCGTGGGTCGCATAGGTGATCAGGATGACGGGCACGGGCACGGCCTTACCGCCGGTCTGCGCAGGGCCGCCGTTGGGATGGCGCTGCACGATGGATTCGATCGAAATCTTCTGCTCGGCGAGCCGCGTCGCGATCGCCGCCGCAGTGCCCGGGAAATCGCGCGCCAAGAGGCGGATGTAGTAGCCGCCCTCGTGCCGCTCCATCGGCGCCTTGCTGGTGTCGCGCAGTTGTGCGACCGGCCGGCCGAACGGATTGGCGCGAATGCCGCGCGCGACATCGGCGATATCGGCGACGACGGCAGAGGCCGTCGCAGCACCGCCGGCGCCGGGTCCGACCAGCGTGATCGGCGGAATGCCTTCGCCATCGATCGTGACCGCATTGGTGACACCCATCACCTGCGCAATCGAGGACGACTTTGGAACCATGGTCGGATGCACGCGCTGCTCGATGCCCTTGGCGGTGCGTACCGCGACGCCGAGCAGCTTGACGCGGTAACCGAGATCGGCGGCCGCGCGAAGATCTTCCGGAGCGATCGAGGAGATGCCTTCGACATACACGGCCTTTTGAGCAACTTTCGTGCCGAAGGCGAGGCTCGCCAGGATCGCGAGCTTCTGCGCGGTGTCGTGCCCGTCGACGTCGAAGGACGGATTGGCCTCGGCATAGCCGAGCCGCTGCGCATCCTTGAGGCATTCGGCGAACGACAGGCCTTCCTGCTCCATCCGCGTCAGGATGTAGTTGCAGGTGCCGTTGAGGATGCCGTAGACGCGGTTGATGCCGGTTCCGGCAAGCCCCTCACGTAACGTTTTGATGACGGGGATCGCAGCGCCAACGGCTGCCTCGAAATTCAGCGCGCCGCCGTGCTTTTCGGCGGCCTTCGCCAGCTTGATGCCGTGCTTGGCAAGCAGCGCTTTGTTGGCGGTGACGACGGACTTGCCGGCGCTCAGCGCTGCCTCGACCGCGGCACGGGCCGGATCGCCCGATCCGCCCATCAATTCGACGAAGCAGTCGATGCCGGGATGCGTGGCGAGGCTGAGCGGGTCCTTGACCCATTCGACGCCGCGCAGGTCAATGCCGCGCTTCTTCGCCTTGGAGCGCGCGGTGACGGCGACGACACGAATGCCCCGGCCGCTGCGGCCCGCGAGCACGCGAGCCTGGGTTTCAATCAAGCGGACAACTTCGGCGCCCACAGTGCCGAGCCCCGCAATACCCACTTTCAGGGGTGCGACCATAATGCTTCGAAAACCTGCCGGAAGGAACTAACGCCGATTGGCGAGCGGAACGACGTTGTGCAACGTTTCGATGCCGCTTTCAAGGAAGCGGCGCACGCCGCGCGCGGCCTGCCTGATCCGTTGCTCGTTTTCCACCATCGCGATGCGGACATATCCTTCGCCATGCTCGCCGAAGCCGACGCCGGGCGACACCACCACGCCGGATTTCTCGACCATCAGGGTCGCGAACTCCATGCTGCCGACGCTGCGGAAGGCTTCCGGCAGCGGCGCCCATGCGAACATCGATGCGTCCGGCGGCGGGATCTCCCAGCCGGCGCGGCCGAACGACTCCACCAGCGCATCGCGGCGCTTGCGATAGGTGTCGCGCATCTCCTTGATGCAATCGTCGGGCCCGTTCAGCGCCGCGGTCGCCGCAACCTGGACCGGCGTGAACGCACCATAATCGAGATAGGACTTCACGCGGGCGAGCGCCGCGATTACGCGCTCGTTGCCGACCGCAAAGCCCATGCGCCAGCCGGCCATCGAATAGGTCTTCGACATCGAGGTGAACTCGACGGTGACGTCCATCGCGCCAGGCACCTGGAGCACGGAGGGCGGCGGGTTGTTCTCGTCGAAATAGACCTCGGCATAAGCAAGATCCGACAGGATCAGGATCTCGTGCTTCTTCGCGAAGGCAACGAGGTCCTTGTAGAAATCGAGGCTCGCGACATAAGCGGTCGGGTTCGAGGGATAGCAGACCACGAGCGCGAGGGGCTTCGGAATCGAATGCACGATCGCTCGCTCGACCGCTTCGAAGAACTGCGGCGTCGGCTCCGATGGCACCGAGCGGATGACGCCGCCCGCCATCAAGAAGCCGAAGGCGTGAATCGGATAGCTCGGATTGGGACAGAGGATGACGTCGCCCGGCGCCGTGATCGCCTGTGCGACGTTGGCGAAGCCCTCCTTCGAGCCGAGCGTCGCGACGATCTGGGTGTCCGGATTGAGTTTCACGCCGAAGCGGCGGGCGTAATAGGCCGCCTGAGCCTTGCGCAGGCCGGGAATGCCGCGCGAGGCGGAGTAGCGGTCGGTGCGCGGCTTGCCGAGGGTCTCCTTGAGCTTCTCCAGCACATGCGGCGGGGCCGGCAGATCGGGATTGCCCATGCCGAGGTCGATGATATCGGCGCCGGCGTTCCGCGCGGCCGCCTTGGCCCGGTTGACCTGTTCGAACACGTAAGGCGGCAGACGGCGGATACGATAAAATTCTTCCATGGGTTCCAGGCTCCGAGCAACCGGCCAGGGCAGAATCGGGCGGCCTCGACGTGACAATCGAGAGAATGCCGGACCCCGCCTGAAAATCGCTCCAAATCAAATGCTTAGAGCAAGCTCCTTAAGGCGGGGACTGAACTCCCTCACCCTGACTTTCGGCTGAATGAGGTCTTTTAGCACGGCAACGCGGGCGCGCCAGCGATTACGTTGGCACCTTGGCGCAGAGCTATGTGGCTCAGAATTACTTCCCGCTTGCATCCTTGGCTGCCGCCGCGGCCTGGCGGTCGCGCGCGGCGGCCAGCTCGGCTTCGATCTTGGCGCGCTGATCCGGCGGGATCACCGCCTCGTCGCGAGCCGGCGGCAGATCATGCACGGGCAGGTAGCCGCCCGCCTCCTTCGGATGCGGCTGCGTGTCAGCGGGCGTCAGATCGGCGATCTGGCTGGAGCAGCCACCGAGCATCGACGCAATGATGAGCAGCGCACACGGCGCAAGCCGTCTCGTTTGTCGGTCCCACAACGCCAACACTTGGGAATCCCCTACTCGTCCCAACAGCACGGCCGATGGAGCTTACCCCAACCGCCGGCCTCAGCTCAAACCATTGCTGCCCTCAATGGCGTGAGCCGACCACATCCAAGGCCCCTGACGACGTGGTGAACCCTGATTGTGACAGAACCAAGAACTATATCGCAGTGCAGCACATGTTCGCGCGCGATTAACCCTAGATGGTGTGAGCTTCGCGGTGACGAACGCGCAATGAACCGTTACTGTTCTCGTCATGAGTACCGTCACGACAGAGACACCCAAGTCCGGGACAAGCAAGTCTGGGACAAACACGTCCGAGACAAAGTTCAATGCGGAAGCCTTCGCGATGAACGTCGCGCGGGCGATGGAAAGCGGCGGCAAGGCGCTCGCCGCCTACCTCAAGCCGCGCGAAAGCGGCGAGGTGCAGGACCGTCCGCCGCCCGAGCTGAGCGAGATGGTCAAGACCTTCACTGCCGTCGCCGAATACTGGTTGTCGGACAATGCGCGCTCATCGGAGCTGCAGACGCGGCTCGCCAAGGACTATCTCGACCTCTGGGGTTCGGCAGCGCGCCGCATGGCCGGCGAGGATGCGCCGCCCGCGATCGCGCCCTCGCCGCGCGACAAGCGCTTCGCCGATCCGGAATGGAAGTCGAACCAGTTTTTCGATTTCATGATGCAGCTCTATCTGCTCACGACCAAGCGCGCGCACGAGCTGGTCAACGACGCGCAAGGGCTCGATCCGCACACCCGCCGCAAGGCGGAGTTTTACGTGCAGCAGGTCACCAACGCGCTGTCGCCGTCGAATTTCGTGCTGACCAATCCGGAAGTGCTGCGCCAGACGGTCGCAAGCTCCGGCGGCAATCTGGCGACAGGCCTGCAGATGCTGGCCGAGGACATCGCGGCCGGCAAGGGCATGCTGAAGATTCGCCAGTCCAATCCGGACAATCTCGAGCTCGGCGTCAACATGGCGACGACGCCCGGCAAGGTGATCTACCAGAACGAGATGATGCAGCTCATCCAGTATGAGCCGACCACCGAGAAGGTGCTGCGCACGCCGCTCCTGATCGTGCCGCCCTGGATCAACAAGTTCTACATTCTCGATCTCAAGCCGGAAAAATCCTACATCAAATGGTGTGTCGATCAGGGCATCACGGTGTTCGTGATCTCCTGGGTCAATCCGGACAAGCGGCTCGGCGACAAGAGCTGGGAAGACTACATGAAGGAAGGCCCGCTCACGGCGATGGACGTGATCGAGCGGGCGACCGGCGAGATGAAGGTGCACACCGCCGGCTACTGCGTCGGCGGCACGATGCTGGCGACCACGCTGGCCTGGCTTGCCGAGAAGCGCCGCCAGCGCGTCGCTTCGGCGACCTTCTTCGCCGCGCAGGTCGACTTCACCCATGCCGGCGATTTGCTCGTATTCGTCGACGAGAACCAGATCTCGGCGCTCGAGCACGACATGAAGGCCGCCGGCGTGCTCGAAGGCTCCAAGATGGCGATGGCCTTCAACATGCTGCGCTCCAACGACCTGATCTGGTCTTACGTCGTCAGCAACTATCTGAAGGGCCAGCAGCCGAGCGCGTTCGACCTCTTGCACTGGAATTCAGACGCAACCCGCATGACCGCGGCGAACCATTCCTACTATCTGCGCAACTGCTACCTGGAGAACCGGCTGTCGACGGGTACCATGGTGCTCGACAACACGCTGCTCGACCTCTCCAAGGTCAAGGTGCCGGTCTACAATCTCGCCACCCGCGAGGACCACATCGCGCCAGCCGAATCGGTGCTCTACGGCTCGCAGTTCTTCGGCGGTCCGGTGAAGTATGTGCTGTCGGGTTCGGGCCACATCGCGGGTGTCGTCAACCCGCCGGCCTTGAACAAGTACCAGTACTGGACCAACGACAACATCAGGGACGTCAACGTCGCGCAGTGGATGAAGGGTGCAGAGGAGCACAAGGGCTCGTGGTGGCCCGACTGGCGCGAATGGCTGGGTGGGCTCGATCCCGAGGAGGTCCCGGCGCGCACCGTGGGCAGCGCGGCGATGCCGCCGATCGAGGACGCACCGGGCAGCTACGTCCGCGTTCGCGCATAGCGGAATCTCTCGCGCTTTTGTATAAGCTCCCTTTTCGACACAGCGAATGAAGTGGGGATCGGATTATGACGCGCGAATTGTTCTGGCTGACCTTGACGGTGATCCTGACCGGCATCCTCTGGATCCCCTACATCCTCAACCGCTGCCAGGTCCGCGGTCTCTCGGGCGCGATGGCCAACCCGTCCCGCAACGACAAGCCGCATGCGGAATGGGCGAACCGGTTGATGTTTGCGCATGACAATGCGGTCGAGAACCTCGTGATCTTCGCGCCGCTTGTGCTGATCCTCAACGCGATCGACTATTCCAGCAAATGGACAGTGCTGGCCTGCGCCGTCTACTTCTGGGCCCGCGTCGCGCATCTGATTGTCTACACGCTGGGACTTCCGGTGTTCCGCACCCTCGCCTTCACCGTCGGCTTCCTCGCCCAGGCCGTGCTGGCGCTCGCGATCTTCAAGGTGTTTTGAGCGCGAAGCTCGCGCTTCTTCATGTCGTCATTCCGGGGCGGTGCGCAGCACCGAACCCGGAATCTCAAGATTCCGGGTTCGCCCTTCGGGCGCCCCGGAATGACGGAACGAGAGGCCTCAGCTACTCCTCCGGCAATCCCAGCATCAGCCGCAGGTTCTGCACGGCGGCGCCGGAGGCGCCCTTGCCGAGATTGTCGAGGCGCGCGACCAGCACCGCCTGGTGATATTTGTCGCTGGCGAAGACGTAGAGCTCGAGCATGTTAGTCTCGTTCAGCGCCTCCGGCTCGAGCCGGCCGCCCTTGGTCGCCTCGTTCTGGAGCGGCATCACTGAGACGTATTTCGAGCCGGCGTAGCGCTTTGCGAGCGCGGCCTGCAGGTCCGCGCCGCCGGGCTTGCCAGGCAGCGTGTCGAGCTGAAGCGGCACCGAGACCAGCATGCCCTGCCGGTAGTTGCCGACCGAAGGAATGAAGATCGGTCGCCGCGTCAGGTTCGAATAGAGCTGCATCTCCGGCAGATGCTTGTGCTCGAAGCCGAGGCCGTAGAGCTCGAAGGACGGCGCGCTGCCGTCTTCAAAGCTCGCGATCATCGACTTGCCGCCGCCGGAATAACCGCTCACCGCATTGACGGTGACGGGATAATCCTGCGGCAAGAGGCCGGCATCGACGGTTGGCCGCAGCAGCGCGATCGCGCCGGTCGGATAGCAGCCGGGATTGGAGACCTTCTTCGCGGCCTTGATCTTGCCGGCCTGATCGGGCGTCAGCTCGGGAAAGCCGTAGGCCCAGTCCGGCGCGACGCGGTACGCGGTCGAGGCGTCCAGCACTTTCGGCGCCGAGGCGCCCATGCTGTCGACGAGTGCGACCGTCTCCTTGGCGGCATCATCGGGCAGGCACAGGATGACGAGATCGACCTCCTCCATCAGCGCCTTCTTGGCCGCGGGATCCTTGCGCTTGTCGTCGGCAATCGTCTTCACCGCGACATCACCCTGCAGCTTGAGCCGCTCGTTGATGCCAAGACCGGTCGTGCCCGAGCCGCCGTCGACGAAGACGACCGGCTTCTTGGCGGCAGCGCCGACGTTCCGGGCTTGTTTGGTTTCAGCGAGGCTCATGTCGCGCTCCTTTCGAGCTTGTTCGTGTCATCTGCAAAGGCCTGATCCGCGAAGATTTGCGGCCGGGCCTGTCGCATCAATTGTGAAATCGCTTTCGCGTCGGCATCGCCTTCGCCGAGCGCATTTGAGATCGCGGCAAAGTCGGCCTCGGACTTGTGCTGGTTCAGCTTGAAGCTGCCTTCGACCTCTTCAACCGTCATCACCAGACCCACGATTGCCTTCTTCATCGCCTCCAGCCGTCCTGCCGTCATCTTGGCCGACGTCCAGGGCTTTTTCGGCAGCAGCCAGTCCTCGAACTTGGCACTGAGCGTGTCGATCTGCACGCTGAGTTCATCGTCCGACAACACCCGTACCGGCCCCGTCAGATGCACTGACTGGTAAAGCCAGGTCGGCACCTGGTCCGGCGAGACGTACCAATCCGGCGATACATAGGCATCCGGACCGTTGACCGCGAGCAGCCACGACGCGGACCCATCCGCGAGCTTTACCAGCGGATTGTGACGGGCAACATGAAAGGCGGCGTGCGGCGTGCCGTCCGCGGCGTAGCTCAGATAGAACGGCAGTTGCGACGCGGTCGGCCTCGAGCCGTCCCACGCGCAGAAGGTGCCGAAGCCGCGCTCGTCCGCAAGCTTGAGGCTCGCGGCGCGGTCCTGCTTGAAAAAGGGCGGTGTGTACATCGTGGTCTCCTGCTGGGGCTCCTTGTGGGGGCCGCCGGATCAGATCGCGCTGACAGGAGAGAGAATGCCGCGGACCGGATCCAGCGGCAAAGACGATGATCTCAAACGCGATCGACCGCCCAAACCGCGAGAGTGCGGCGGCGGCGACGGGCGAACAGGATGGTCGCGGCGTTGATCATGGCGCGCGGCTATAAGACCAAGTGGTTCCGACGTCAAGGTTTGACACGGTCATACCAGCCGCAAGATCCACTCCATGATCCGTGCCATCACGTCGCCGAACAACAGCAGCGCCGCTGCCCAGATCAGTGCCGAGACGAAATTGGCGACCTGAAAGCTCCAATACGGCATCTCGAAGATGCCGGCGGCGAGCGGCACGGAGGCGCGCAAGGGGCCGAAGAAGCGGCCGATGAAGATGCTCGGCACACCCCAGCTCCGCACGAAGGCCTCCCCCCGTGGCAGGATGTCCGGATAGCGCGACAACGGCCACATCTGCGCGACCTGTTCCTTGTAGCGGAAGCCGAACCAGTAGGAGACCCAGTCGCCGAGGGCTGCCCCGATCGCGCCCGCAATCCAGACCGGATAGAAACTGATGCCGCTCACCCCGATCAGGGCGCCGATCGCAACCAGCGCGCCCCAGGCCGGGATCAGAAGCGAGATGAAGGCAAGCGATTCACCGAATGCCAGAAGGAACACGATCGGTGCTGCCCAGACCTGGTGAACACGCACGAAGTCGGCCAGTGCGTGTGCAAACTGCTCCATCCAAAAATGCCTTCCCCGCCCCGCCGTGCGTCCTGGATCGTGAAAAGGACTGGTAAGCCAAGGTCTTGCGTGACATCAAGTCACAAAGACCGGCTCGGCGCGGGCCACGATGTCAAATTGCCGGGAACAAGGGGCCGTGACGGCGTAAAATCGCCGGGATTGGGCCGCAACGACATCGGCGACCGGTCGGGCGGTCACTTTTTCAGGCCAGCCGTGGCATAGTCGGCCTAACCGATTCGCCGCCTTCGCGGCCTTCAAAACGCATCAAGATACATGTCCAAGCAATTGAAAACCAAAGCAAAAGACGACCTTTTTGGCTCCGATGCGCCCAAGTCTCGCGCACCGGCCAAGGCGGCTTCGCGTGCGAGCGGCGGCGAGGCCGAGTACACCGCAGCCGACATCGAGGTCCTCGAAGGCCTGGAACCGGTCCGGCGCCGGCCGGGCATGTATATCGGCGGCACCGACGAGAAGGCGCTGCACCACCTCTTCGCCGAAGTCATCGACAACTCGATGGACGAGGCACTTGCCGGACACGCCACCTTCATCGAAGTCGACCTGAGTGCGGAAGGTTTCCTCACGGTCACCGACAACGGCCGCGGCATCCCCGTCGATCCACATCCGAAGTTTCCGAAGAAGTCGGCGCTCGAAGTCATCATGTGCACGCTGCATTCGGGCGGCAAGTTCGACTCCAAGGTCTATGAGACCTCTGGCGGTCTGCATGGCGTCGGCATCTCCGTCGTCAACGCCCTCTCCTCGCGCCTCGAGGTCGAGGTCGCGCGCAGCCAAAAGCTCTATCGCATGACGTTCGAGCGCGGGCATCCGAAGGGCAAGCTCGAGGATCTCGGCAAGATCAACAATCGCCGCGGCACGCGCGTGCGCTTCAAGCCGGACACCGACATCTTCGGCGCCAAGGCGGCGTTCAAGCCGCAGCGCCTGTTCAAGATGACGCGCTCGAAGGCGTATCTGTTCGGCGGCGTCGAGATCCGCTGGAATTGCGCGCCCGAGCTGCTGAAGGGCGTCGAGGACGTGCCGGCGGAAGCGACGTTCCATTTCCCCGGCGGGTTGAAGGATTATCTCGCCGCCGCGATTCATGCCGACACGCTGGTGCATCCCGACATCTTCTCCGGCAAGTCCGGCCGCAACGGCGCGCACGGCGCCTGCGAATGGGCCGTGGCGTGGACCGCGGACGCCGATGGCTTCCTGTCCTCCTACACCAACACCGTGCCGACGCCCGATGGCGGCACGCACGAATCCGGCTTGCGCAGCGCGCTGCTGCGCGGCCTGAAGGACCACGCCGAGCGCGTCGGCCAGGGCAAGCGCGCAGCCTCCGTCACCTCGGAAGACGTGATGGTGGGCGCCGCCGTGATGCTCTCGGTGTTCGTGCGTGAGCCGGAATTCCAGGGCCAGACCAAGGATCGTCTCGCCACGGCCGAAGCGCAGCGCATCGTCGAGCAGGCGATGAAGGACCCGTTCGACCACTGGCTCTCCGGCAATCCGAACCAGGCCAACAGGCTGCTCGACTTCGTGATCGATCGCGCCGAGGAGCGCCTGCGCCGCCGACAGGAAAAGGAAACCGCGCGCAAGACCGCAGGCAAGAAGCTCCGCCTGCCCGGCAAGCTCGCAGACTGCACCGACGCAGGCACCGAAGGCTCCGAACTCTTTATCGTCGAAGGTGACTCGGCCGGTGGCAGCGCCAAGCAGGCGCGCGATCGCAAGACCCAGGCCGTGCTGCCGTTGCGCGGCAAGATCCTCAATGTCGCCTCCGCCGGCAAGGACAAGCTGACGGCAAATGCACAGCTTGCCGACCTCGTGCAGGCGATCGGCTCCGGTACGCTTGCCCAATATCGCGAAGAGGATCTGCGCTATCAGCGCATCATCATCATGACCGACGCCGACGTCGACGGCGCCCACATCGCTTCGCTGCTGATCACCTTCTTCTACCGCCAGATGCCGCGACTGATCGACGAGGGCCACCTCTTCCTCGCAGTGCCGCCGCTCTACAAGCTGACCCACGGCTCCAAATCGGTCTACGCCCGCGACGACGCGCACAAGGAAGTGCTGCTCAAGAGCGAGTTCAATGCCAACGCCAAGGTCGAGGTGAACCGCTTCAAAGGCCTCGGCGAGATGATGCCAGCGCAGCTCAAGGAAACCACCATGGACCCGGCACGGCGGACGCTCCTCAAGGTCGTCCTGCTTGCCGACGACCGCGACACCACGGCCGACTCGGTGGAGCGCCTGATGGGCACCAAGGCCGAGGCGCGGTTTGCCTTCATTTCGGACAAGGCCGAATTCGCCAGCGAGGACCTGCTGGACGTGTGAGTCCAATTCTTGCTCAAGCCATTGATGTCCAAATGAGAATTCTTTACGGCCAAACTCGAACTGTGTCCTCCAAACAACTGCGGAGCGTTTTCCGGCGATTGTGTCTGGCCGGCAACAGCTTTTCGGTGGGAACCGGTTATATTCCGGGCATCGGTTGAACGGAATTCAATGCGCTCGCGCCTGTTGGAACTGGGGATTTGGATATGAAAAAGATTGTACTCGCTCTGACGGCGGTCGCAGCGATGACGGGTGCGGCTTCTGCGGCTGATCTGGCTGCTCGGCCCTACACCAAGGCCCCGGTGGTTTCGGCTCCTGTCGCCAACTGGACTGGCTGCTATCTCGGTGCCGGCGGCGGCGGTGCGATGACCAACAACGACCACAATGACGTCGATCCGCTGACCGGTCTTTCCGCAGGCCCGAATCTGACGACGGGTGCCCGTGGCTGGTTCGGCACGGTTCAGGTCGGTTGCGACTACCAGTTCCAGAACTGGGTCGTCGGTGGCTTCGCTGACTACGACTTCATGGACGTTCGGGGCGACATCTCGACCTTCGGTGTGACTGGCCCGATGTTCTTAGGTACTCAGAAGCAGGACTCCCAGTGGGCGGTCGGAGCCCGCGTCGGCTATCTGGTTCTGCCTCAGTTGCTCACCTACGTCTCGGGCGGTTATACGCAGGGCCATTGGAAGTCGACCGACCTGGCCGGTACAGGCTTCTTGGCCGGAACTACCACGACACTCTCGGGCTTCACCAAGAGCGGTTGGTTCATCGGTACTGGCGACGAATATGCTCTGACTAACTTCCTGCCGGGCCTGTTCTGGAAGACGGAGTATCGCTATTCAGAGTTCGATCGCGCAAATCAGCCGGTCAGCTTTGGTGGGGTCGTGGTTGGATCGATGACCGAGAAGCTTCGCGAGCACAGCGTGCGCAGCGAGCTGGTCTACCGCTTCAACTGGGGTGGCCCAGTCGTCGCGAAGTACTGATCTGAAATTCGACATCGACTTCAAAAGCCCCGGCATCGTCCGGGGCTTTTTCGTTGCGATAGATCCGTACTGGTGGCACGCGCGTCCTGACGCTCAGGTCTTGACCCGTCGTTTCAGGCTGTGAAGTCACATTGCGGTTGTGTCGGAACGGCAACAGCATTTTCCAGGGAATCGTCTATAAGCAACCCATCGGTTGAATCGTTTCCGGCGCACCCGCGTCGTGTAGCCAAGGGTTGGAATTCAAAATGAAAAAGTTCGCACTTGCTTTCACGGCGATCGCAGCGATGACGAGCGCGGCCTCTGCCGCTGACCTGGCCGCACGCCCCTATACCAAGGCTCCGGTCGCGGTTGCTCCGGTTGTCAACTGGACGGGCTGCTACGTCGGCGCCGGCGGCGGCGGTGCGATGACCAACAACGACCACAACGACTTCATTACCGCAACTGGTGTTGCCATTAGTCCCAATCTGACAACCGGCGCGCGCGGCTGGTTTGGTACGGTTCAGGGCGGCTGCGACTACCAGTTCGCCGGCACCAATTGGCTTGTCGGTGCCTTCGCTGATTACGACTTCATGGACGTGCATGGCGACATCTCGACCTTCGGTGTCACTGGACCGATCTCGGTCGGATCGCAAAAGCTGGATCAACAGTGGGCGGTCGGCGCTCGTGTCGGCTATCTGGTGCTCCCCCAGTTGCTGACTTACGTCTCGGGCGGCTACACTCAGGCCCACTGGACGGGGACGAGCATGGTCACCTCCAATGCTGCGATCGGGGCTCCTCCGACCACTCTGCCCGGCGCAACCAAGGGTGGCTGGTTCATCGGCACCGGCGACGAATATGCGCTGACAGGATTCCTCCCGGGTCTGTTCTGGAAGACCGAGTACCGTTATTCGGAATTTGACCGCGCGAACGTCGGGATCAACTTCACTGCCACCGGTTTGCCGACCGGCCTTTCGGAGACCCAGAAGTTCCGCGAGCACAGCGTACGCAGCGAGCTCGTCTATCGCTTCAACTGGGGCGGTGCTCCGCTGGTCGCCAAGTACTGAGCCGATCTCGATACGAGATCTCAAAAGCCCCGGCATCGCCCGGGGCTTTTTTCTTGCCGCACTCTCAGCAGGACGTAACGGCCGCACACTCTCCAGCCGCGCCATGTCGGCCCATTCGGAAGCGTGGTGGTCCGCGCGCCATTGTCACCCCGCCGAAGCTACGGCTAGTCTGGCGCTGAAGTTTTCGCGACCGCCGGCGTCGATGCCGCGCCGCGACAGAAGCACACCGGTGGGGAGGGACGCATGCGCAGATTTCTGCTGACCGCGGGCCTGTTTGCGACCGCCCTGGGCCTGATCTGGATCGGACAGGGCACGGGCACGTTTCCCTGGCCGCGATCGAGCTTCATGGTCAACCAGCTGCAATGGGCCGGCTATGGCGCGGCCATGGCCGGGTTCGGGCTGGTCCTGATCTGGGAAAGCAGCCAGTAGAAGAAACCAAACAAGAAAAGGACATCACAGCATGACATCCAGCCGGTTCGATCTCCGCGGCAAGGTCGCGATCGTCACGGGAGGCAATGGCGGAATCGGGCTCGGCATGGCCCGCGGGCTTGCCGACGCCGGCGCCGACATCGCCGTGGCGGGACGGAACGAAGCAAAGTCGAAAGCGGCCGTCGAGGATCTCCGCCAGCGCGGCGTCAAAGCCATTGCGGTCGCGACCGATGTCACCGACAAGACGGCTGTCGAGGCGATGATTACGCGTGTCGCAAAGGAGCTCGGCCGTATCGACATCCTCGTCAACAATGCCGGCATGAGCATCCGCAAGCCGCCGCACGAGCTCGAGCTCGACGAATGGAACACGGTGATCGACACCAACCTCACCAGCGCCTTCATGTGTTCGAAGCTGGCCTACCCGGCGCTGAAGGCGTCCGGCAACGGCAAGGTGATCAATATCGGGTCGATGATGTCGATCTTCGGCGCGAGCTTCGCGACGGCCTACGCGGCCAGCAAGGGCGGCATCGTGCAGTTCACGCGCGCCTGCGCCAATGCCTGGGCGCCTGATAACATCCAGGTCAATGCCATCCTGCCGGGCTGGATCGACACCGATCTCACGCGCGATGCGCGCCAAGAGGTGTCGGGACTGCACGAGCGCGTCCTCGCGCGCACGCCTGCAGGACGCTGGGGCGCGATCGACGACTTTGCCGGCATCGCGGTGTTCCTGGCCTCACCGGCATCCGCCTTCGTCACGGGCACCGCTATCCCCGTCGACGGCGGTTTTTCCGTGATGGCCTGAGATCGCGACAGCCGTGAAAAAAGCCCCGGCCAGGGCCGGGGCTTTGCATCATAGGATCGGTCAAGCCGGTATCAGTATCTGGCGACCACCGGGCCACCAAAGTGATAGTTGATCTTGACCCGTGCCACGTGCTCGCGGTCGTCAAATCGTGCCGTGCTCGTGTTGAAGAAAAATCCGCCAGCCGGCGCCAGCGTGAGCGTCGTCCTGCCAAGATCGACATAGAGATATTCGGCACCGATCGACCAGTTCCTCGCGAACAACCATTCGGCACCTGCGCCAACAGTCCAACCGACCCGCGTCGTGTCATCGCTGACCGTGCGACACGTTCCCGACGGGGCAACCGGACAAGCGACGCCCGGGGCAAGGACTTCCGTCATCGAGTGCTTCACAGCGCCGACGGCGAGACCGCCGGTTGCGTAGAGCAACCAGCTGCCGCCGGCATAGCCGATACGGCCACGGACCGTGCCGAGGGCGCCCTGCTCAGAGCGGAAATAGGCGGTGTCGGTTGCGACACTGCCCATGGGCGCACCGGCCGCTGGATTGGACCCGAACCGAACGAAGCTGTGCTGGATGAGTTGTTGCCAGGCCCCGTCACCCTCGATGCCGACGACCCAAGTTCCCATCTGCCAGTTGTAGCCAATCTGCGCACCGCCAATGAAACTGCTCGGACGCGAGCAGTTGGTCGAGAGGTCGAAGGGATTGGCGCCCACGAGGACGGGGGCCGCTACGCCTGCGGGTGAACCGCAGAACGTGAAGATGTTGCCGGGCGTCGTGAACGGCATGTCATAGCCGAGCCGGTTGTCCGACCACGCCCCACCGAGATTGCCGCCGAGATAGAAACCGGTCCATGTCCAGACTTCCGGAATCGGAACGGGTGTTGCCTTGACGGCCATGTCTGCCGCCGATGCAGTCCCGACAATTCCTGCAGAAAAGAGCGACGCTGCGAGCGCCCAGCCCAAGCGATATTTCATTTATTCCCCCTGCAAAAAACACTTGATGAAAAAGCGAATTTAATTCCGGGAGAAAGGATAGCTTTCTTGGCACGATCAAACGAGTTGGAACCCGCGGCGGCGCTTCACATCGTTTCGCTTTTTCATCAAACGTTGCACACCAGCAACGTTCTGCACAATTCAGCGGTAAAATAGGCTGCGATAGGTCAATAGTTCGCACCTAACTGGTGCGCCAAAAGCAAAAAGCCCCGGCCGATTGCCGGGGCTTTTCGCCGTGCCGTCGCGATTGAGTCTCAGTAGCGCGCGATGACCGGCGCGTCGAACTTGTAGCTCGCGCGCACCACCGCCCACTGAATGTCACGCGGCTTGGCATCGAAGGTGTAATTTCCCGAGGTGCCGCCGAGCTGGTAGGTCTGGCTGACGAAGGCGGCGTAGTTGTATTCGAGGCCGACGATCCAGTTGCGCGTGATGCCGTATTCCCAGCCGGCACCGACGGTCCAGCCGCTGGCCCAGTGGGTCTGGCCGCCCGAGCCGGTGAACGGCCCGACAGTGTCGGTGACCGAGAGACGATTGTTCACGCCGGCGTAGCCACCCTTGATGTAGAAGAGGTTGTTCTGCACGGCGTAACCGGCGCGGCCGACGATCGTTGCGAGAACATTCGCGCGCCAAGTGAAGACGTCGTCGCCCGCACCGAACGCCGTATTCACGACGGTGCCCTTGTTGTCGAGCCCGGAGATCGTGCCTTCGGCGCCGAACACCCAGTTGCTCGCCTGCCAGTTATAACCGATCTGGGCGCCACCCATGATGCCCGAGCCGCGCTGACGATAGCCCTCGCCCGGAACCAGATCGCCGAACGGCGCGCCGGTCCCGTTGTTGATGAATTGCTCGTTGGTCCAGGCGCCGCCGATGTGGCCGCCGACATAGAATCCCGTCCAGTTGTAGAGCGGCTCGATATAGGCCGGCGCCTTCGTGTAGGGCCGCGCGGCGAGGTCGGCGGCGGAAACGTTACCGGCTGCGGCGAGCGCGCTGGTGCAGGTGACGGCGGCAATCAACTTGGAACGCATGGTACAACCCCTTGTCCTCAGATGGGCGCAAGCTCACAGACAGTTCTTACTAAAACTGGAATCAACAGAGTTAAGCGGCAGGATCGGCTTTCGGCCGCCTCGAATCCGATTGCGCTGTTGCCCGTGCGCAACGCGCGTGGACTGGCTTAACGCGATGTTATCCCTACCAGGCCGTTGGACATCGAAGCGGCGCGATCACGATGCGCGCGCGACCGGCGAATGCACATGCTCCGGCCGCACGCCGAGCGCGACAAAGCGCGCGGGAATTTTCTGAAGCCACGGCAGCGCCGTGACCAGGCGAACGATGAGCGGAACCTTCACGGGCTGATTGCCCGGCCTGAGCGCGCCACTGATGATGTTGTTCTGTACGACGACCTGCATCGCCTGCGTCATCTTCACCGGAAACGCCCGCCGTCGCTGCACGGCGTCGAGCTCGGCTTGGGAAGGGCAGCCGTTCCGAAGCTTGTCGGCGAGCAGATTGGCCGTCGCAACCGCATCCTGGACCGCGAGATTGACGCCGACGCCGCCGACCGGCGACATCGCATGGGCGGCATCGCCGATGCAGAGCAGGCCCGGTCGGGTCCAGCGGCTCAGGCGATTGATCGCAACCGTGAGAAGCTTGACGTCGTCCCAGCTCTTCACGTCGGAGATGCCGGATGAAAGGATCGGCGCCATGCGGACAACGTCGTCGAGCAGCGCCGGAAGCCCCCTCGCCTTCACCGCGTCATACTGCCCCTTGGCGATGACATAGGCACATTGCCAGTACTCGCCGCGATCGAAGGTGATCATCATCTTGCCGGGCTCGACGCGAGCGAACACGTTCTCGGTCTCGTCCTGCCTGCGGCTCGCGCGAAACCACAGCACGTCCATCGGCGCGCCGATCTCCTCAACGCTAAGGCCCGCGCGCTGGCGCACGATCGAATGCCGGCCGTCGCAAGCGATGGTCAGATCCGCCTCGATGTCGATCGGGCCCTCCGGCGTCGTCGCGCGCACGCCCGCGATCGTCTCACCGCGCCGGATCAGGTCGGTTGCCTCCGTGCTCATCATCACGTTGAGCGAGGGAAAGCGCTGACCGCTCTCACGCAGGAAATTCAGGAAGTCCCATTGCGGCATGAAGGCGATGAACGGGTATTTCGTGTCGAGCCGGCGGAGATCGGCGATGCGCACCGGCGTGCCGCCGAACATGCCGTCAAGCGTCTGCAGGCGCTGATGCGGCAGCTTCAGGAAGCCATCGATCAGGCCGAGCTCGTCCATCACCTGGAGCGTCGAGGGATGCACGGTGTCGCCACGAAAATCGCGGAAGAAATCCGCGTGCTTCTCCAGCACCACGACATCGATGCCGGCACGCGCCAAGAGATAGCCGAGCATCATCCCGGCCGGCCCACCCCCGACGATGCAGCAGCGAACTGTCAGGGAACGAGATGCGGCGGGCTGTTCCGGCGCGCTAGCGTTCATGATCCGGTCCTCGAAGGTGGTTCAATCCGCAACAATGATTATAGCGCGTACTCGGCACCAAGCCGCCGAGTCACGAGATCGAGAAATTCACTCGCCAGCGGCGAGATGTTCAGGGATCGGTGGCGAATGACGCCGACAGTCCGCTTGATCTCGGGAGCGGAGATGGGGACTGCCCGGATATTGGAGCCAGGATCTGTCGGGAGGGCCATTGCCGGCAAGATAGCGCAGCCGACGCCCGCTTCCAGGAGTTCGAGGATGCAGGAGACGTGTTCGACTTCGTAGAACCACCGCAACTTCAGGGCCGCGTTTCCGAGCAAGACCTCGAGCAGAAGCCTGTTGCCGCTGTCGCGTCCCCCAATCATGAGCCGAACCTTTGGCATCGCCTGTAGCTCTTGCAGCGCGATCTCCCGGCGAGCGACCAGCGCGTCGTCCTTATGCACGGCCAGGACAAAACGGTCTGCCAGCAATGGTACGAATGTCAGATCAGGGTCGGGCCCCGGGTCCACGCCAACCCCGAATTCGGCCAACCCTGACAAGACCTGGCGAACGACAAAGTCCTGGTTACCGTCGAAGACCTGCACGCCGACGTTCGGATGGCGATCGGTGAACGTCTTCAACAGGACCGGAAAGGCCTGGCAGACCACGGTCGGAATGCTGGCCACCCGAATCTTGCCGTAACGCCTTTCGGCGACCTCCCGGATCGAATCGAGCATCCCGTTCAGATTGTTGATTTGCTGGCGCGCCATCGGAAGGAAGTGGCGTCCAGCTCCGGTGAGGACCACCGATCTGGTGGTGCGGCTGAACAGTTCGACACCCAGCGTCTGCTCCAGTTTCTGGATCCGGCGCGACAGGCCGGGCTGGGTCAGATGAAGCTTCTCGGCTGCGCGTTGGAAATTCAGCAGCTCCGCCGCGATCACGAAGGCTTCGAGTTCAGCGTTCTCGACTTTCATGCGGAAGTCTCATCAGTCGCAAGCGAACCCGCATTGGACCTCGATGTCAGCGGTTTCTACGATCCCAGGGTTTAGCCAGACCGAAGGAAACAGGTAGCATCGATGCCCATCCAGCAGCAACTCGTGTCGCCCGTTACGATCGCCACCACTGCATTACCCCAGGTGGCCGAGGCGGACGCGACGTACCGGAAGATCGTGCTTCGCATCGTGCCGCTCATCCTCGTCTGCTACTTCTTCGGCTACCTGGATCGGGTGAACGTCGGCTTCGCCAAGCTTGGCATGGTCAACGATTTGCATCTGAGCGAGGCCGCCTATGGCCTCGGTGCAGGCCTGTTCTTCATCGGCTACCTGCTGCTGCAGGTGCCCGCCGGCTACCTGGTCCAGCTCTATGGTCCGCGGAAGTGCATCGCAGCGTCAATGATCTCATGGGGACTCGTCTCCATGGCCACCTTGCTGACGCGGGACGAAGCCAGCTTTTACGTGCTTCGGTTCTTGCTCGGGATCACGGAGGCAGCCTTTTTCCCCGCCGTGATCGCCTTCTTCAGTGTCTGGTTTCCCTCATTCAGGCTCAGCAAGGTGATGTCCCTGCTGTTCCTCGCCCTGCCCCTCGGCGTGATCCTCGGCGGTCCGTTGTCCGGATGGATCATGGACGTTACCCACGGCGGCTATGGCCTGAAGGGCTGGCAATGGATGTTCCTGCTCGAAGGACTCCCGGCGATCCTGCTTGGGCTGATCTCGATCAGGGCGATCGTCGAGCGGCCGGACGATGCTGCATGGTTGACGCCGGACGAGAAGGCCCTGGTGCAGCGAGAGCTCGCTCAAGAATCGAGGGACAAGCAAACGAGCTTGTGGCCGGCGTTGCGTGAGCCCACGCTGTGGATCTTGTTCGCGACGTCATTTCTCTACAACCTCGGCAATTACGGCCTCGTTTTCTGGATGCCGAGCATGATCAAGTCGATCGGCGGGCTGACGAACTTCCAGATCGGCGTCGTGACCGCACTGCCCTACCTGATCGCCGCCTGCGCCATGCTGCTCAATTCGATCCACTCGGTGAAGACCGGCGAGAGGCTCTGGCATACCGCAACGCCCCTGATCGTCGGCGGCGCCGCCCTGCTAGCGGGCGTGACCATGCGAGATACGCCGATGCTCTCCTTCGTCTGCCTGACCATCGGCATCTCCGGCATCCAGTGCACACTGGCCATGTTCTGGAGCTTGCCTTCACGCGTGCTTGCTGGAACGGCAGCGGCCAGCGGGGCCGGACTGGTCAATATCGGCGCGGCGAGTGCGGGCTTTGCAGGTCCAACCGTCCTGGGCGTCCTGAACCAACTGACGGGCAGCACGACGGCCGGCGTCTCGCTGCTGGCAATCGCGCTGTTCGCCGCGGCCGCGTTGATCTTTGCGATTCCGCGCCACCTGATGGCTCGGCACGTCGCCTCGGCCTAGGAAAGCGTCATGGTCCATGAGCCTTCAATCCCTTCCGGGCCCGGGCACGGCATCCTCAAGCCATTTCGGATCGCTATCGCCGGCTTTCATATTGAGTCCGTGAGTTTTCTGCCAGCCGTCTCGACCTGGGACGATTTCGAGCAGGTGGCCCTGCGCGGGGATCGCATCGTCGACGAGCTCCAAGGCACAAACACCGTGATGGGCGGCTTCATCGATATCTGCGAACAGGCTAGCGTGGCGTTGGCTCCGCTCGTCCACACCGCCCTCGGCGCGGTGGGGCCGGCCACCGATGAAGCCGTCAGACGCTATGCGGACGAGATGGCATCAGGCGTCCGCGCCTTGTCGGACCTCGATGGCGTGCTTCTCTTCCTCCACGGGGCGTGCTGGACGGCTTCCTATCCGGACCCCGAGCGCTTCATCATCGACACTGTGCGCGCTGCCCTGGGGCAAGACAAGCCCTTGATCGTCGCGCTGGACTATCATGGCAACATCGATGCAGACACGCTGCAAAACGCGACCGCGGCGTTCGCCTATCGAAAATCGCCGCATACGGATACGGGAGACACGGGACGGCGTGCCGCCATCTGCATGCTCCGCACGCTGCGTGGAGAGATTTCGCCAACATGGGCGATCGCCAAGCCGGGCGTGCTTGTCCCCTCGATCTTCAGCGCGACTGCGCTGCGCCCCTTGGCGGATCTCATCGAGGAAGGCCGGCGCATCGAGCGTGACGGCGAGCGCTACACCGATATTTCCCTGATGGCCGGCTTTTCCTATGCAGACGCACACAATGCAGGCTTTTCGGTGCTGTGCGTCACCGACGGCGACCGCGTGCGCGCCCAGACGATCGCAGACCACCTTTCGGAACGGATCTGGAGCGAGCGGCATGCACTCTCCAGACCTTTCGAGGTCTACACCGCCGAGGCAGCGGTTTCCCGGGCGTGCACAGGCCTGACGATGCGCAGGACGCAGCGGCGCCCCTACGTCCTGGTCGAGCACGCAGACCGCATGAACGACTCCACGTACCTGCTCGCGGAGCTGCTGAGGCGCGGTGTCGCGCGGGCTGCCGTACCGTTTCTCTGGGATGCGGCCGCAGCTCAGAAAGCGTTCGAAGCCGGCGTAGGTGCTTTGGTAAAGCTGAAGCTCGGCGGCCACAGCTCCGAAAAGGCGGGGCCGACGCTGGACATCACCGCGCGCGTGAAGTGGGCAGGCCCGAAATCGTACCGCGTGACGGGCTCCTACATGCATGGCATGCCTGTAGACCTCGGAATGACGGCGTTGCTTGACGTCGATGGCGTGTCGGTGAGTGTCGTCAGCGCTTTTGCATTCGCAGTCGATGGCGACGCATTCGGCGTGTTTGGCCTGCGTCCGGAAGATTTTGACATCATCGTGCTTCGTTCAAAGACCCATTTCCGTGCCTTCTACGAGGGATTGGCGGAGGAAATCATGATCGTGGATACGCCGGACCACGGCGTCGCCGACCTGCGGCTCCTGCCCTACGAGCGGCTGGATACGCATCGCGTATTTCCACTGGCTCCTGAAAGCGCCCATTGATGTCGACTGAACACGGGCAGTGGGCGCAACGCGCGGATCGCTGGGCCCGCGACAGGAGAACGGACTAGCGATGATCAGCAAGATAAACGTGAGCTTGATCCAATTTGACGTCCAAGTGCTGGAGCCGGCGTTGAATCTCGAGCGAATGCAGGCGGCGATACGATCGGAGGCAAAGGCGGGCGCGCAGTTGATCGTATTCCCGGAGTTGTCGAACACGGGATATGTGGAGCCGCTGACGCCCGGCGCAACTTTCAGCCCGGAATCCGGCGGAGCCGAACAATATGCCTTCCGATTATTCCAGGCCGCCGAACCCGCGAACGGGCCCTTCATCACGTCGCTGTGCGATCTCGCCCGTGAGCACGGCCTCCATGTTGTCGTCGGGCTGGCTCTCCGTCACCCCGTGCAGCAGGGCGTGATGCACAATGCGTCAGTCCTGATTGGCCCTCACGGCGTGCTCGGCACCTACCACAAGATTCATCGCTGGCATCTGGAAAAGCTATACTTCGTCGCCGGCGAGAGCATCTCGGTGCAGCAGACGATGTTGGGGCCGATTGGCATGCAGATTTGCTATGACATCCGGTTTCCGGAGTTGACGCGGGCGCTCATGGTGCAAGGCGCCCAGATCGTCACGAATATCTGGGCGTCGTTCCGCCCGAAAGACAAGCCCCTGGAAGACGAGCAGATCTTCACGCACCGCGCCTACACGCGCGCAACCGAGAATGGCGTCTTCTTCCTGAGCTGCAACCGCGCCGGCAGGCAGGGCAATTGCGCCTTCATGGGCCGAAGCATCATCGTTGCGCCCGACGGCAAGATTCTTGCGCAATCCACCACGGAGGACGAGGACGTCGTACGCGCGGAAATCGACCTTGCTGACGTTGCCCGCTACCGAAGCTATGTCGGGCTCGCGACAGACAGGCGCGCGGATATTTACTCGCGATACTTGACGGCACCCATCTGAAAACCCCACCGCTTGGCTCGGCATGATGGCTCAAGCGAGCAGTTCAATTGTTGCTGCGGTTCGCGGTGCGAAAGCTCTTGATCTCCGAGACGCTGCCGTCGCGATAGGTCAGCTCCACCGACACGACCTGTGTCGACGGTGCGAGCTTCATGTAGAGCGGCATGCCGGCGGAGATCGCGGTAGGGTCGCGCATATCGCAAGGCGGCATCTTCAACACCTGGTTGGGGACCGCGGTGTCGATGCCGATGCGGACCTCGCGGATGGCGCAGCGGTAGGACACAAGGTGCGTGTAATAGACGAGCAGCCCGTTGAATTCACGGAACGACAGCCAGCTCGTCGCGGTCATGTCGAGGATCTTGCGTTGGTCGCGAAGCAGCCCGGCCTCGGGGTCGAACTTGATCGGGAACGGGCCCTGCATGTCGCCGGAGGCATCGACGTAGCGAACCTCGATGGTGCCGGCCGGCGCATCCGGGGGCAGTTCGATCGACGGGTTCGGAATCCGCTTGCGGGTGCGCGGATCGAGCGAGTCGATGAAACCGGTCTCGCGGAAATCGCCCTGGCCTGCCATCCGCCAGGAAATGCCGAGCGTGGGATCGGCGAAGGAGAACACCACCGACCAGCCGCCATTGTGGCGCGAGAAGCTCGCGATCGGCGCATTGGTGGATTCCTCTTTCGGCACGCGCGGCACCGAGACCGGCGGCAGCGCCGCGACCTTCTGCGGCGGCGGCTCGGCGGGGCGCGCCGCGGCATCGGCCGCAGCCTTGGCCGCGCCGCTCAGGAAGACGTCATCGACCATCTGGTCGAAATAGACCGGCACCTGCTTGTGCTTGACGGTGTCGGCCATCTCGCTGACCAGCCGCCGCGTACGCTGAGCCACCTGCACGAGGTTCTCGCCGGGCTGCAGCAGCTCTTTCGCAAACGTGCGCGTGAACACTGAATTGGGATTGGCATCATCGTTCGACAGTCGATCGAGCGCGGTCTGGCGCGGGCCGGCGGAGAACACCGAGAACACGCCTTCGGGCAATTGCGTCATCGGCGCGAGCCCGCCCCCGCCGGCGACTGCGCGCGTGCCGGCGCGCTCGAACGGATTGTTGCGGCAGGCGTCGAACACCAGGATCGAGGTACGCGCCTTCTTGTTCTGGAGGCGCTCGACAACGCGGTCCGCCAGGATGGATGCATCGCGCACCAGCTCTTCCTGACCTTCGGTCGCCGCCGGCACATCGGTTGGCAGCAGATAATTCTGGCCCGCGATCTCGAAACCGTGGCCGGCATAGAAGAAGAACGCGGTGTCGCCGGGTTCGATCGCCCTGTCGAAGGCGAGCAGCGTCTCGGTGAACTGCTGGCGGTTCTGGTTCTCGGCCACCATCACGGAGAAGCCAAGCTGCTTCAGCGTATCGCCCATGGTGCGGGCGTCGTTCACCGCCTTCAAGAGCTTCGGAACATTCTTGTAGTCATTGTTGCCGACGACGAGCGCGACGCGCTTTTCGGCATGCGCAGCGCCCGCGAAGCCGCTCAGGCTCATCGCAAGGCCAAGCGCTGCTAAAATTCTGAAAAGCCGATGCGCCATCGAAAATCCCCTTTACGGAAGGCTCGATCCGGCTCTTTCGACCGGCCATTGCCCCTGCCGTGCTGATTTCATAGTCGGCCAAATGGTGGCAAGGGTTCAATAAACGGAACCGTCTGGCGCGACGTCTGAGCTATGGCAGATTCCGTCGGAATCTGCTTCTTCTTTGCCAATTCAGTTCAGACCGGGGTCTACCGTGTATCGCTGGTGTACCGACGAAGTCGAACCGCAGGACCGCTTCGACTATTGGCGGGAGGTGCGCGCCAAGGGGCTGTTTGGCGTCACCGCGGAACTCGCGCGGGAGCAGCGCACCGACTTCTTCGGCGAGTTCTCGTTGCGGCAAGTCGGCGGGGCCGGACTCGTCGAACTCAAGGCTTCGCCCTATCAGGTCGAGCGTAGCGAGGCCGACATTGCGGACGCGGCCAGCGACAGCATCTGCGTTTACCAGCAGCTCGGCAGCGGCGGCTGGTTCGGCGGCATGCGCAGCAGCGATTTTGCGATCGAAAGTGGCAGGTTTGCCACCAGCCATACCGACCTGCCCTATCGCACCCTGCCGCTCGGCACTGCCGGCTTTCACCTGAGGATCCTGAAGATCCCGGTGGCTGGCATCCCCGCGCAGGACAGGCGCGTTCGCGACCTCACGCCGAAGCCGTTCGGCGACCCTGCGCTGGCCCCGCTGCTCGATGCCGCCTTTGCCGAGCTCGGTGAACTCGCCGATGAGGAAAAAGCGTCGCACACCAAGCCGCTGGTGGAGGCGCTGGCCACCCTCGCCCTGATCGAGCGCGGCATCGTCAGGCCCGGGGGCCGCCGGGGACAATATGCGCTGCGGGTCGGACGCCTGTCGCTGGCGCGCCGCCTGATCGACCGCCACCTGAACGATCCCCGATTGGACCCGGCGATGGTGGCCGACTGGCTCGGCGTGTCACTGCGCCACCTCCACATGCTCTTTGAAATGGCGGAGAAGAGCTTCTCCCAGACCGTGACCGAGCAACGCCTGGCGCAGAGCCGCCGCCTCCTGCGGGAGGCACCGGAGCGGCTGATTGCCGACGTCGCGGCAGCCTGCGGGTTCGAAAGCCTGGCGACCTACTACCGGGTCTTCAACGCCGCCTACGGGCTCGCACCGGGCGATTTCCGCAATCAGGCGGCCGAGAAGCGTTAGCCGCTCACCTTGGCCTCCCCGGTCGCCGGCCGGTGACCGGGCGAAAAGCCCAACTTCGCCCGCAATTTGAGCAAAAACGCTAGGCTTTTTAGAGCCTTCCCGCGTCTGCTCCATTGACTTTGGCCGATTCCGCCCTATGTTCCGGGCAACGCGGCTCGGTATCGAAACGCGATTCCCGAGTTTGGCGCGTTGTTCGCGCAAAGCCTTGCTCGCGTAAGTCAGCACCCCCAGCTTCTTTGAGAGCGCGCCGTTTCGGGGTGGAGCGCGACAGCCTTATTACCCTCGATTCCGAACGGCGGTTTCGACTAGAGGCTCAATGTCCTTTTCAAATCTCGGACTATCCGAAAAAGTCCTCGCCGCAGTGGCGGCCACAGGTTACACCAACCCCACCCCCATTCAGGAACAGGCGATCCCCCACGTCCTCGCACGCAAGGACGTGCTTGGCATCGCCCAGACCGGCACTGGCAAGACCGCGGCCTTCGTGCTGCCGATGCTCACCATTCTCGAAAAAGGCAGGGCCCGGGCGCGCATGCCGCGCACCCTGATCCTCGAGCCGACCCGTGAGCTCGCCGCCCAGGTCAAGGAAAACTTCGACCGCTACGGCGCGGGACAGAAGCTCAACGTCGCCCTCCTGATCGGCGGCGTCTCCTTCGGTGACCAGGACGCCAAGCTGATGCGCGGCGTCGACGTGCTGATCGCGACGCCCGGCCGCCTGCTCGACCACACCGAGCGCGGCGGTCTCCTGCTCACCGGCGTCGAGCTGCTCGTCATCGACGAAGCCGACCGCATGCTGGACATGGGCTTCATTCCCGACATCGAGCGCATCTGCAAGCTCGTCCCCTTCACGCGACAGACCTTGTTCTTCACCGCGACCATGCCGCCGGAGATCCGGCGCATCACCGAGGCCTTCCTGCACAATCCGCAGAAGGTGGAGGTCTCCAAGCCCGCCACCACGGCCGTCACCGTCACACAGTCCCAGGTTCCCGCCGGCCGCGAGGCGCATGAGAAGCGCGAACTGCTTCGCCGTCTGCTGCGCGAGGCCAAGGACCTCAAGAACGCGATCATCTTCTGCAATCGCAAGCGCGAGGTCGCGATCGTTCACAAATCGCTCCAGAAGCACGGCTTCAGCGTCGGCGCATTGCACGGCGACATGGATCAACCGGCCCGCATGGCGGCGCTGGATCAGTTCCGCAAAGGCGAACTGCCGCTGCTGGTGGCCTCCGACGTTGCCGCCCGCGGCCTCGATATCCCCGAGGTCAGCCACGTCTTCAATTTCGACGTCCCTCATCATCCCGACGACTACGTTCACCGCATCGGTCGTACTGGGCGCGCCGGCCGTACCGGCACCGCGATCTCGATCGTGACGCCGCTCGACCAGAAGTCGATGGCCGCGATCGAAAAGCTGATCGGCCAGAACATTCCGCGCGCCGAAGGCGAGTTCGAACTCCACAGCGAGTCCGCCGAGCCAACTGAGCGATCGCGCGAGCAGCGTGGCCGGGAACGGTCGCGCGGCGGTCGCGGCAAGTCGCGTCGCGGCCAAGAGCCGCGCGGTGACGCGCGGCACGCCTCGGATGCAAGGCCGGCAGCGGAAGCGAGGCCTCCACGAGAGCCAAAACCTTCACGCGAGCCAAAGCCTGCACGCGAAGCAAGGCACGCCAGCGAGCCGCGCCACGGCTCGCGCCAGCAAGCCAATACGTCGCATGTGCCCTCGATCGGCCGGCCCGAGCCGCGGCGTCCGCAGCGCGAGGTCGACAGCGAGCCCGGCGATCATTCGCATCTGCCAGCATTCCTGCTGCGACCGGTCCGTTCCCCCGCGGGCGCCTGAAGCGCGCCGCGCTTTAGGCTCTTTGTCTGAGCATGATATCCGCGCAAACGCGTTTCGCGTTTGTCGCGACGGAAAACCGCTTCACACTTTGCGCCAACCTGGCCCTTCGGATCCGGATCATGCTCCAAAAACGGCCGTTTACCGGCCGTTCAGACTCGTCCTTTAGCCTCAGACCATAATTTAAATATTGCTCCGGTCGGAGGCGCACCGACTGCTGTGGGGATGTTCTGTGGTCAAGGTGCTCGAGGAACACGAACGCACGATGGCGTTCGCCGAGGTAGCGCTCGGCCAGATTCGATCGCTCAAGCAGACCGCAATTCCCCGCAACTACGAGATCTGGTACGTTTACGCCACCGGCTACAACGCCGCGCTGAACAAGATCATCAACGAGACGCTGGCGCGTAACGGCAAGCTGACCGAAGCCGACCTCGAGCAGATCTACGAGACCTATCTCTCCCACATCAAGACCACCGACCGCATCGACAAGGTCGGTGCGCGCGTCATCGGCGAGATCGACGACGTGATGAAGGTGTTGACCGAGGCGCTCGGCATGTCCGCCTCCTACGATGCCCGCCTGTCAGGCGCGGTCGAGAAACTGTCGACCGCCCAGAACGGCGACCAGATCAAGGCGATCGTGGACACGCTGGTCCGCTCGACCAGAGAAATGCGCGAGACCAACAAGGCGCTGGAAGACCGGCTGACCTTGTCGAAGAACGAGATCAGCAATCTCCAGCAGAGCCTCGAAGCGATCCGCGCCGAAAGCCTCACCGATCCCCTCACCGGCCTTGGCAACCGCAAATATTTCGATCGCATGATCGGCATGGCCGTGCAGAACGCACTCGCAAGCGGCGAGCCACTGTCGCTGCTGTTGTTCGACATCGACCATTTCAAGTCGTTCAACGATTCCTACGGCCACCTCACCGGCGACCAGGTGCTGCGTCTCGTAGGTCTGTCACTGAAGCAGACCATCAAGGGTCAGGACATCACCGCGCGCTATGGTGGCGAGGAGTTCGCCGTCGTGCTGCCCAACACTTCGCTGCGCCAGGCGCTCACGGTCGCCGACCACATCCGCCGCGCCGTGATGGCGAAGGAATTGAAGAAGAAATCGACCGGCGAGATCCTCGGCCGCGTCACGATCTCGGTCGGCGTCTCCATGCTGAAGCCGGGCGACGACACGGACTCCCTGATCGAGCGCGCTGACGCCTGCCTCTACGCCGCCAAGCGCAACGGCCGCAACCGCGTGATCTGCGAGACCGATCCGGAGCACCGCGCGGAGACGCGCGGCCAGGTGGCTTGACGCAATCGTAGGGGAGCAAAGGCGCACAGCGCCGCGCCCTCTCTATCTCTTCTCGAAATCACTATCTTGAGCGGGGGGCACGCTTCGCCTTGCCCACCATACGAACCGCTTTCTTGGTTGTTTGCGTCTTGACAGTGGGTTTCTTCGCGCCCCGCTTCGTCGCGTTCTTCACCACCTTTTTCGCCCTCGGCCGCTTCTTCACCTTGGCGCGCTGCGCGGCGGCGAGTGCTGCCCTCGCCCACTCTGCAAGTTCCTCGGAATCATCGAACAGGCGTGCGGGCAACTGCCAGTAGGAGTTCACCATCACGGTCTTGGCGCGGGTCTGGTACTGGAACGGCGCTGAGCCTTCGGCCTCGAAGCTCGGGATCGTCTGCTCATCGGCGCGGAGGAACAGGCCGGCGCGCAAGGCCAGCGCGAAATTGGTGCCGTCGGCGGAGATGCCGTAGCCGGAGAACATCCTGCGGATGGTAACGGGGCCGAAATCGGCGAACAGATCGATCAGGAATTCGCGGTCCATGGCCCAACTTCCTCCCCATCGTCGTCCTGGCGAACGCCAGGACCCATTACCACGGAAGGTAGTTTAGCGATGACTGCTCGCCTTACCAGTCGTTGGTGCTGACGCCCACCGTGGCGAGATCACGGGGTATAGGTCCTGGCGCTCGCCAGGACGATCCGGTGGGATTTGCGAGAGAGGGGTTTTACCCCTCGACCTTCGCCGGGCGCAGCTCGACCGACTCGCCGCAGCCGCAGGTGGAGATCTGGTTGGGGTTGTTGAAGACGAACTGGGCCTGCATCTTGTCGGCCTTGTAGTCCATCTCGGTGCCCAGCAGGAACAGCACGGCCTTGGGATCCACCAGGATCTTGACGCCCTTGTCCTCGACGACTTCGTCGGTCGGTCGGATCTCATGGGCGTATTCGACGGTGTAGGACTGCCCGGCGCAGCCGCCGTTCTTCACGCCGACGCGCAGACCGACGATCTCGGAGTCCGCGCGCTGCGTCAGCTCGGTGATGCGCTGCGCGGCGGCATCCGTCAGCCGCATCACCTGCGGACGCGGACGCCGCGGCTTCGGAGAGGATGCTGGTGTTGCCTGTGTCATGTCAGTGATGTGGTCCGTTGCGGAGCAAATTCAATGCCGAGGTTACGCGTCACCACATATTGAGCACGAGGCGTGCCTCGTCGCTCATGCGTTCCGGCGTCCAGGCCGGCTCCCAGACGACCTTGACGTCGACCACGCCGACGCCGGGGACGCTGGCGACCGCGTTCTCGACCATCGTCGGCAGCTCGCCGGCGGCCGGGCAATTCGGCGTCGTCAGCGTCATCAGGACGTCAACGGAGCGGTCGTCCTTGATCTCGACCTTGTAGATCAGGCCGAGCTCGTAGATATCGGCGGGAATCTCCGGATCGAACACGGTCTTGAGGCCAGCGATGATCTCGCGCGTGAGACGCTCGCTCTCTTCCGGCGGCAGCGCCGACTGCGTTTCCATCGGATTGGCTTTGATTTCGGCCGTGTCACTCATGCGAACAAATCCCGCGCCTTCAAAAGCGCCTGTGCCAGATGGTCGACTTCATCCCTTGTATTATACATGCCGAAGGAGGCCCGGCACGTCGCGGTCACGTTGAACCGCTCTAAAAGCGGCATCACGCAATGGGTGCCGGCACGCACGGCGATGCCCTGGCGGTCGATCACGGTGGCGACGTCATGGGCGTGCGCGCCCTTCAGCTCGAAGGAGATCACCGGGCCCTTGCCCCGCGCCGTGCCGATCAGCCGCAGCGAGTTGATCTCGCGCAGGCGGTCCTGGGCATAGGTGAGGAGATCGTGCTCGTGGGCGGCGATGCGCTCCTTGCCGATCGAGTTGACGTAGTCGATGGCTGCGCCGATCCCGACTGCCTCGACGATCGCGGGCGTGCCCGCCTCGAACTTGTGCGGGGGATCACCGTAGGTGACGAGGTCGCGAGAGACCTCGCGGATCATCTCGCCGCCCCCGTTGTAGGGACGCATCGCGACGAGGTGATCATACTTGGCCCAGAGCACGCCGATGCCGGTCGGCCCGTACACCTTGTGACCGGTGAAGACATAGAAGTCGCAGCCGATATCCTGGACGTCGACCGGCAGATGCACGGCGCCCTGGCTGCCGTCGACCAGCACGGGAATACCGCGCCCGTGCGCGATCTTCACGACGTCCTTCACCGGCACGATGGTGCCGAGCGCGTTCGACATCTGCGTGATAGCGACCAGCTTGGTCTTCGCCGTCAGCAGCTTCTCGAACTCGTCGATCAGGAAATTGCCCTCATCGTCGACCGGCGCCCACTTGATCACCGCGCCATGGCGTTCTCTCAGGAAATGCCAGGGCACGATGTTGGAGTGGTGCTCCATGATCGAGATGACGATCTCGTCGCCCTCTTTGATGTTGGGCTCGCCCCAGGACGACGCGACGAGGTTGATCGCCTCCGTTGCGTTGCGGGTGAAGATAATCTCTTCGGTGCGATTGGCGTTGATGAACTGCGCGACCTTGGCGCGGCCGCCCTCGTAGGCCTCCGTCGCGGCATTGGCGAGATAGTGCAGACCGCGATGCACGTTGGCGTATTCGCTTGTGTAAGCCTGCGTCATGCGGTCGAGCACGGATTGCGGCTTCTGCGCCGAGGCCGCGTTGTCGAGATAGACCAGCGGCTTGCCGTAGACCTGCATCGCGAGCGCCGGAAAATCCTGGCGCACCTTTGCTACGTCATAAGAACCGTTCAGGACTGCCGGATGCGTGCTCATGACCGCCGCTCCAGCCAGCGCTCGGCAATACCGATCACGTGCCCACGCAGATCGTCATCGGCGATCTGCTCGATCGCTTCGCCGACGAACGCCTGAATCAGCAACGCCTGGGCGTCCTTCTCGGGCAGCCCTCGCGCGCGCAGATAGAACAGGAGGCTGTCGTCGAGCGCGCCGGCGGTGGCGCCGTGGCCGCAGGAGACGTCGTCGGCAAAGATCTCGAGCTCCGGCTTGTTATCGGCCTCGGCCTCATCCGAGAGCAGCAGCGCCCGCGTCATCATCTTGCCGTCGGTCTTCTGCGCGTCGGGACGGACGATGATGCGGCCCTGGAACACCGAATGCGCGCGATCATCGATCACGGCGCGGAAGATCTCGCGGCTGGTGCAATGGGGCACGGCGTGGTCGACGACCAGGGTCGTATCGCCATGCTCGGTCTTCTTCAGGAGGTTCACGCCATTGACCGCGAGCTCGCTGCCCTCGCCTGCCAGCGTGATAAAGCCCTGGAGGCGGCTGACGGCCGCGCCGGTGGTCATGTTGAAGAAATTGAGCTTCGTGTTCGCTCCGACCGTGACGATCTCCGAGGTGATGTTCACGGCGTCAGGCGCATCGTCCATCAGGCGGATATGCGCGACATCGGCGTCATCGCCGATCGTCACGAGCACGGCGTCATTGACCTGATAGGCCGTAGCGCCGGCCGAGACAAAGCTCTCGACGATGGTGGCGCGGACGCCATTGCCGACCCGCAACTGCGAGCGAGTGAAAGCGGACGCAGACGCCGCGGTCGCGACGTGGATGATCTGGATCGGCGTGGAAAGCTGCACGCCGTCCGCGATCGACACCACGACGCCGTCGGTCGCCATCGCCGCATTCAGCGAGATCATCGCGTCCGTCGAGGCGGCCCCGAGCAGGTCGCCGCAATCCTTCTCCAGCGTTTCGCCCAGCGTCTTGACGCTGACCTCGGATGCAAGCGCCTTCAGGTCCGACAGGTCGGCCGCGAACACGCCATCGACCAGCACCAGCTTGCGGGCACCTGCAAAGCCATTCGCCTTCACGGCCTCGACCGCGCGCGAGAGCGCCGCTGCGTCAGGCGCGGCCGCAAGCGGCAGCACCTCGCCGACGAGTGCGCGCAAGTCGGTGTATTTCCATTCCTCGAGCCGGCGATGCGGAAGGCCGAGACGCTCATAGGTCTCGAAGGCCTGGCGGCGCACTGCTGCGACCGCCGGCGAGCCGGGCAGCCGGCCTTCGGCGCTGGTGAAGAGATCGCTCACCGCGCGGCCGCTCCCGGTCTTTGCCAAAGCAACGTTCATCGCAAAATCCCTTACGCCGCGTCCTCGAACTGGGCGTAGCCGGACTCCTCCAGCTCCAGCGCCAGTTGCTTGTCGCCGCTCTTCACGACGCGGCCCTTCGACATGACGTGCACGAAGTCAGGCACGATGTAGTTCAGGAGGCGCTGATAGTGGGTGATCACCACCATCGCGCGCCCCGGCGAGCGCAGCGCGTTGACGCCGTCGGCGGCGATGCGCAGCGCATCGATGTCGAGACCGGAATCCATCTCGTCGAGGATGCACAGGCTCGGCTCGAACAGCGCCATCTGCAGCACCTCGTTGCGCTTCTTCTCGCCGCCGGAGAAGCCGACGTTGACGCCGCGCTTGAGCATGTCCTGCGGGATGTTCAGCGACTTCGAGACCTCGCGGACTTTCTTGAGAAAGTCCGGCGTCGAGTATTCGTCCTCGCCGCGCGCCTTACGCTGCGCATTCAGGGCGGTGCGCAAGAAGTTCATGGTGGCGACGCCGGGAATCTCGACCGGATACTGGAACGCCAGGAACACGCCCTTCGCGGCGCGCTCTTCCGGATCCATCTCCAGGAGGTCCTCGCCCTTGAACAGGATCTGACCGTCGGTCACCTCATAGCCGGGCTTGCCGGCGATGACGTGGGAGAGCGTCGATTTGCCGGAGCCATTCGGTCCCATGATCGCGTGGATTTCGCCCTCGTTCACGGTCAGCGTCAGCCCGTGGAGGATTTCACGCTCCTCGACACGAACCTTCAGGTCTTTCACTTCAAGCAAAGCCATCTTGGTATCCAGTCTATTCAATTGATGTTGGAGCGCCGAAGCGCACCGCGAGGGGCGGCGATTAACCGACCGACCCTTCAAGCGAGATCGAGATCAGCTTCTGCGCTTCCACCGCGAACTCCATGGGAAGCTGCTGGAGCACATCCTTCACGAAGCCGTTGACGACGAGGCCGACGGCTTCCTCTTGGCTCAGCCCGCGCTGAATGCAGTAGAACAGCACGTCCTCGGAGATCTTCGAGGTCGTCGCCTCGTGCTCGAACGTCGCCGACGAGTTCTTCGCCTCGATATACGGCACGGTGTGTGCGCCGCATTTATCGCCGATGAGCAGCGAGTCGCAGGCGGTGAAGTTGCGCGCGCCGCTCGCTTTGCGATGCGCGGTGACGAGACCGCGATAGGTGTTCTGGGACTTGCCGGCCGCGATGCCCTTCGAGATGATCCGGCTCGAGGTGTTCTTGCCGAGGTGGATCATCTTGGTGCCCGAGTCGACCTGCTGGAAGCCGTTCGAGATCGCGATCGAGTAGAACTCACCGCTCGAATTGTCGCCGCGCAGGATGCAGCTCGGATACTTCCAGGTAATCGCGGAGCCCGTCTCGACCTGGGTCCACGAAATCTTGGAGTGGTTGCCGCGGCAATCGCCACGCTTGGTGACGAAATTGTAGATACCGCCCTTGCCTTCCGAATTGCCGGGGTACCAGTTCTGCACCGTCGAATACTTGATCTCGGCGTCATCGAGCGCGACGAGCTCGACCACGGCGGCGTGCAACTGGTTCTCGTCGCGCTGCGGCGCGGTGCAGCCTTCGAGGTAGGAGACGTAGGAGCCCTTGTCGGCGATGATCAGCGTACGCTCGAACTGGCCGGTATTACGCTCGTTGATGCGGAAATAGGTGGACAGCTCCATCGGGCAGCGCACGCCCGGCGGCACGTAAACGAACGAGCCGTCAGAGAACACCGCCGAGTTCAGCGTCGCGTAGAAATTGTCGGAGGTCGGCACCACGGAGCCGAGATACTTCTGCACCAGCTCGGGATGCTCGCGGATCGCCTCCGAGATCGGCATGAAGATCACGCCGGCCTTCTTCAGCTCCGCCTTGAAGGTGGTCGCAACCGACACCGAATCGAACACCGCATCGACCGCGATCTTCCGCCGGGCCGGGTCTTCCTCACCGGGCTTCGGCTCGACGCCTTCGAGCATGGCGACTTCCCGCAAGGGGATGCCGAGCTTCTCGTAGGTCTTCAGAATTTCGGGATCGATCTCGTCCAGTGAGGAGACCGTCTTCTTCGGCTTCGGCGCCGCGTAGTAATAGATGTCCTGGAAGTCGATCTTGGGATAGTCGACGCGCGCCCAGGTCGGCTCGGTCATGGTGAGCCAGCGCCGATAGGCCTCGAGCCGCCACTGGAGCATCCAGGCTGGCTCGTTCTTCTTCCCGGAAATGAACTTTACGATGTCTTCCGACAGGCCTTTCGGGGCCTTCTCGGAGTCGATCAGGGTCTCAAACCCATAACGATACTGGTCGACGTCGATGCGCTTCACGCGCTCGACCGTCTCTTGTACGGCTGGCATTCCATCCTCCGCTCGCGGTTTCAAGGACCGCGGTGGATCAAACTCGAACGACTATTACGATGTTTCTATGCGGAAAGCACGCGCTTAGAACCGTTCAAGCCGTGTTTCGTCGCTTACTCTCTAAGTAGGTTATTACCGAGCTTTCGCCAAGCCTCAAGAGCCCGATTGATGTCCGCCTCCTGCGTGGACCAGCCCAGACTGAGGCGCACCGCTCCCTGGGCCGTTTTCGGGTCGAATCCCATGGCCGAAAGCACGTGAGACGGCTGGACTTTTCCGGACGAACAGGCCGAGCCCGAGGATACAGCGATACCTTCGAGGTCGAAGCCAATGACGGCGGTCTCGGCCTTCAACCCCGGCGCGGTAAATAGAATGGTATTTGACAACCGCCCGGCATCCTCCGAGAAAATCAACGTGCCCGGCGCGGCTCGCAACCCATTCTCCAAGCGATTCCGGAGGTTTACGAGCCGCACCGCATCCTCCGCCAGAGCCTGAATGGCCGCAGTCACTGCCGCGCCAAAACCGGCGATGCCCGCGACGTTCTCGGTTCCCGCCCGGCGGCCGAGTTCCTGCCCGCCACCGCGCAGCACCGGTTCCAGCCCCGTCACGCCCTCGGCCACGACCATCGCGCCGACGCCCTTGGGACCGCCGATCTTGTGCGCAGAGAAGGTAGCAAGAGCAGCTCCTACCTGTTTGATATCAAACGGAATCTTGCCGAGCGCCTGGATCGCGTCGACATGCAGAAGCCCGCCTGCCTCGAGCACGATCCGTGCCGCCTCCGCGACCGGCTGAAGCGCCCCAGTCTCGTTGTTGGCGGCCATGATCGACACCAGCGCCGGCGGTCCGGAGCCAAGCAGCGTCCTGAGGTGGTCGAGATCAACGACACCCGACCGCGTCACCCGGATCTGACCAATCGCGCTGGGCGGAAACCTCCCGCCTGCCAGCACGGAGGCGTGCTCGACCGCCGACACCAGAAGCCGTTCCACCGGGCCGCCAGAGGGCCCTTTCAGACCCGGCGATAGCGCCAACGCATTGGCCTCGGTTCCCGCCGAGGTGAAGATGACGTTCCGCGGCAGCCCGCCAACCGCGCCCGCGAGCGCAGCGCGGGCCGCCTCGACCAGTCGCCGCGCCTCCCGTCCCTCGGCGTGGACTGACGACGGATTGCCGACCAGTTCGTAGGCCGCGAGCATCGCCGTCCGCGCTTCGGGGCGCAGCGGCGTGGTCGCATTCCAGTCGAGATAGACGCGGTTCGGCATGCCGCCCTCTTAGCACCTTTTGCCACCGCGCCAATCGAGACCTGCCCCGCATCAGGCCGGCTGCTGCTGCGCGATCCCGGCGGGACGGCGCGACACCGTCCGCAATCCGAACAATGGCCGCAGCCAGGCTATGCGTCGCACGATCTCATAGGTGACCATGCATGTGAGCGCGGTGCCGGCAATGACGATCGAGGCCTCGACCGCGGCCGGGAAGCCGCTGCCGCGCAGCGCATGCGCGATCATGATGATCGCGGTCTGATGCACGATGTAGTACGGGAAGATCGCGTCCGTGAGATAGCGACGGAGGGGGCCGTCGGCTGTGAAGTGCCGCCGTGCGAAACCGAGCACCGCAGCCATTGCGAGCCACTGATAGCAGCCATAGGCGATGCCGGCGCACTTCTTCAGCAGCGGCGACGGCGCAAGCAGACCCGCGAACAGAAGGATCAAGATGAGGAAGCAAGCGGCTGCGAGTGGCAGCGCCGCCCAGCGCTGGCGTTCGATCTGGGCCCAGACACCACCCTGCTTCGCCAGCAGGAAGCCGATCAGGAACGCCGTCGCATAGTCCGCGTGGTTGTACCAGTCGCCGAACAGCGCATGCGTGGAAGGAAAGGCCGGGAACAAAAACAGGCGCCAAGCCGCGAACAGCAGACAGGGCAGGATCAGAAGCCCGGGCCCTGCGAGCAGAGCGGCAAGCTTCGCGCTGAGCTGGTCGGCCAGGGCCGGCCACAGCCAGAGCGCCCCGGCCAGCGCGATCGTGTAGACCCACAGATAGACCACGAACCAGAGATGGTTCCAGGTCGGCAGGACGATGCAGGGGTTCGGGCAGAATTGCGCCCCGAAGGCGAGATAGTGATGGACATAGAAATCGACGAAGCCTGCGGGATAGCCGAGGCTTTCGACGATCTGGAGGTAGGACTGCGGCGGTACGATCACCAGCATGCCGAAGATCAGGGGGATCAGCAGCCGCGCCGATCGGGCGCCGACGAACGACCCGAGGCGGTACTTGCCGAGCATGAACCTCGTCGCAACCCCTGAAACCAGGAACAGCAGCGAGAGCCGCCAGGGATTGAGGACCAGCATCAACGGCTCGAGCCAGGTCAGCCTGTAGTCGCTCTTGATGTGAAATCCCCAGGACACGTAGAGCATGCCGACGTGGTAGAAGATCAGGAGCCCGAAGGCGCCAATCCGCACCCAGTCCAGATCGATGCGCCGTTCCGAGGTCGAGAGTTGCTGTGGTGTTGACATGGATCTCTGCTCCTTGACGGGACGCCAAGCACGGTTCTTTGGCCATGGCTGACACCGAAAATGCTCCACAAGCAGACCACGTCGAGCCGGTTTGGGATCAGAACCGCAACACGCGGGATGGGGTGCCGCACCCTGGGACGAGCGGTGGGCTATTCGGGCTCAGCGGCGCTGACTGGACGATGTTCGGTGCGATTACAGCCATCGCGCTCGCGACCGGAATCGTGAATGCGCTCTCTGGTGCGCAGGATGCCGCCTGGCGCGGCGACAGCTATGATGTCGGCAGGCGGCTGTTCTGGGAGATGTCGAGCATCGCCGTCGTCCTGTTGACCGTCCCGCTCCTGGTGATGGCCGTCCGCCGCATGCGCCGAAGTCCGTGGCTCATCGTCCGGGTCGCAATCGGAACGCTCGCCCTGCTCGGCTTTTCGACCCTCCACATCGCCGGCATGGTCTGGATCAGGAAGCTCGTGCTCTGGTTCGCGGGAAGCGCCTACGATTTCCATTTCTCAATTGCGACGATCTCATACGAGTTTCGCAAGGATGTCGTGGCCGCCCTCCTGATCGGGGGCACGATCTGGCTATTCGAGAGCCTGCGCGAGCAGAAGAGGGCGACACTCGTTGCCAAAGCTGCCGACTCGCGACAGCCGCCTGCCCCCGATCTGATCTGGCTGCGCGATGGCGCAAGCCGCATCCGCCTCGCGCCGCGCGACATTCTCTGGGTCGCTTCAGCCGGCAACTACATCGAATACAGCCTTGCGGACGGCCGTCAGCACCTGATCCGGGGCACGCTTGCGATGGCCGAAAACGAGCTTTCGCGCTTCGCCATCGTGCGCGTTCATCGGACGAAGCTCGCCAATCTCGATCGGGTGAGCGGCGTGGACCTCAAACCGTCAGGGGATTTCGAACTCACCTTCGACAACGGGCAAACCCTCCAGGGCAGCCGGCGCTACCGGCCAGCGGTAGCCTCGCTCGGAGGCCGCACGTCTCCCGCGTAAATCACAGATCGATAAATCAACGTGATTCCAATTGCTTAGCTGAGGCACCTGGCATCAACGCGGGTTTTTGTCATCGATTTGCGCGATCCTGACATCGACACCGCCGCGTGCAGCGGGACACTCAGGAGGCCGCAATCACGAGCTAAGCTCTTGAGCGCATTGCGAGATGTCGAAGAAGCTTGCTTTTTGACCCTTGCCTCGTGCTAGAACGCGCGCGTCAGTTCACCCGCGCGCCGCTCGCGCATCATCCGAGGGCGCCCTTCCACTCTCCTTCGCGCTTTCGTCGGCTTTGCAGCCGGTGAAGCCGCCACAATCGGTTGATTGCTGAGGATCGTCTCAAGGGAATCAATCAAGAGATCATCGATGCCTGAAGTTATTTTCGCCGGCCCCGCGGGCCGTCTCGAAGGCCGCTACCATCCGGCCAAGCAGAAGAACGCGCCGATCGCGATGATCCTGCATCCGCATCCGCAGTTTCACGGCACGATGAACCATCAGATCGTGTACCAGTGCTACTACGCCTTCGCACATCGCGGCTTCTCCGTGCTGCGCTTCAACTTCCGTGGCGTCGGCCGTAGCCAAGGCTCGTTCGATCACGGCACCGGCGAGCTGTCCGATGCCGCAGCCGCGCTCGACTGGGCGCAGACCATCAATCCCGAAGCCCGCGCCTGCTGGGTTGCCGGCTTCTCCTTCGGCGCCTGGATCGGCATGCAGCTTTTGATGCGCCGCCCCGAGGTCGAAGGCTTCATCTCGATCGCCCCACCCGCCAACCTCTATGACTTCTCCTTCCTTGCGCCCTGCCCGTCCTCGGGACTCATCGTTCACGGTGAAAAGGATGCGGTGGTGCCGCCCAAGGACGTCAACACGCTGGTCGAAAAGCTGAAGACGCAGAAGGGCATCGTGATCGACCAGCAGGTCATCCCCGGCGCCAACCACTTTTTCGACGGCAAGCTCGAGCCGTTGATGGAGACCATCACCGCCTATCTCGACATGCGGCTCGCCAACGTGCGCTAAAGGTTATTGTTTGAGCATGATCTCTCCGGAAAACCGCTCCACACTTTTCCGGATCATGCTCTAATGGGCTCGTTCGTCGCCTTGCTCCGTGCCGTCAATGTCGGCGGCACCGGCAAGCTGCCGATGAGCGAGCTCAAGGCGATGTGCGAGGAACTCGGCTTTGCCGCCGTGCGCACCTACATCGCCAGCGGCAATGTGGTGTTCACCAGCCGCAAGTCGGAAGCTGCAATCAAGTCTGCACTCGAGAAGCGCCTGCACGCTTACGCCGGCACGCCGGTCGGCGCGCTCGTGCGCAGCGCAGAAGAGATGGCAGAGGTCGCGGCCGACAATCCGTTCCCGAAAGCCGCACCCAACCGCACCGTCGCGATCTTCCTGGACAAGCCCCCACCGGCCGACGCGCTCGCCGGCATCCGCGGTCAGAAGGACGAGGAAGTCCGCATCGGCCGCCGCGAGATCTACGTCCACTATGGCGACGGCATGGGGACATCAAAGCTCGTCATCCCCGCCGCGAAGACCGGCACCGCGCGCAACATGAACACGATCGCGACGCTGGCGAAGATGGCCGCGGAGCTCTGAAGGCGCAGACGCGCTTAGGCGGCGAGCTTCAACAGATGCGCGTCATGGCGCACGAGGAACGCGCGCAGCAATTGCGGATAGTCTGCGCCGACCGCGGTGCGAACGCTCGGACGCTTGGCAAGTACCGCGCGCCACGCGCCGACCTTCGGCAACGCTTTGAAAATGCTGAGTTCAGCCAGCTCATCGAACACGTCGAAATAACGAAAGATCGGCGCGAACACGGCATCGACCAGGCAGAACGATGGGCCGGCGAAGAACGGGCCGGCGCCAAGCGCCGCCTCGACGCGGGCAAATTTGGCCGAGAGCGCCTGGCGCTTGCTCTCGAAGATGGCCGGATCAGTGGTCGTCTCGAGGCTCCAGAGATCGCCGAGGATCGCGGAGCAGAACTCCATCCAGGCGCGATGCTCGGCGCGCCTCAGCGCATCACCCGGATGCAGCCTGCTGCCTCCTTGCGTCTCCTCGATGTATTCGCAGATCACGTTGCTCTCGAACAGCGCAACCTCGCCCTGTTCGTCTGCGACCACCAGCACGGGCACCTTGCCAAGCGGCGAGATCTTCAAAAACCAGTCCGGCTTGTTGGCGAGATCGATGTCGATCCGCTGGAAAGGCACGCCCTTCTCCGAGAGCGCGATCACTGAGCGCTGCACATAGGGGCAAAGCTTGTGGCTGATCAATTTGAGGGGCGCGGCCATGCTGAGATCCGAGGTTCGATGCAGATGCATCAACATTGATGCGTTTGCATGAATATGTCAAGATCGATGCATCTGCATCAACCACCGGTGATCCTAGGGCCTTGCAATCACCCCGCCCGTCATCGGCATCGGCACGCCGGTGGTGGCCGGGTAGGACAGCGGCAGGCCCTTCAGGCCGCGCGCCGCCAGGAAGCCGAAGGCCTGCGCTTCGATCGCATCGGATGCCCAGCCGAGCGTATCGGCAGCCTCAACCGTCGCCGATCCCACTCGCTCCCGCAGCATGCGCAGCATGGTCAGGTTGCGGGCGCCGCCGCCGCAGATGATCCAGCTCCGCGGTCGTCGCGGCAGCAGCGGAATGACCCGCGCGATCGCGGCTGCCGTGAAGGCGGTGAGCGTCGCCGCGCCGTCGGCCGGCTGGACCTCGCCAAGCTTCAACGCGGCAAAATCGTTGCGGTCCAGTGATTTCGGCGGCGGAACTGCGAAGAACGGCAGCTCCAGTGCCCGCGCGATCCAGGTCTCATCGGCCTTGCCGAGCGCGGCGAACTTGCCCTCGGCGTCGAACGACTGGTTCATGGTGCGGTACATGAAGTCGTCGAGCAGCGCGTTCCCGGGACCGGTATCGCAGGCGATCAGCGTGTCGTTGCCGTCGATATAGGTGATGTTGGAGACGCCGCCGATATTGACGACGACGATCGGCCCTTCGCGCGCCAGCGATTGCGCCAGCGCCCGGTGGTAGACCGGGACGAAAGGCGCGCCCTGCCCGCCGGCCTCGACGTCAGCGGCGCGGAAATCATGCATCACGGGAATATGGATCGCCTTCGCCAGCGCCGCGGCATCGCCGATCTGGACTGTCAGCCGCCGCTCGGGCCGATGCAGCACGGTTTGGCCGTGGAAGCCGACAATGTCGATCTCCTCCGGCTTCATCCGGTTCTGCGCAGTGAAGGCAGCAACCGCCTCGGCGTGGGCCAGGGTCACCGCACGCTCGGCTTCGGCCAGAACGCCCGGCCGGGCATCGCGCTGCGGTAAATGGACAGCCTCGGTGAGCGCCCGGCGCAGCAGGCTGCGCTCGGCATTGCTGTAAGGCCGGTAGCCGGAGGGCCCGAACGCCTTGATCTGCTTTCCATCCGTTTCGATCAATGCAACGTCAACCCCGTCAAGCGAGGTGCCGCTCATGAGACCGAGTGCGGTCAACATCATCCCGTAAGCCCCGACGTCTTCCTACCCCGACGCCTGGCTTGTATCAAACAAGCACATCTTATAATGCCACAGCGCGCTGCGACGCGGCAGTCTGTTCCTTCCGGGTTCCGCAACTGGCCGCAATTACCGTAAAATAAGAATGATCAGAGCCGCCGACAGATGAGTGCATTTAAATCGGATTTCCTCAATATTTTGCAGGAACGGGGTTTTGTCCACCAGTGCTCCGATTTCGAGGGGCTGGACGCTCTCGCCGCCAAGGGCGAGGCGACCGCCTATGTCGGCTACGATTGCACCGCGCCGTCGCTGCATATCGGCAACTTCCTGACCATGATGATGCTGCACTGGCTCCAGCAGTCCGGCAACAAGCCGATCACGCTGATGGGCGGCGGCACCACCATGGTCGGCGATCCCTCCGGCAAGGACGAGACGCGCGCCATGCGCACGATCGCCGAAATCGAGGCCAACAAGGCCTCGATCCGCGGTGTGTTCGCCAAGGTGCTTCGCTACGGTGACGGCGCCAGCGACGCCGTCATGCTCGACAATGCGGAGTGGCTGACCAAGCTCAACTGGATCGAGATGCTGCGCGATGTCGGCAAGCATTTTTCGGTCAACCGCATGCTGACCATGGACTCCGTGCGGCTGCGCCTCGAGCGCGAGCAGGAGATGAGCTTCATCGAGTTCAACTACATGGTCTGCCAGGCCTACGACTTCGTGCAACTGTCGCAGCGCGCCGGCTGCCGCTTGCAGATGGGCGGCTCCGACCAGTGGGGCAACATCATCATGGGCGTCGACCTCGGCCGCCGCATGGGCTCGCCGCAGCTCTTCGCGCTGACGACGCCGCTGCTCACGACCGCTTCCGGCGCCAAGATGGGCAAGACCGCGCAAGGCGCAGTCTGGCTCAACGCCGACCAGTTCTCGCCCTATGATTTCTGGCAGTACTGGCGCAACACCGAGGACGCCGACGTCGGCAAGTTCCTGAAGCTGTTCACCACGCTGCCGATGAGCGAGATCAGGAAGCTCGAGGCGCTGCAGGGCTCGGAGATCAACGAGGCCAAGAAGGTGCTCGCCACGGAGGCAACCGCGCTGCTGCACGGCCGCGACGCGGCAAATGAGGCAGCCGAGACTGCGCGGCGGACGTTCGAGGAAGGCGCGCTGGCGCAGACGCTTCCAACGATCGAAATTCCGCGTGGCGAGCTTGATGCCGGACTCGGGGTGCTCCCCGCCTTCGTCAAGGCCAGCCTTGTCGCCTCCAACGGCGAAGCGCGGCGTCAGATCAAGGGCGGCGGCCTCAGGGTCAACGACGAGTCCGTCACCGACGAGAAGATGACGCTGACGCCGGCCCATCTCACGCCGGAGGGCGTAATCAAGCTCTCGCTCGGCAAGAAGAAGCACGTGCTCCTCAGGCCTGCATAGGCGTATGAGCTTTTCACTGCTTGCCAGGTCGCGCGGAAACGCGCTCCCTGACAGGCAATGGATCAGAACACGTCCAGGGAAGACGCCGAGGGACATGCCGCGGTCGAGGAGGGTGCGCATGTACGCACTGCCCTTGTCGTGCTCGCACTCTGCTTCACGCTGTCGGTGCTCGGCCGCGGGCTCGGCGACAGCTTTACGGTATTTCTGAAGCCGATCTCGGAAAGCTTCGGCTGGGATCGCGCGCAGATCGTCTCGGTCTATTCACTGACCTGGCTCGCAAGCGGCCTCACCGCGCCGTTCGTCGGACGGCTGTTCGACCATTCCGGACCGCGCAGCGTCTATGCGCTCGGGCTGCTCCTGCTTGGCGCCGCCTTCCTGATCGCGGCGCATGCAAACTATCTCTGGCAGCTCCAGCTCTCGACCGGCCTCTGTGTCGGCGTCGGCATCGCCTTCATCGGCATCGTGCCGAATTCGATCCTGCTCGGCCGCTGGTTCGGCCCGCGCCTGCCAACCGCGATGTCGGTGGTCTATTCGGCGATGGGCGGCGGCGTTCTCGTGCTGCTGCCGATTTCGCAGATCCTGATCGACCATGTCGGCTGGCGCGGCACCTACGAGATCTTCGGCTTCGCAGCGCTCGGCCTCTTGCTCCCCTTGCTGCTGCTGCCGTGGCGAATGTTCGCGTCGGGCTCGCCGCATGTCGTCAAGAAGACCGATCCCGATTTCGTCGATGAGGGCTGGACGCTGCTTCGCGCCATGCGCCATCACGCGTTCTGGGCGCTGTTCTCGACCTTCTTCTTCACCGCAGTCGGCATGTACTCCATCGCGGCCCAGATCGTCGCCTATCTGATCGATGCGGGCTTCCCGCCCTTGCAGGCCGCAACCGCCTGGGGATTTTCCGGCGTCGTGCTGGTGTTCGGCATGCTCGGCGTGTCCGCGCTCGACGGCCTGATCGGTCGCCGGCCATCGGTCCTGCTGAGCTACGGATCTCGATCCTCGGCATCATCCTGCTGTGGCTGTTGCAGTACAATCCGAACACCCTCCTGCTCACCGGCTTCGTCGTCTGCTTCGGCAGCATGATGGGTTCGCGGGGACCGCTGATCTCCGCTACCGCGATGAAGATCTTCCGCGGCAAGCGCGTCGGCACGATCTACGGCAGCATTTCGATCGGCAGCGGGCTCGGCTCGGCGTTCGGCTCCTGGAGCGGCGGCCTGATCCACGATGCGACGCAGAGCTACAATCCGCTGCTCGCCTTCGCACTTGCGAGCGTGGTGCTCGGGATGATTCCCTTCCTGGTTGTGCCCGCCTTGCGGCGCTAGGTGTACCGGAGGTAACCTGCACTCCCCGTCGTCACCGGAGAACTACGGACGGCGAATGAATGTGTTCCGGCAACAAAATGTGCGAATCCTCAGGCTCAAAGCGTCGCTTGCGGTGTTTTGTCTGTCATGACGAAAATGTCAGCGCAAATTGATGGTCCCTGTCTTGCAGGGTGGAACTGGATGCGATTCAAGTCGCATGGAATTTGGATGGAAGGGCGCAAATCATGAATTCACTGTCTCGCTTTCAACCGGCTCTGCTGAGCCTGTTTCGCTTCATCACCGGCCTGCTGCTGTTTCAGTACGGCATCGCCAAGATCTTCAAGTTTCCGGCGGTCCCCTATTTCGCCGACATCCCGCCGCTGATCTACGCGGCCGGCACGCTCGAGCTCGTGCTCGGTGCGGCCCTGATGATCGGCCTGTTCACGCGGATCTCGGCGTTCGTCTTGTCGGGTGAAATGGCCTTCGCCTATTTCCTCGGCCACATGTTCAAGAGCGGCTCGCCGGTGTTCCTGCCGCTGCTCAACGGCGGCACCGCGGCGATCCTGTTCTGCTTCGCCTGTCTCTACATCTCCGCGGCCGGTGGCGGCCCGATCAGCGTCGATGCGCTGGTGCGCAAGGAAGGCGATGAGCCGAGCGGCGCCTTCGCGCGGCGCTAAGATCATGAATACGAGGAAGCGCCGGCGAAGGCCGGCGCTCCTCATCGGCCGCCAAGCACGTTCCAGATGACGGCGAGTGCAGCGGCGAGCAGCATCGCCATGATGATGCGGTGAATAAAGCGGTTCATTGCGGGCTTACCCGCGCCGGCTCTGACGCCGGCAGCCTCAAGACCAATCTTCTCCCGATCTGAACGAACGCGGGCAGGCTTAGCGCCACGTTACGACGCGCTATCGCCGGGCCAGATTGCAGCCGCTCGAGAGCGGCCGCTGCGATCCCGCGTCCCCCGACTGCGTAGGCAGTTCGTCGATGGGCGAGTTCTGCTTTCCTGTGTTGAATTCAAAGATCTTGCGGAACAGGCCCGGCGCCATCGCCGAGATCGGATTGACACGCATCACGGGCGCAGCCGGCGTGCCGACGACTTCATAGGTCACGCCGATCAGTCCCTCCTTGTCGCCGCCACCGAGGAAGATGCCAAACAACGGTATCTGGCCAAAGATGTTGTTCACCCCGTATACCGGCACGAAGGTGCCACTCATGCACACCTGGTTGCCGGGATAGTCGATCGACCCCTCAATGGTGGCTCCGATCATCGGCCCCTTGACGACGCCGTCTCGGATCGTGAGCGCACCGTTCTGCCGCGTGAATTCCGCGCGCAACGCGGTGAAAGACACGCCGCTCTGCGTGCCGTTGGGGCCGCCTGCGGCAACGCGATCGAGCTGCTCCATGCCCTTGACCGTGAAGTCGCGCACGTTGATGAGACCTTCGCGCGCCGTCGGCTCCGACGTCGGCGGCTCCATCGCCACCACCATCTGGCCGCCGAACACCTTGTTGGTTGTGTCGGAGAAGCGCAGGAAAGCGCCGGCGTCGTTGGTCTGGAGGTAGATCACCTCGCGGCCGCCCTGCGCGCGCCCACCGCGCAAATCCGCCGTCACCGGCGTGTCCTTGCCGACCTTGCCGTTCAGCGTGAAGGCTTTGACGGCGCCGCTCCGCCGCGACATCTTGGCGTCGACGCTGCGCATCGCCTCGCCGTTGAAGCCGGCAACGGCGCCGAGCTTGACGTCGATGTCGAAGTCGACGTTCTTCAGCTTGCTCTTGTTGTCGTCCTTGCCGGAATTGCCTGATATCGCCGATTTCAGGAAGCCGCGGCCGTCGAACACGTCGCCGCGCATCGTGCCTCTCACCACGCCGTCGGCACCGCGCTCGACCTTCAGCGAGGCCTTGTCGCCGTCGGAGGGGGAATAGGTCGGGAAGTTCGCATTCATGAGGTCGCCATTCTGGTCGACCTCGAGCGATCCCTTGATCGACACGCCGCCGCCTTCCACGACGATGTCCTCGAGCCGCGTCGATTGCGCGGTCGGCACCACCTTGAAGCTAGCCTTGCCCGATTTGCCCGGCAGCTTCACCCAGCCCGGCAGGATGTTGTCGAGCTTGAGCGAGGTCAGGTCGGCTTCGATGCCGAGGCGCGTGGTCTGCTCGGGCCCGCTGGCGATCTTGCCGGAGACCTTGACCGGCAGCGAGCCGCTGACGGCGGGACCCAGATCGAAACCGAGACGGGCGCGGCTCGCATCGTCGAGCGTGGCCTGCAATTTGACGTCGGCATCGCCCTCGGCCGGCTTGCGGTAATCGACCGAGGCCGCCTGGCCGTTGATCTTGACGTCGCCCTTGACCTGGTAGCCCTGGTTGCTGGCGACGATCTTGAGATTGTTCGCCTCGAGCTTCTGGTTCATCACCAGCTTGTCGGCGGCAAATCCGTTGAGGTCGGCGGTGACAGCGTAGGTGGTATCGCCCTTGGTCAGCCCGCCCTTGACCGGCGCGCCAAGCGTGATGTTCGCCGAGAACGTGCCCTTGCTGGTGTTGGGATCGACGAAGGTCGCGGACAGATCGCTCAAGCGATCATTGGCAAGAATTTCGGCAGCCGCGGGCACTGGTCCGTCGACGCGGAATCTGCTGCGCGACGGCGATGGCTTTATCGCCATGTCCGGCACCTCGAAGGTGAAGTCCGAAAAGGTGATCTTGCGTCCCGCCGGCGTATCGGCAACGCCCTGCCCGATCGTCACCGTCGCGGTGCGTCCGGTGATGTGCGCTTTGAGGTCGGCGTCGTGCACCGAGGGCATCCCGTCAACCGGGTGAACCGCAACGCCGCTCGCCACGATGTTGACCGACAGACCGTCATCGGGGATCGGCGGGCCCTTGCGCGGGAGATTGCGCGTCGGCGAGTTGACGCCGATCTCGATGCGCTGGAGCGTGCCGCGCTCGATGCGCTCGATCACCCATTCGCGCAGCTCCGGAACAATGAGCGTCGGCCACATCCGCTTGAGCGCGGTCGCCGACATCGGCGTACCCGCAAAGCCGAGCATCAGCCGCGGCTCGCCGGAATAGTCGATCGCGCCGGTGCCGGCGACGCCGATCTCGCCATTGCTGATGTCGGCCTGCGCCAGCACGACGCGCTTGTGATCGGTATCGAAACGAAAGCCGATGGCGATGCGGTTGAAGACCAGCGGCGGGTCGTTGTCGATGCCACCAAGCAGGATCGATCCGCCGCTAAAACCGAGCTGCCAGTCGTTGGTGGTGCCATTGGGCGGCTCGAGATGTGCGAGCAGCGTGATCCGGTTGGCGCCGGAGATGATCTTGAACGGTGCCACCAGCACGCGGCGTCCGGCGTCCCATTCGAGATTGAGCTCGGCCGAGTCGATCGCCATCGGATAATCCGGCGTATCGGTGTCGATGATGTTGCCCGCGCCGATGACGACCTTGCCGCGGAAGAAGGTCGGCAGGCCGTCGCGACCGAGCTCGCCCTTGAGCTCGCCGGTCAGCGGCAGGTCGGCATTGTAGGTCAGGTCCTTGAGCCGCAACGCCAGCAGGATGTTGGACGTCGAGACCTTGTCGGCCCGGATATCGACCGAGCGCACGCCGTTCTCGGGAGGACCGATCGTTGCGCGGAGCGACCATGGCCGCGCGCCCTCTTCGCCGAAGCTCAGCGCAACACCGCCGCCGTGCGGCCGACGCAGGCTTAGGCTGATGTTCTCGAAGCTCCACTTGCTGCCGCGCTGCTGGTCATCGACAATCAGATTGCCGTTCTTCAGGCCGATCTCGTTGAGGTTCTGGCCGTCAAGTCCGGTCATGCTCAGGCTGTCGAGCCAGTCGAGGCCGGCAAGCAGTCCGCTCTGCGTACTGCCGCTGGCCGAAGAAGCGGCGGCGGCATCCGGACCGGACGGGGTCGCGGGAGCGGTCGTCGCAGCAGGCGGCGCCGATCCCGGACGCGGGAACGTCGGCGGCAGGCCCGCCTCCTTTTTCGACGCGACGCCGGTGGCGAGCGGTTTTGCGGTATCGCCGGCCGACACCGTGACGGTCCCGTCAGGCGCGATTCGGATCGCGAGCTCGGCATCGACGAGATTGAGGCTCTCGGCGCGCAGCCGACCCATCAGCAGCGCCATGCCCGACAGCCGCACTTCAGCCTTCGGCGCGCTGGCGACGATGGCGTGATCGCGATCGCGGACAATGATGTCGCGAATTCGCACGGCGATGCGGATCCGCCCCGCGCGCTCGATTTGGGTGCCGCCAACCTCGACGGTGTTGCCGTGGCCGATATTGTCCTCGATCGCAGCGGCGAGCCACGGCGTCGCCATGTCGAGATTGATGGGTCCCGCGCCGAGCCGCCACCACAACGTGGCGAAGCAACAGACGAAGATGATGAAAAGGGTGCCAGTGACGAGAGCGAGCCGCTTTACCCAGCGATCGGCCGCAAGCCAGCGCCCGAACATGCCGAAGCCATCACCCAGGCGATGGACGGAATTCGAACGCGACAACAGCCGACGCGCCCGGTGGCCCGCCGCCGCCTCCTGGTCCGGATCCCAATCGACATCATCCCATCCCGGAGAGTCCTGCACTCCGGCACGTCGATCGAGGTCCCGGTTGTGGAGGTCCCCGTTGCGATCATGGTTGTGATCTTGGGACGACGAATTCCTTGCCATTGCCTCTCGATACAGGCGCCCATCCCTGGATTGAGCGCCGCCGGGGCCGCAGCCGTCCGCGGGGACCAAACGTCCCTGCGCCGGCATTGCCGCCATTCCCTTGATGTTCCTGCTGTTCGTCATGTCGCCCCGAGCGCGCGTTCAACGAGCAGTGGGGTGGTGCCTGGAATTCCTTGTAACCATCCTCCGGCGTCGTCAGAGTTGCCCAGCCGAGGGCACGATTCCGGCACGCCGGACGAGATCTGCAATACCGCTTTGGTTGACCCGCCGAAAGCGTCGAAAGGAAGGCGTATGTCCAAGAAAACGCGAAAGAAATCGTCCAAGACGGCCTCCGGTAGCCCAACCCCTGGGAGAAAACGGACTCAAACGCGGACTCAGACGACAACGAAACCGGCGACGACGCGGCGGGCAGCAACACTCAAATCAACAAAGGCTTCAATCGTGGCAACATCGCACAAGGCCACGTCGAAACAGTTAAAATCTTCCGAATCGGCAGCCGCCGCTGCCAAGGGCGCCCTGTCCGAAGGCCGGAAGGCCCCCGCCTTCAGCCTGCCGCGCGACGGCGGCGGCTTGGCGAAGCTGGCCGACTATTCCGGCAAGAAGCTGGTCCTGTTCTTCTACCCACGCGCCGACACGCCGGGCTGCACCCGGGAGGCGATCGATTTCACCCGACTCAAGGATGCCTTCGCCGCGGCAGGTACCAGCCTGCTCGGCATTTCGGCCGATCCCCTGAAGGCCCAGGAGAAGTTCCGCGACAAGCACGGCCTTGCCGTCCCCCTGATCTCGGATGAGCAGCACGAGATGCTGGAAGCGTACGGCGCCTGGGGCGAAAAATCGATGTATGGCAGGACCTTCCTCGGGATTCTTCGCACCACGGTGCTGATCGGCGCCGACGGCAAGGTGGCGAAGATCTGGCGCAACGTTCGGGTCGACGGCCACGCCGAGGACGTGCTGGCAGCGGCTACATCTCTTTAACCAGCCTCGCGAATTCGGGCGTTCCCGTTTCCGGAAAATTAACCATGAGCGGCCCAGATTGCTGCGGCAATTGAGCCGTACGGAACCTCTCCGACCGGCGCGGGAGTGCCGATGTCGAAAAGTTCTGCCCAACACTCGCACTACTCCCAGCATCACCCTCACGATCATGGGCGGCCCTTCAACCGCCGTCCTGTCAGCGCGGCCACCGCACTTCCCCTGCCCGCCGCCGACGACGCCTATACCATCGTGCACCACGGCAAGCAGGTCCGCCTCGGGCCGGTGGTGTTCTGGATCGTGGTCGGGACCGTCGTGCTGCTCGGCCTGTGGTCGGCGGCAACCGCCACCTATTTTGCGTTCCGCGACGACGTGCTGACACGGCTGATCGCCCGCCAGGCCGAGATGCAATATGCCTATGAGGACCGCATCGCCGAGCTCAGGGCCAAGGTCGACCGCACCACGAGCCGGCAGCTCCTCGACCAGGAGCAGTTCGACCAGAAGCTCGACCAGATCATGAAGCGCCAGACCGCGCTCGAGTCCCGCGCAACCGCGCTCGGCGCCATGCCCGACGTGACCGGATCGATCCCGCGCGCGACGCCGCAACGCGGCGACACCACAACTCCTCAGGGCACGCCAAAACCCTCGCCGATCAGTGACACCGTGATTTTCGTGGCGCCACCGGATCGCGAGGCGCGGCTTGAGTCGCGCACGCCCGTGATGGCCAGCCCGCAACCGAGCCAGTTCGCCAAGGTTCAGGGTTTTGACAACGTCCTGGTGCGTTTGCAGACCTCGCTTGATCAGGTCGAGCGACGCCAGATCGCCGCACTCAGTGCCGTCGAAGACAACATGGAATCGCGCGCGCGCAGGATGCGCGGCGTTGTCAGCGATCTCGGCCTGAACCTCGCCGATCTCGAAGCCGCCGTGCCACGGACCGCGATGGGCGGGCCTTTTGTGCCCATCAAATTGACCGCGAATGCCGGTCCGTTCGAGAAGCAGCTCAATCGCATCAACATCACGCGTGCCGAGGTGGATCGGCTCAATCGCACGCTGGCGCTGGTCCCCTACCGCAAACCCGTCATCGGCGAGGTCGAGTTCACCTCCGGCTTCGGCGTGCGCAGCGATCCGTTCCTCGGCCGGCCGGCGATGCACACCGGCCTCGATTTCCGCGCCGCGACCGGCGATCCCGTCCGCGTCACCGCCAATGGCAAGGTGGTCTCAGCCGGATGGTCGGGTGGCTACGGCCGCATGGTCGAGGTCGATCACGGCAACGGGCTCTCGACCCGCTACGGCCATCTCTCCGAGATCAACGTGAAGGTCGGCGAGATCGTGAAGATCGGCCAGGTCGTCGGATTGGTCGGATCGACCGGCCGCTCCACTGGCCCGCATCTGCACTACGAAACCCGTATCGACGGCGAAGCGGTCGACCCGCAGAAATTCCTGCGAGCCGGCGTACGCCTCAGCGCGGGCTAGGTACGCAAACACATTGGCCCCGCAGCGACGAGTACATGCTCGTCGCTTTTTTTGTTTAACGCCTGCCGCCACCCATTCCGCCTCCGGGACCACCGAAGCCGCCACCGCCGGGCCCCATGGGACCGCCGGGTGAGCCAAGGCCGCCGGGACCGGACGGACCGCTCGGGCCCGCTGTGCCGGAGCCCGGCATCGGACCCGGGCCCGCGCCAGGCGCTGGTGCCCCGCCAGGCGCGCCCGGCTGACCGCTCGGCGACCCCGGCGTGCCACTTCCCGGATGCAGGATCGAGCCGCCCGGAGAATGGCCGCCAGGGCCCGACGGGCCGCCCGGCCCCTGCAGCGATGAGCCCGGGAACTGCGTGACGGCCTGCACCGATTCGACCTGCAAGCCGCGGGCGCGATCGAACACGCCGTTGAGCACCACCCGCGCCTCCCCGGCACTCGGCGCAAAGCGCGAGCCGTCATGGGCGATGAGGCCGGAGCCGAGCTGGAGGCTGGCGCCCGCGCGCTGCACATAGGCTTCGATCGACAATCTCGTCGCGCCGGCAAGATCCGAAAAGTTGTCAACTCTCGCATGCGCGACCTGAAGCATGCCCTGGCTCGCGCTGCCCTCGACCTGGACGCGCTGGCCGATCAGCGCGACGTCGGCACCGTTCAGCCGCAGGCCGCCGATATGCAGCCCGTCGGGACCGCGCTCGACCAGACCGGAAACCCGCGCAGTGGCGCTGCGACGCTGCTCGACGAGGCTTGCGACGATCGTGCCGTCGGTGCGCCGCAACCCGAACACGGCCACGCGGGTGCCGACGCGGCGCCAGCTCTCCTGGCCGCTCGACTCTACCTTCTGGCCGAGCACAGTGATCTCGTTGCCCTTCACCGCCTCGATCGGGCCGGCAACCTCGCTGGCGATGTTGATGCTGCGCGTTGCGAGCGTGCCATCCGCCTGCCGGACGGCGACCACGCGCGCGAGCTGTCCGATACGCAAGCTCTTCGTCGTCGCCACCTCGCCGTCGATCCGCACCGGGACGTCGCTCGCATAAGCGACGCGCTCGCCATTGACATAGATGCTGCCGAAACGCTGGATCACGCCGACGATGCCGGTACCGCCGATGCCTTGATCGTCGCCGCGGCTGATTCCGGTGCCGCCGATGCCCTGGTCGGTGCCGCGCCTGGTCTGCGCCCAGGCGCTGGCCGTTCCCGCGAGCCAGACCCCCGCGAGCAGCAGGCGGCGGGATATGCGCGGCGGCGTAGTCATGAGCGACCGCCCTCGCCGCCGCTGCGGTCGCTCTCCTCCTCGACGTCCTCGCAATAAATGTAGATGCCGAAGTTCCAGCGGGCGTCGCCGCCCTTGTCCTTGGCGAGCGCGCGATTCGCCTCGCGGTTGGCGGTCTTGAGCGCCTCCATCGCAAGCTCGCGTGAGCGCGCCTCAAGCCGTTTTGCAAGCTTTGGCGACAGGCCGTTGTAATGCACCGCGCGTTCAAGGAATCGCGGCGCAGGACCGGAGACGTTTTCGGCCGCCGCAGCGATATGGTCGTGCAGGTTACGGCCGAGATAGTGCCATTTGCTGTCGTCCTCACCGCGCGGCACGAAGGCGGCCTCGACCAGTTCGATCTCGTCATCGCCATTAATGGTGACGAGCCCGCGATCGAGCCATTCGTCGAGCACCGCGCGGGGACGAACGTCCTTGGTGACGGAGGCAACGAGCAGCTCGAATGAAGGAGCCTCGTCTTCGGCCGTACGCGGCAGCGGAAGCGGCTCACCCTTCGCATCGGTGAATTCGGGCCCGGCCAGCCAGCGCGCGATCACGGCGCTGGTCAGCGACACTGCTGCCGGTGCCTCATGTACCGGCGCGCCGGCGCCGCGCAGCCGCGCCACCTCCTTGCGATGGATGCCCGTGAGCAGGCTGACGCGGCTGTCGGTCTGTTCCTTGCCTTCAAGCGCGAAATCGTGCTCGGCGACGTTGACGAAGAGTTCGCGGAGCAATTGCGCCAGCGCCGGGAAGGTCATGCCGCTGCGGATGCACAGGCGCACCAATGGGCGCAGCAGCCGCGCCAGGGGCGCGTGCAGCTTTGCCGCGGCGTTCGGCTGTGGCGCAGCCGGCTTATCCGCCGCCTTGGACCCGGGCTTGGCATTCATGTCTGAATTGTAACGGCGCCCCGCGTGGGACACAATCCCACTTTTTTGCTTCGCTCCGTTGACGTGGTAAATTTTCCCACATATACGAAACGCAACTGAGGGCACGACTCGAAAGGGAAAGTTGACCCAATGCCTGACCGCCTGGTCTGCAATTCCAGCAAGATTTCCGCAGATCGCGACCGTCTCGGCCTCGGCGCCGTCGAGCCGATGCTGCCCGCGCTGCTGCGCGGCGTGATCTTCATTTCGACGCTCGCGGTGCCCTTCGTCACCGCCCTCCTGGCCGGTTGAGCGGAGCCCGACGAACAACATGACCCCTGTCAGCGAACCCACCCGCCCGTCGGTGCTTCACATCTTCAAGGTCTACTACCCCGACCTGTTCGGCGGCACCCTCACGGTGATCCGCGACATCTGCGCGAGCCTGAAAAACGCCTTCACCTCCGCCGCGCTGGTCTGCTCGAAATCCGCCGAGGAACGCCGCGACATCGTCGTCAATGACGTCTCTGTGGAACGCGTGCAGTCGTTCGGCGACGTGCTATCGCTGCCGGCCGCGCCCACTTTTCCCTGGCGCCTGTGGCGCAAGATCGGACAGCACGACCTGCTGGCGCTGCACGCCCCCTTCCCGCTTGCCGACCTCGTCCTGGCGTTCGGCTTCCGTCGCGAGCGGCCGCTGGTCGTGCACTGGCACGCCGACATCGTCACCCATGCCGGCCTGCGCTGGTTCGTCGAGCCGTTGATGCGCCGGACTCTGCGTCAGGCCGCCGCCATTATCGTCTCCGACCGCGTGCTGGTCGACACCACGCCACTGCTGCGGGAATTCGCCGACAAGTGCCACGTCGTGCCATTCGGCATCGACACCGCGAAGTATGACTGGCCGAGGCTCGAACCCGAGCACGTCAACGACCGCGGACGGCTCGTGCTCGCCTGCGGACGGCTCGTTCCCTACAAGGGATTCGACGTCCTGATCCGCGCAGCCGCCGACCACAATTTCGAGGTCTGGATCATCGGCGAAGGCGCCGAGCGCGCACGGCTCGAGCAACTGATCGACGAGCTCGGCCTCGGCGAACGCGTCCGCCTGCTCGGCTCGGTGCCCGATTGCGAGCGGGTCAAGCTGATGTGCATCGCCGACGTGTTCGTGATGCCCTCCGTGACCAACGCCGAGACCTTCGGGCTCGTCCAGCTCGAGGCGATGGCGGCAGGCCGGCCCGTCGTCAACACCGCGCTGGATACGGCCGTGCCGCATGTCGCGCGCGACGGCATCGAGGCGATCACCGTGCTGCCCGGCGACGCCACGGCGCTCGGCGAAGCCATCGATATGCTGGTCCGCGATCCCGAACGCCGCCGCCGCATGGGCCTTGCCGCGCGGACGCGCGCAGCAACGCGCTACTCCGCGGGCGCCTTCAGGCACGGCATGGAGACGGTTTACACGCAGGTCTTGGCGGAGGCCGCGAGCGCGAGCCGCTCCGCCGCTTCTTCCGCGACGCCGGGCTGGCTGGAGGTGATCCGGATCGCAGGCGCGCTGGCCTGGTCCGACATGCGGCATCGCTACGTGCGCTCGCTGCTCGGCCCGTTCTGGATGTCGCTCCAGATGGCGGTCGTGGTCGCGGTTCTGGGCTCGGTGATCGGCCAGATGTCCAATGCCGGGATGCTGGCGCGGCTGCCCATGCTCGCGCTGTCGATGACGGCCTGGACCTTCCTCAACAGCGTCGTGCTCGATGCCACCACGGCGCTGCAGGGCTCGGCGAGCCTGATCCGCGACCGTGCGCTTCCGCCGGTGATCTTCCTCCTGCAATGCACCTTCCGCCAGACGCTGTTCGCGCTCCACAATGCCTGCGTGCCGCTGATCCTGTGGCTCGTGCTGACTCCGCGCGATCTCTCCCACGCGCTCGCCGCGTTGCCGGGTCTTGTGCTCTTCATCGCCTGCACCTTCGCGCTGAGCCTGGTGCTCGGCGCCATGGCGACGCGGTATCGCGACCTCAAGCCGATCATCGAATCCTCGCTGATGCTCGGCTTCCTCTCCTCGCCCGTGATCTGGTCGTCGGAGATGATCAACCACCGCTCGACCATCATGCGGCTCAATCCGCTCACCCATCTGTTCGCGGTGTGGCGCGAGCCTCTCGTGGGTGGTCATGTCGACACTCTCAGCATCGTCTACGTGCTGGCGTGCCTCGTCGCACTGACGCTCGCAAGCTGGCTGACGCTCGTCCACCTGCGCAAAGCGGCCTTCTGGATCTGAACCAATGGTCTCGATCAGCCTGCGCAACGTCAGTCTCGATTACCCCCTCTACGGCGCCTACGACTATTCGCTCAAGCGCCGCCTGCTCGGCCACCTCATTCGCGAGGAAGGCGAGATGCGGATCATCCGCGCCGTCGACAACATCACGATCGAGGCAGAAGCCGGCGCGCGTATCGGACTTGCCGGACCGAACGGCTCGGGCAAATCGACGCTGCTCCGCCTCATTGCCGGGGTTTATCCGCCCAGCAGCGGCAGCGTCGCGATCAAGGGCAACATCGTGCCCCTGCTCGGCCTCAATGCCGGCGTCAACCTGGACTTCGTGGCGGAGGACAATATCGCGCTCCTGCTGCGGATCTCCGGGCGCAAGCCGACGCGCGCCATCATCGACGAGATCTGGGCCTTTACCGAGCTCGAGCCACGGATGCACCGGCTGCCGCTGCGGATGTTCTCCTCGGGCATGCTGATGCGCGTGCTGTTTGCGACCGCGACCGCATTCCCGGCCGACATCCTGCTGCTCGACGAGTGGCTCAGCGTCGTCGACGAGAATTTCTCGGCCAAGGCGCAAACCCGGCTGCTCAAGCTGGTCTCGCAGGCTGCGATTGTGATCATTGCCTCCCACGACCAGCCGCTGCTGCGCCGCACCTGCTCCACCATCATCAACCTGGACCATGGGCGCGTCGCCTCGACGGCGACCGTCGAGCCGCCCGCGGCCCACCCATTCGAGCTCCGCGAGAAACGCGCATGAAGAAAAAGATCCTGGTCGTCTCCGAGGCGCTCGGCGAGCCCAACCACAAACGCGGCATCTTCCATTTTACCCGCGAGTTGATCCGCTCGCTCGAAGCGGACGGCCACGAGCTGACCTTGCTCGTCGAGACTACGCGCCGCTATCGCAAGCTGCGTGCGCGCGAACGGCGCACCGGGCTGTTTCCGCGGCAATCGCGCAATATCGAGCTGCTCGCGCTCTACCGCTACCTCGACGAAATCAACATGAAGGAGCCGCTGACGCGCAGCAACGGCCTGCGCCGCATGATCGGCTGGATTCGCGACCGGATCGAGCGGTCCACCTCTCGCGAATACGCCGCCTGCTTCCTGCGCGCGATCGGCCTGCGCGCATTGCGCACGCGGATGATCGAGAACAAGACCGTGGCGCTCGAATACATCCCGCCCGATCTGCGCCATCTCGAGCTGTTCCGCGACTTCCAGCTCGAGGCCGGTTTCTACAGCTACCAGGACTCATCCGCGCTGTTCCTCCTGCCGCCACCGCGGATCGACGCCCGCGACTACGACATCATCCTGGTAGACACGCCGACCCGCGTGGCGATCAAGCGCAAGCCCGGCGCCAAGGTGATCTGCGTGGTCCACGATCTCTTGCCGCTCACCGACCTCAAGCTCAGCGACGTCGCAACGCGCCTGTTCCTGTCCCGCCTGCTGACGAGCCTGCGCCAGGCCGATGAGCTCGCCTTCGTTTCCAACTACAGCATGATGCGGTTCAGGGAATTGCTGCCGCAATTTGCCCATCTGCCTGCGAGGGTCGTCTACCCCCGCACGCAGTTCGACGCTCCGGACGTCCTGCAACTGCCAGCCCCGACGGGGCGTCCGGGGCGGCCGAGCTTCGTGGTCATCGTCTCCAACGAGCCGCGCAAGAACGTCGCCACCGTGATCCGCGCCTTCCGCAGCATGCCGCAGGCCGACCTCGTCGTGATCGGCCTTGCCGGGCTTGCCGCGAAGATGCGCAACCTGCCGCCCAACATCCGCTTCGCCGGCTATGTCGACGAGCATGAGAAAGCGACGCTGATCGCCGAGGCACACGGCCTGATCATGCCGAGCTTCGCCGAAGGATTCGGCGTTCCGATCATCGAGGCACTCGCGGCGAACACGCCCGTGCTCTGCTCCGACATCGCCGTCTTCCGGGAGGTAGCGGGCGATCTCGCCGACTATTTCGATCCGTTCTCGGCCGACTCGATCCGCGCTTCCGTCACGCGTGTCATCGCGCGGCAGGAGGAATGCCGCCGCGACATCAGGGACCACCGCCGTGAGCTTGCCGAGCGCTTCGGCTACCAGACCCAGGCCCGTGACTTCCTTGGCCAGTACCAGCCCGCCGAAAGCATGATGGCTGCGCAATAGGCCACGTCATGACCGTTGAAGCCACCGAGGCGAACGGCGTGCGTGCGCCCTCGCGCGGCACGGCAAAGCTGATGCACGGTGCCGACCTGCTCGCGGCGATGATCGCGGCATCGCTGCCGTGGTCGACCTCGCTGCCGTCGATCTTCGTCGGCCTGTGGCTGCTCGTTCTCACGCCGACCATCGATTGGCGGGGCTATGCGCGCTGCCTGAAGCAGCCGGCCTTCGCCTTGCCATTCGCATTTCTCGGTCTTGCGCTGCTCGGCACGCTCTGGTCCGACGCCGCCTGGGCCGACCGGCTGCACGCCATCAAGCCGGTCGCAAAGCTCATCATCGTTCCGCCACTGCTCTATCACGTGCAGCGCTCGCAGCGCGGCGCGTGGGTCTTCATGGCCTTCCTCGCCTCGTGCGCCGTGCTCGCGGTCTTCTCCTGGATCGTGCTGTTTCACCCCGAATGGAAGATCACGGAAACCGCATCCGCCGGTGTCCCCGTCAAGAACTACATCGATCAAAGCCAGGAATTCACCCTGTGCGCCTTTGCGCTCGCGTTGCCGGCGCTGGCGTTCTGGCGTGAACGGCGGCTGGCCGCGGCGTTTGGCTGCCTCGCGCTGATCCTGCTGTTCGTCACCAATATGCTGTTCGTCGCCTCTGCCCGCACCGCGCTCGTCTGCATGGCCGTGCTGCTGGCTTTATTTGCCTGGCGACATCTGGGCCGGCGCGCAGCGATGTTGCTGCTGGCGGCCGCCGTCGCGGCGAGCCTCCTCGCCTGGACGACATCGCCGTATCTGCGTCAGCGGATCACCGATGTCACCGTTGAATATCAGCATGGACATGAGGACATCAGCCACGCCTCCACCGCGCAGCGGCTGACTTATTGGCGCAAGGCGATCGCCTCCTTTGCCGAAGCGCCCCTGCTCGGCCACGGCACCGGCTCGATCAAGCGGCAGTTCGAGCGCGTCGCCGCGGGCCAGACCGGCCTTGAGGCTGAAGTGGTCAACAATCCCCACAATCAGACCCTCAACGCCGCCATGCAGTGGGGATTGCTCGGGGTCGTCCTGCTCTATGCGATGTGGCTCGTCCACCTCTCGCTGTTTACGGGAGACGGCCTTGCGGCCTGGATCGGGCTCGTCGTCGTCGTGCAGAACATGACGAGTTCGCTGCTCAATTCGCATCTGTTCGATTTTCACGCGGGCTGGATCTACGTGCTGGGCGTTGGTGTGGCCGGCGGCATGACGCTAAGGACCGCTTCTCGATTGACGAAAGGCGGCGCGAGACATCGTGCAGAACATCCTGTCTCTTTGACGACAGCGATCGACAGATAGCCCAACGAGTGCTCACATTACACTCGGAGCGCGTGCGGCCTATTTCGGCCGCGACACGAGCTCGATCATCTTGCCCTCGTCATCGTCGGGCATCACGGCTTTCGCCCGCGCATAAGCCTCCACAGCAGCGCGGCCGACCAATGGCTTGTCGGCGAGCAGGCTTTCGGCGAGCTTTACCGCGTAGTCCGCATCCTTGTGCCGCAGCGCCGATGTGAATGTCGCGCCGCTGAAATCGCGGGCGACCATGCGCTTGGAGTGGCGCAGCACCTGCGGGCTTGCGGCGACGCCGGCCTGGATCGACTCCAGCACGAGATTCATGTCGAGCCCGGCCTGCTCGGCGATCGCAAGACCCTCGGCGAGCCCTGCGATCTGGATCGCGCCCATGAGGTTGTTGATGAGCTTGTAGACCGTGCCCGATCCCACCGCGCCGAAATGGCGGATGGCGGAACCGATCGGCTCGAGGAACGGTCGGGCGCGTTCGAGATCGGCGCTGTCAGCGCCGACCAGCAAAGTCAGCTTTCCCGCTGCAGCCGCGTCCGGCAGACCGGTCACGGGGCAGTCGATGTAGATGAGCCCCCGCTCCTTCAATTCGTGCGCCATCCGGCGCGCATGATCATACGAGACCGTGGAGCACTCGATCGCGATCGTGCCGGCCTTTGCCGTCTTCGCGGCGCCGCTCCGACCAAGCCATATGCTGCGCGAAGCCTCATCGTCGGCGACCATGGTCACCACGGCGTCCGCATCGATCGCGGCGTCCTCGGGCGAGGTCGTCCAGCGCGCGCCGCGCGCGATCAGGTCTTCCGCCTTGGCCTTGCTGCGATTCCAGAGCGACACGGTGAAGCCGGCATCGAGATAGCGGCCGGCCATGCCGTGGCCCATCCGCCCAATCCCGATGAAGGCGACGCGCGGCATGATCAGTCGACGTCCTCGATCTCGCCGCTCGTGGTGCCGAAGGCGCGCTGCGCGAGCGTTGCGGCCATGAACTCGTCGAGATCGCCGCCGAGCACACCCGACGTGTCCGAGGTCTGCACGCCCGTGCGCAGATCCTTCACCATCTGGTAGGGCTGGAGCACGTAGGAGCGGATCTGGTGGCCCCAGCCGATATCGGTCTTGGCGGCCTGATCGGCCGCTGCCTTCTCCTCGCGCTTCTTCAGCTCGATCTCGTAAAGGCGTGCACGCAGCATGTCCCAGGCCTGCGCGCGGTTCTTGTGCTGCGAGCGGCCGGCTTGGCAGACCACTGCGACACCTGTCGGGATATGCGTCAGCCGGACCGCGGATTCGGTCTTGTTGACGTGCTGACCACCGGCACCGCCCGAACGCATGGTGTCCGTGCGGACGTCGGATTCCTTGATGTCGATCTTGATGCTGTCGTCGATGACCGGGAATACCTGCACGCTCGAGAACGAGGTGTGCCGCCGCGCATTGGAATCGAACGGCGAGATGCGCACCAGACGATGCACGCCGGCTTCGGTCTTCAGCCAGCCATAGGCGTTGTGGCCGGAGACCTGGATGGTCGCGGATTTGATGCCGGCCTCTTCGCCCTCGGACTCTTCGAGGTACTCGACCTTGAAACCGTGCGTCTCGGCCCAGCGCGTGTACATGCGCAGCAGCATCTGCGCCCAGTCCTGGCTTTCGGTACCGCCGGCACCGGCATGGACTTCGAGATAGGAATCGAAACGATCGGCCTCGCCCGACAGCAGCGCCTCGAGCTCGCGCCGCGCGACTTCCTTCTTGAGGGCTTTAAGCGCCGCTTCGGCCTCGGCGACCACGCCTTCATCGCCCTCGGCCTCGCCGAGCTCGATCATCCCGACGTCGTCTTCGAGCTCCTGCTCGACTTTGCCGATGCCGCTGAGCGAATCCTCAAGCGAGGTGCGCTCCTGCATCAGCTTCTGGGCCTTCTGCGGATCGTTCCAGAGATTGGGATCTTCTGCGAGCTTGTTCAGCTCAGCGAGGCGCGCCGTCGATTTCTCGACGTCAAAGATGCCTCCTCAGCAGCCCGACTGACTGCTTGATCTCTTCTACCAACCGTTCGATTTCGGCGCGCATGTCGTTCTCTGGTCTCGCGGAATTGTCCGCGTTCAATGAAATGGGGATGTAGCGGCGGCGGCTGCAAAGCGCAACCGCCGGAGCTTTGGATCGCCAGCTTTATCCTGAACCCTAATACAACCCGCCGGTGCCTGGCCGCATGAAGAAGCCGGAATCGGGCGGCGCCTGCTGCGGGCCGCGGCCGTCGGCATCAGCAACGCCGATAACGGAGTAGTTATCCGGCGGCGCCGTTCCAGGCTTGAAGGCTTCCAGGATCGTGCCGCCGGTCTCGCCGGGGCCAGCGCGCATGCCGGTCTTGGCGACGACGCGGATCAGCTTGATGCCGGCCGGAACCTTGAACGGGACAGCCGGCTTGTCGGCGAGCGCGAGCTTGAGGAAATCGCGCGCGATCGGCGCCGCCAAATGGCCGCCGGTCGCCGCATTGCCCCTGCCGAGCGGGCGCGGTTTGTCGTAGCCCATGTAGATGCCGACAGCGATGTCCGGCGAGTAGCCGACGAACCAGGCATCCTTGGCCTCGTTGGTCGTGCCGGTCTTGCCGGCAATCGGCTTGCCGACTTCCTTGACGACCGTTGCGGTACCGGCCTGGACGACGCCTTCCATCAGCTCGGTGATCTGATAGGCGGTCATGGCGTCGAGCACCTGCTCGCGGCGATCCACAAGCTGCGGCTCTGGCTGGTTCTTCCAGCCGCCCGGTGCATCGCAGCCGCGGCATTCGCGCTGGTCGTGCTTGAAGATGGTGTGGCCGTAGCGATCCTGAATGCGGTCGATCAGGGTCGGCTTCACGCGGCGCCCGCCATTGGCGATCATCGAATAGGCCGTGACCATGCGCATCGCCGTCGTCTCGCCGGCGCCGAGCGCGAACGAGAGATAGTTCGGCAACTCGTCATAGACGCCGAAGCGGCGCGCATACTCGCCGATCAGCGGCATGCCGATGTCCTGCGCAAGGCGCACCGTCACCGTGTTGAGCGACTGCCGCAACGCGTTACGCAGTGTCACCGGTCCCTGGTACTTGCCGTTGGAGAAGTTTTCCGGTCGCCAGACGCCGCCGCCCTGCCCCTGGTCGATCTCGATCGGCGCGTCGACCACGACGGTCGACGGCGTGTAGCCGTTGTCCAGCGCGGCCGAATAGACGATCGGCTTGAACGACGAACCGGGCTGCCGATAGGCCTGTGTGGCGCGGTTGAACTGGCTCTGGTCGAACGAGAAGCCGCCGACCATCGCGAGCACGCGGCCGGTCCAGGGATCCATCACCACCATCGCGCCCGAGACTTCGGGAATCTGGCGGAGGCGGTACTGGCCTTCAACCGGTTGCCCCTCCTTGGTGTAGAGCGGATCGGCGTAGACCACGTCGCCGGGCTGGAGCACCTGCGACACCGCGGTCGGCGCCTTGCCCTTCGCCGGTCCTGAGGCGGCCCTTGCCCACCGCACGCCGTCGAGCGTGATAATGCCCGTCTCGCGCTGCTTGCTGACGGCGCCGCCGAGCTCGCGCGCGGGCTGGAAGCCGAGACGCGCCGACTGGTCGCTGGTTTCGAGCACCACCGCCATGCGCCAGGGCGAGATGTCGGAGAGCGACTTGATCTCCGCAAGCTTGACGCCCCAGTCGCCGGAAATGTCGAGCTTGCTGATCGCACCGCGATAGCCCTGCTGCTCGTCATAGTTCACGAGGCCCGTGACCATGGTCTTGCGGGCCATGACCTGGATCTTCGGGTCGAGCGTCGTGCGCACCGAGAGGCCGCCCTCATAGAGCTTCTTCTCGCCATAGCGCTCGAAGATGTCGCGGCGGACCTCCTCGGCAAAATATTCGCCGGCAAAGGTGTGCGCACCGTTGGAACGGTTGGTGACGACCAGCGGCTCCTTGCGCGCCTTCTCGGCATCAGCCTGCTTGATCCAGCCGTTTTCCTGGAGGCGGTCGATCACGTAGTTGCGGCGCTCGATGGCGCGGTCACGGTTGCGCACCGGATGCAGCGTCGCGGGCATCTTGGGCAGCGCCGCCAGATAGGCCGCTTCGGCGACGGTGAGCTCGTTCACCGACTTGTCGAAATAGACGAGCGATGCCGCGGCAATGCCGTAGGCGCCGAGGCCGAGATAGATCTCGTTCAGATAGAGCTCCAGGATCTTGTCCTTGGAGTAGGTCTTCTCGATCCGCATCGCCAGCAAGGCTTCCTTGATCTTGCGGGCGAACGACACTTCGTTCGTCAGAAGGAAGTTCTTGGCGACCTGCTGGGTGATGGTGGAAGCGCCCTGCGGACGACGGTTAGAGCCGTAGTTCTGCAAGTAGAGCAGTCCGGCACGCGCCATGCCGGTGTAGTCGATGCCACCATGCTCGTAGAAATTCTTGTCTTCGGCCGCGAGGAAGGCGTTGATCACGAGCTTCGGCACCGCCTGGATCGGCAAATACAGCCGGCGCTCCTTGGCGTATTCGCCGAGCAGCGAGCCGTCGACCGCGTGCACGCGGGTCATCACCGGCGGTTCGTAATCCTGAAGCTGAGAGTAGTCGGGCAAGTCCTTGGAGAAATGCCAGATCAGGCCTGCCACGGCCCCGACGCCCACCAGGAACATCACGGTTCCCGCGGCGAACAGGAAGCCCATGAACCGTATCAGCAAGCGCATTATCTGTTTATCCGTTCAAACCTTGAACAACCATGGACCCATCCATGGAACGATTCTTGGCGCCGGCAATAGGCGCCTCCCCAAGTCGCGAAATTAACCAACGTACCAGATTACATCACTTAAGAGCTTCATCTAAGAGCTTCGTCGGGCCCGGCTCCAGGCTTGGGCCCCACACGCTTGCCGCGGGGGTCATCGATTCCGCAATCCCCTTGGCAGTTTTTATAGAGCGCCCGCTGTGGCCAAACTAGGGCTTTGCGGAGCCTGCCAAAACCCCCTTTTTCAATTGGCGGACCCGGCAGTTGCGAGTCTTTTGGCCAAAAAGGCGTCGATAGCCTGGGCCATCGACGTCACAGTCCGGGAACGCCAGCTCTCGGAGACCAGATGCTCAAGGTCTCCTTTATTGGAGACGTACCCCAGTTCGACCAGCACCGAAGGAACATCTGGTGCCTTCAGCACCCGGAAACCTGCTGACTTCAGGGGATGCTTGTGCATCCGTACCGTCGTCTTCATCTCGCCCATCAAGAGGTGGGCGAAACGGTTTGAAAAAGTGCGCGTTTCCCGCTGGGCGAGGTCGATCAGGATGTCCGCGACGTCGGCCGGTTCATCGGACAGATTGACCCCGCCGATGGCGTCGGCCTTGTTTTCGGCCTCCGCCAGCCGCGCGGCTTGCGCGTCGGAAGCCTTGTCCGACAGCGTGTAGATGGTGGCGCCCTGGGCGTCGCCCTCGGCACGCGGCAGTGCGTCGGCATGGATCGAGACGAACAGCGCCGCATTGATGGAACGGGCAACTTTGACGCGGTCGTTGAGCGGGATGAAGGTGTCGTCGTCCCGCGTCATGACCACGCGATACTTGCCGGTCTTCTCCAGCCGGTCGCGCAGCGCCAGCCCGAAGGCAAGCACCAGGTTCTTTTCGCTCTCGCCGCTCGACTGCGTACCGTTGTCGATGCCGCCATGGCCGGGATCGATCACCACCACGGGACGCGAATCCGTCGGTGCCGCCGGTTTTTGCTGGGTCGGCTCGGGCACAGGAGTTGCCGTCGGCGCTGGCGTTGGGGGCGCATCAGTTGCCGCCGGACGCAGAGCGGCCCGGCTTTCCGGCGCCACCGACTGCACGAAAGCCGCGCGATCGACCTCCTCGAGCTCCAGCACCAGCCGGGCCGGCTGGTCGTTGGCGGCCTCGAGCACGTAGGAATTGGCGATCCTGGCCGGGCCTGCGAGGTCGAGCACGATTCGCGAGCCGCCCGGCATCACGAGGCCATAACGGAACGCCTTGACCAGCCCGCGCCCGGCCGTCCCGGTGCCGGCAGGGAGCTGGAAATTGATCTGGGGAACATCGACCACCACCCGGTACGGGTCCGCAAGGGCAAAAGCCCGGAACGTAATGGTCTGGTCGAGATCGAGAATCAGGCGGGTCTGCCTGGAGTCGCCGGCCAGGCGCGCCGCCGAGACGACCGGGAAATTCGACCCCGAAACGGCAGCCTGCGGCTGGTTTTCCGCGGCCGCGACGGGCCTGGAATCAGAGCATGGCAATGCCGCGGCGCACAGCAGCGCACATCCCAGCAAAATCAGATGATTTGCGCGGCTCGCCACCGATTCCGTGCCTCCGAGCAGCCCTTCTAACGCAATAGAACCGCAGGGTTAATCAGTCACTAATGACGAAATGACCAAATCTCTCCAAGTGTGACCGGCGCGCGACGCCTGCCCCGACGCTCCCTTGCACCAACGTCGCATTCCTCGTATGTACGAACTGCTGACGGCCAATATTTTTCGGTTGTGTCGCTCTCAGCCTCCCGGTGCAGCGCCGGAACTCTCAAGGTTTGAGGATTCCTGCGTTTTCCCCCCTCCTTCACGGCCAGCGCGGCGCGCGGCAGCGAGGTTGGACGGGTCAAGGCTCCGGTGGCGCCGGTCCCAGGTTACCACCATTTCCAGGGACGGCTTTGACAGGCGGCGTAGCCCGTAACCCGGCTCCTTAATCCCAAGGACCGGCGGTGTTCCCAAGGGGCGAGCGCTTTCGCGCCACACCCTGGCCAGCAGCAACTGATTAAGGGGCGGCGCGCTCGCCGCCCAATGTTTCATACGGGCCGACGCTTGATGCGCCAGACTGTGCCGACCAAAACTGAGAGACAATTCGCGACATTGCGGAGCGAAACTTCCGCGCGCCGCGTTGTCCTCTCGGCTTCCGGTTCGGCGCGGCGCGAGCGAGGGCGTTTCGGCCTTCCCCTCACCCCCGAATCAGGTGGACCGTCGCGTCACCCGGCAGCGCTCATCGCGCCCACGGTGAATCGCGCCCGCCGCCGCCAAGAGTCAGAATATGCCCAACAAGATGTTGATCGATGCCACCCACCCGGAAGAGACCCGGGTCGTCGTGGTCCGCGGCAATCGCGTCGAAGAGTTTGATTTCGAGACCGCGCAACGCAAGCAACTGCGCGGCAATATCTACCTCGCCAAGGTCACACGGGTCGAACCGTCCCTCCAGGCCGCCTTCGTCGAATATGGCGGCAACCGCCACGGCTTCCTCGCCTTCAGCGAAATCCATCCCGACTACTACCAGATCCCGGTTGCCGATCGGCAGGCGCTGATCGAGGCCGAGGAGCAGGCTCATCGCGAGGCCGAGGAGGAGAACGAGAACCGTTCCCACAACCGCCGCCGCTCGCGCCACCGCAATGCCCGTCGCCGCAGCCATGGCGAGCGCGTCCAGAGCGATATCGTCGAGGGCCTCGATGCCGGCGCTGATCCCGTTGCCCAGCCATTCGAGGACGGGGTGTTGCCTGAGAACGCCGAGGGCGCTGTCCACGAGGGTGAGCATCTGCACGCCGAAGCGGAGCATCACGACGCGTTCGAGGCTCATGACCACGATCATGATGAGCATGAACAGGACGATCACGATCACGCACATGATCACCATCATCATGATGATGGCGAGCACGATCATGAGCACGACCATGCCGACGAGGCGCCTGCGCCTGTTGCGGCAGTCGGGGCCGAACCTGTTGTCCCGCCCGAAGTAGCCGAGCCGCAGGAGGCCGCCGCCGAAACGCCGGCACCCGAACACCATGCCGAGGCGCTGGCGGAAGCCGTGGCCGCCGCGATCGAACCCGCCGATGCCGTGTACGCGGTCGGTGAAAGCGCGGAGGCGCCGCATCCCGAAGCCTCTCCCGAAGACGACGCCGAGGATGGCGAGGACGGTGAAGAGGCCGAAGAGGAAGTCGTCGAGTCCGTCGGCGGCGACGACGTGCTGGAAGAAGTGCCGGAGCGCACCTTCCGTCCGCGCCGCCAGTACAAGATCCAGGAAGTCATCAAGCGCCGCCAGGTGATGCTGGTGCAGGTCGTCAAGGAAGAGCGCGGCAACAAGGGCGCCGCGCTGACGACCTATCTGTCGCTCGCCGGCCGCTATGCCGTCCTGATGCCGAACACCGCACGCGGTGGCGGCATCAGCCGCAAGATCACCAGCGCCCAGGACCGTTCCCGCCTGAAGGAAGTGGTGCAGGATCTCGACGTGCCCGAAGGCATGGGCATCATCCTGCGCACGGCGGGCGCCTCCCGCACCAAGCCCGAGATCAAGCGCGACTTCGAATATTTGATCCGGATGTGGGAGACGGTGCGCGACCTGACGCTGAAGTCACAGGCCCCGACCCTCGTCTATGAAGAAGGCTCGCTGATCAAGCGCTCGCTGCGCGACCTCTATAACAAGGAGATCGACGAGATCCAGGTTGCGGGCGAAGGCGGCTACCGCGAAGCGCGCGACTTCATGAAGATGCTGATGCCGGCCAATGTCAGCGCGGTAAGGCAGTATCGCGACGGCCAGCCGCTGTTCTCGCGCATGGGCGTCGAGAGCCAGTTGGATGCGATGTTCTCGCCGACCGTGCAGCTCCGCTCCGGCGGCTACATCGTGATCAACCAGACCGAGGCGCTGGTCTCGATCGACGTCAACTCGGGTCGCTCGACGCGCGAGCACCATATCGAGGACACCGCGCTCAAGACCAATCTGGAAGCGGCCGAAGAGGTCGCGCGCCAGCTTCGCCTGCGTGACCTCGCCGGCCTGATCGTCATTGATTTCATCGACATGGACGAGAAGCGCAACAACCGCGCGGTCGAGCGTAAGCTGTCCGATTGCCTCAGGCAGGACCGCGCGCGCATCCAGGTCGGCCGCATCTCGCATTTCGGCCTCTTGGAGATGTCGCGCCAGCGCATCCGCGCCAGCGTGCTCGAGAGCTCGACCGATCCCTGCCCGCACTGCGGCGGCACCGGTCACGTGCGCTCGGTTTCGTCCGTCGCGCTCCAGCTCCTGCGCGGGCTCGAAGAGATCCTGATGAAGGGCGCGACCCACAATCTGGTGGTCCGCACCCGTACCGACGTCGCGCTCTATGTGCTGAACCACAAGCGCGGCCATCTGCGCGACCTCGAGAACAGCTTCAAGGTCACGCTATCGATCATCGCCGACGCCTCCGTCAGCGGCCCGCAGGCCTATGTCATCGATCGCGGCGAACAGGTGCACACGCTGGAAGCCGCCAAGGCGCTGCTTGCGGCGCAGGCCGCAGCAAGCCCGCCGCCGGCGGTCGAGGACGCCTATGACGACGAGGATGGTTTCGATCTCGAGACCGAATCCGAGGTCGAGACGGACGAGACCGAGGGTCTCGGCGAAGAACAGGCTGCGGGCGATGCGGCCCCCGAGCAGGACGGCCAACGCCGCAGGCGCCGTCGGCGTCGTCGTGGCCGCGGCGGCCAGCGCGAGGGCGAGCTTCGCGAGGACAACGCGCCCACCGTTCCCGAGCCGACCATTGCTGCAGGCGAGTCCGACGAGGAGGCCGATGCGGAGCAGGAAGGCGAAGAGACCGAGGAGCAGCTCGACCAGGCCCGCGGTGAGCAGGGCGGCGGCGAGCGCCGTCGCCGGCGTGGACGTCGCGGCGGTCGCCGTCGGCGCGGCGGTGGCGAGGACGGTCTTGCCGGTTCGATTGGCGACGAGCTGAGCGCCAATCCGCTGCCGGAGGCGACGGAAGCGGTCGCCGATTTCGACGGCTTCACGCCCGAGGCGTCGCCATCGATCGCGCAGACCGAAGCCACCGATCAACCGTCGGCGCCGCAGCCCGAGGAACCCGCCGAGCTGCAGGCTCCCGTCGGGCCGGCTGCCACGGATGAAAACGCATCCGAGAGCGACAAGGCGGCGCGGCGTCGTTCGACCGTGCGTGAAAAGGTGAGCTTCTTCAGCAGCCAGCCCGAGCCCGCTGCCGAGGTCGCGCCGGCGGCCACCGAGGTTACGCCTCCGGCAGCCGAGCCCGCGCCAGAGGCCGCAGTCGAGACACCGGCGCCGCAGCCGCGTCGCGCCGGCTGGTGGTCCCGCCGCTTCGGCGGCGGCGAATAGGCCAGACGCTTAGGCAAACAAAAACGCCCGGCCAAGCCGGGCGTTTTTCGTTTGGATCAACCGTTGCTACAGCGGCGGCAGGTCGTCGAGCGGCGGCGTCTCGCGTGCGGCAATCTGGCGGAGCTGGTCGTAGAGGTCGGGCGCTTCGCTGGTGCAGAGACAGACGCCCTTGGCGGTGGTCGCTTCGCCGGCGTTGAGGTAGGCGTGGCCCATGGTGCTGTCGAGATAGATGCCGTCACCCTCGTCCAGGATCTCCGGCGCGTAGAACTCGGTGTGCACGGCGACGCGGCCGCTCGTCACCAGGAAATACTCCTCGCCGGCATGGCGCAGCAGCGGTCCGAACTCCTCCAGCGAGCGCGCGCGGACCTCGGCCAGAATCGGCACCATGCGTTTGCCGATCAGGTCGGTGCATTGATAAGTGTAGGTGTAGAACTTCGTTGTGATCACCTGCCCCTGCCCGGCCCGGCTGAGGCTGCGCCGGGCGGTTACCGGCCGGTCGCGCCCGGGTCGCACCGGGATCGCCGGGTTGAACAGCTCGGCGATTTCCATCTTCAGGCCCGAGGTGAGCTGCACCAGCTTGTCGTACGTCAGTGACATCAGGCCGTTCTCGACCTTGGACAGGGTCGAGAGCGCCATGCCTGTCCGCTCCGCCACCTGCTTGAGCGTCAGGCCACGCGCCTGGCGGGCGGCCTTGAGGCATTGGCCGAGCTGGGAATTGGCTCCTTCGGGCGTCGTGATCTCGCTCATGCAGCAAGCCTATCACGGCGACTGAAAAATTGTTGGCCGATCGGCCTAAACTTTATGGCTCGGTTTACGTCGGAAAGTTCCATCTGGTCACCCAAAGGGCAACTTTCTCAGCATTTGTGCACGAAACGCCTCGCCATGGCGAAAATTGGTGCGCAGACGCCTCTTTCCGATATGCTAAATCGTTTTCATAATTTGAAAGGGATTGGCATTGTCCGAGCTTTGCGATTCCAGCGCCATCGAGCTGCGCCGCCTGCTGGCCGCACGGGCGATCTCTCCCGTCGAGCTGCTTGAGGCCTGCCTGTCTCGCATCGCCGCCACCAATCCCGCCGTGAACGCCGTCGTGACGCTGGACGAACGCGGCGCACGCACCGCGGCCAAGGAAGCCGAGGCCGCGATCCTGCGCGGCGAAGATCACGGCGCCCTTCACGGCCTCCCCGTTCTCATCAAGGATACCCAGGACACCGCCGGGCTACGTACGACCTATGGCAGCCCGCTGCTCCGCGATCACGTTCCAGCCGGTGACCAGGCGTCCGTCGGGCGGCTGCGCGCGGCCGGCGCGATCATCTTCGGCAAGACGAATACGCCAGAATGGGCGGCCGGCGGCAACACCCGCAACCCCGTGTTCGGCGCGACCGGCAATCCCTTCGACCCCATGTGCTCGGCGGCGGGCTCTTCCGGCGGCTCGGCGGTGGCGCTCGCCTGCGGCATGGCTCCGCTCGCCTCTGGCTCCGACACCGGCGGCTCCTTACGCAATCCGGCGGGCTTTGCCGGTATCGTCGGCATGCGTCCCTCCTACGGCCTCGTGGCGAGCGAGAAGCGCGCCTTCGGCTGGTCGAACCTGTCTACGGACGGACCGATGGCCCGCAATGTCGCCGACACCGCGCTGATGCTGTCGGTGATGGCGAGCGACGATGCGCGCGATCCGCTCGCCTACACCCTGCCCGGGGAACCGTTGCGCGGACGCGCCGAACGCTGGACTGCCCCGCGCCTCGCAGAGCTCGGCAAGCTGCGCGTCGCCTTCACCGAAGACTTTGGCTTCGCCCCGACCGAGCAGGCGATCCGCCGCGTGTTCCGCCACCGCGTGAGCAAGCTGGCGCCGCTGTTTGCCGACTGCCGCGAGGCAACGCCGGATTGCTCGGGCGCAGACGATGCGTTCGCGGTGCTGCGCGCAAGCCTGTTCCTGGCGATGCATGGCAAGAACTACAAGGAGCGTCCGGAGATGCTTGGCCCCAATGTGCGGGCCAATGTCGAGGAAGCCCTGAGCTACACGCTGGAAGACTACGGGCGCGCGGCGACCACGCAGACTAAGATCTATCGCGCCTATCAAAGCTTCTTCGAGGCTTGCGACGTACTGATCAGCCCGACGATCACGCTGAGCCCGCGGCCCTGGTCGGAGCTCTATCCCGCCGAGATCGACGGCGCACCGACCAAATCCTACTTCCACTGGCTCGCGCTCGCCTATGCCGTGACGCTTCCAGGCCATCCCGCACTCAGCCTGCCGCTCGGCGTCGATGAAGCTGGCCTGCCCTTCGGCCTTCAGATCGTGGGCCCGCGCGGCGGCGACGCCATCGTGCTCTCCGTCGCCGCGAGCATCGAGGCCGCATTTGCCAGCGACCCGCAACTCTGCCGCCCGATCCCCGATCTGGCGCGGCTCGCCACGGCGCCGCCACTCTCGGCCGCGCCCGGCTTCCTCACCTGGGAATGACCCCACAGCAGAGTTAGCAGCGCCACCGGACCGCCGGCGAAACGGAGATTGAGCATGACTGAATTGTCGCAGCGGAAAACCGGGGTCGTCGCGTTCGTCCTGCTCTACATCGCCTACTGCATCTCCTACATCGACCGTGCGGCGATCTCGCTGGCGCTGGCGCAGATCGGCAAGGATTTCAATCTCCAGGCCGCCGATCTCGGCATCGTCATCAGCGCGTTCTTTCTCGGCTATGCCGCGATGCAGGTCCCGGGCGGATGGCTCTCCGACCGCTTCGGCTCGAAATATGTGGTGATCGTCACGATCGTGATGTGGTCGCTGTTCACGGCTTTCACGAGCCTTGCCTGGTCGCTGACCTCGCTGATCGCGATCCGCTTCATCTTCGGCATCGCCGAGGGCGGCTTTCCGCCGGCGAGCATCCGCGCCATCGCCGAATTGTTCAAGAAGGACAGCCGGCCGAAGATGTCGGCGCTGCTGCTGTCGTCGAACTATGCCGGCAGCATGATCGCGCCGCTGATCATGGCGCCGCTGATCCTCTGGCTCGGCTGGCGCCACGCCTTCAACACGATCGGCATCGCCGGTCTCGTGTTCGCGCTGCTCTATTTCCTCTTCGTCCCGCATCTGGGACGCCTGGGCGCCGCCCAGGCGAGCGCGTCGACGACGGCAAAGCCTGCCGACCGCACGCCGATGCGCGAGCTGATGACGAACCCGCTGATATGGCAGTTGATGGTGGTGTGGTTCGGTCTCAGTTGCGTCAACAAGGGCCTGGATTCCTGGATGCCGCTCTATTTGCTCCAGCAGCGCGGGCTCGACCTCAAGACCGTCGGCATCGTGGCGCCCATCCCGTTCGTGATGGCGACGATCGCGACTGCCATCGGCGGCTGGGTGATGACGACGTTCTTCGCCGAGCGCGAGAAATATCTCTTGATCGGCAGCTCCGCATTGACCGGCATATTCCTCTACGCCATGTACAAGTCGGAGACGATCACGGCACTTATCGTCTACCAATCACTGGTCTACTTCTTCAAATCCTTCGTGCTGGCGTCGGTGATCGCGCTTCCGACCAAGCTGCTTCGCGACGACCAGATCGGATCCGGGATCGGGATCGTCAATCTCGGTGGCCAGAGCGCAGGCTTCGTGGCGCCGGCCGCGATTGGCTTCATCGTGACCGGAACGGGATCGTTCGATGCGGCCTTCGGCTTCCTGGTGGCGATGACCGCGATGTCGGTTCTCGTCGCCGCGACCATCAACACGGCGCAGCCCAAGCTCGCGCCGCACCCCGCCTGAGGGCAACATGTCGATGCAAAGCGCAATCGTCCTGGGCGGTGGCATGATCGGCGTCAGCGCGGCGCTGCACCTACAGCGGCGCGGCTGGTCGGTGACACTCGTCGACCGCAGGGAGCCGGGCCGCGAGACCAGCTATGGCAATGCCGGAATGATCCAGGCGGAGGCTGTGCGGCCTTATCCAATGCCGCGCGACCTTGCGACGCTCCTGCAGATCGCGACCGGCCGCACCAACGACGTCCGCTATAGTTTTTCATCGCTGCACCGTCACGTCGAGCCCCTGCTCCGTTATTGGTGGCACTCGGCGCCGAAACGGCATCGCGAGGCGATCGAGGCATGGGCGCGCCTGATCGCCTATGCGACATCGGAGCACGACATCCTCATCCGCGAAGCTCACGCTGACAATCTCATCCGCCGCGCCGGCTATCGGTTGCTGCATCGCGATCCCGCCGCCCTCGAGCTCGCGATCAAGACCGCCGAAGAGAACCGGCGCGATTTCGGCGTGAACTTCCGCGTGCTTTCCGGCAGCGAGTTGGCGAAGGCCGAGCCGCTGCTGCGCGACGATCTTCCCGGGGCCATCCACTGGCTCGATACGTGGACCGTGTCCGATCCCGGCGCCCTGGTCGCCAGCTATGCAGACCTGTTCCAACGCCTCGGCGGCCATATCCATCTTGGCGATGCGCAAACGTTGCGTCAGACCTCCTCCGGCTGGTCGGTGAACACCGACGACGGACCGATCGACGCGGCCAATGTCGTCGTCACGCTCGGACCATGGTCGCCCGATCTGTTGCAAAAATTCGGCTACCGCATTCCGCTGGTGCGCAAGCGCGGCTACCACATGCACTATAGCGGCGGCTCTTCGCTCGATATTCCGCTGGTCGATGCGGCAAGGGGGTATGCCATGGGGCCGATGGCCAAGGGCATCCGCATCACCACCGGCGCCGAGCTGACCGGGCCGGATGCGCCAGCGACGCCCGTGCAGCTCGCCAGCGCGGAGACTTCCGCGCGCGAGCTGCTCGATCTCGGCGGCCGCGTCGAACCGGAGCCGTGGTACGGCACACGCCCCTGCACGCCCGACATGTTGCCGGTGCTTGGGCCGGCGCCGCGCCATCGCGGTCTCTGGATGAACTTCGGCCACGGCCACCAGGGCTTTACGCTGGGACCTGCGACCGGACGCCTGCTCGCGGAGATGATGAGCGGCGAGACGCCGTCGATCGATCCCGCGCCGTACCGGCCGGAGCGTTTCTAGAGCATGATTCGGAAAAGTGTGGAGCGGTTCTCCCTCGCGACAAACGCGGAACGCGTTTGCGCGGAGATCATGCTCAAACAACGACCTGAAGCGCGATGATGATTCATCCTAATCTCATTGCGCTTTAGCCCGCGCGTTTCGCGGCGAGGACCGCCAGCGCGGCCGAGATCCGCATCAGTGGATCGTCCCATTCGCGCGGCCTGCGCTGCCGGAACAGCCGCATGGTCGGATACCATGGGCTGTCCTCGCGGTCGCGCAGCCAGCGCCAGTCGAGCGCGTAAGGCAGCAGCATCCAGACCGGACGGCCGAGTGCGCCGGCAAGATGCGCAACCGAGGTGTCCACCGCAATGACGAGATCGAGCGCCGCGACCGCCGCAGCGGTGTCGACGAAATCACCGAGCGCAGGCGCGAGGTCGATAATGTCGTTGCCGAGCGCCGCCAGCACGGGTACGTCCGCCTCGCGCGGCTCCTTTTGCAGACTGTAGAGCTGCACGCCCGGCGTGATCAGTCGCGGCAGCACCGCCTCTGCCGGCAGTGAACGCTGGTTGTCGCCCTTGTGCCTGGGATTGCCGGCCCAGACCACGCCCACTTTCAACGCACTGACACTGTCGAGCGCGGCACGCCATCGCGAGCATCTTGCAGGATCCGGGTGCAGATAGGGCACATCAGCAGGAATCGTGTCGAGCGTCGTGCCGAACACGAGCGGCAGGCTCATCAGCGGGAGCTGCACATCGAACGGCGGCAGCGGCTCGCCGCGCGCGAATACGGTGACACCCTCCATCGTCCGCAGCAGCGAGGCCAGCGCCGGCTGCACCTGAAGGATGACGGAGCCGCCCATCCGCCGAACCATCGGCAGATAGCGTACGAATTGCAGAGTGTCGCCCAACCCGTACTCTGCGAACAGCAGCAGCCTTCTGCCGCCAAGCGGTTCGCCCTGCCATTCCGGCTCGCTGAAGGTCGGCTCGCCGTCGGAGAGAGTCTTGCACCGGCGCCGCCATTGATAGGCTTCAAAGCCGCGCGCGAAGTCGCCGTTCATCAGCAGGCGATGCGCGTGGTTATATTGAGCGAGCGGCTGCTCCGGATCGAGCGCGATGGCCTGTTGCGAGGCGGCGAGCGCCGCGTCGAGCTCGCCGGCATTGCGCAGCGCCACCGCAAGGTTCGCGTGCCCCTTGGCGTAGGCGGGGTCGGCGGCGACCGCACGCCGAAGTGCAGCGACCGCGGCGTCGACCAGATTCTGCTTCTCGAAGATGATGCCGAGATTCGCGAAGGCCGGCGCATGATCGGGCTTCAGTTCCAGCGCCTGCTCGCAAGCTGCGACGGCCTCATCGAGCAGTCCGAGCTCGCATAGGCAGGCGCCAAGATTGCTGATGATCACATGATCGGCCGGATCGCGCGCGATTGTCCGCTGGTAGGTCGCGGCCGCCTGGTGCAGGTGGCCGGCTTCATGCAGGACGAGACCCAGCAGCCGCAACGCCGGCAGGTTGTCGGGATCAAGCTGCGTCGCGTGCCGATAGTGCACGATCGCATCCTCGAGCCGACCCTGGCGATAAAGCGCGGCGCCGAGATTGCAGAGCACGCCGGGATCATCGGGACCAGTTTCGAGCGCGCGGCGATAGGCCGTCACGGCCTCGTCGAGCTTGTTCTGATCGGCAAGCACATTGCCGAGATTGAGCCAGACGCCGCGATGGGCTGGGTCCCTTGCGATGACCTCGCGACAGGCGTCCTCGGCCTCGGCAGGGCGCCCCCGCCCCGCCAGCACGACGGCCAGGTTGAAATGCGCACGCACCAGATGCGGATCGATCTCGATGGCGTGGCGATAGGCGGCTTCTGCCTCCTCGAAGCGCGACAGTTCGGCCAGTGCAACGCCGAGCTTGTTGTAGAGGCCTGCGTCGCGCGGCCGCCGCAGAAGCGCGCGCTGAAATGCGGCTACCGCCCCGTCCCGCTCACCTTTCACGGCAAGCGCATCGCCCAGCGTGACGAGGGCCGGCGCGTGGTCGGGATCGAGGCTGAAGACGCGGCTGAGGAGGCTCGCCCCGTCGCTCGCGCGATCGGTCACGAAAGCGACCACGGCCGACAGATGCAGGGCCGGCACATGGTCGGGATGCGCTTTCAGGAGTTCGCCGCACAAGAGGCCGGCCTGATCCGCCCGCCCCGCTTCGTAATGCTCCACCGCCTGCAACAAGATCCGATCGACCGCCGCCTCGCCCACGATGCCACCCGCCCTCGCCCGAAACCCCAATGGGCGTTAAACGGGCGAGCGCGAAAATTCCGTCAGTCGACGCGTTTGGCCGGCGTCTAGCACGAAGCCCCCGTGCTCGGCTGGACGCCGAAACAGCAAGGGCTGATCGAGAATCTCGACCAGCCCTGCCGTCTCTCAAAATGTAGCGGCGTGATGCCGTTGCGGTGACTTGCAGATCAGTCCGTCGTGAGCGCCGTTTCCATGTCGGTCGGGTCAATCTGCTGGCTCAGCCGCGTGTTGAGCTTGTCGCGATCGAGCTCGCCCTCCCACCAGGCCACGATCACGCAGGCGACGCCGTTGCCGCAGAGATTGGTCAGCGCGCGGCATTCGCTCATGAACTTGTCGATGCCGAGCACGATCGCCATGCCCGGCACGAGCCGGGGATCGACCACCGCCAGCGTCGCGGCAAGCGTGATGAACCCGGCACCGGTGATGCCGGAGGCGCCCTTCGAGGTCAGCATCGCCACGACCAGGATGGTGATCTGCTGGCTCAGGGTGAGATCGAAGCCGAGCGCCTGTGCGATGAACAGGGTCGCCAGCGTCATGTAGATGTTGGTGCCGTCGAGATTGAACGAGTAGCCCGTGGGCACCACGAGGCCGACCACGGATTTCGAGCAGCCAAGCCGCTCGAGCTTCTCCATCAAGGATGGCAGCGCGCTTTCCGAGGACGAGGTGCCGAGCACGATCAGCAGCTCGTCCTTGATGTAGGCGAGGAACCTGAAGATCGAGAACCCCGCAAAGCGCGCGATCGTGCCGAGCACGATGAATACGAACAGCGCCGCGGTAACGTAGAACGTCGCGATCAGCCCGATCAGGTTGAGGATCGCGCCGGTGCCGAACTTGCCGATGGTATAGGCCATCGCGCCGAATGCGCCGATCGGCGCCGCGCGCATCACGATGGAGATGACGCCGAACACGGCATGGGCGGCATCGTCGATGAAGCTGCGGATCGTATGGCCGCGTTCGCCGAGTCCCATGATGGCGAATCCGAACAGCACCGAGAACAGGAGCACCTGGAGGATCTCGCCTTGCGCGAAGGCGCCGACCACGGTGTCGGGAATGATGTGCAGGATGAAGTCGACACTCTTCTGTCCCTCAGCCTGCTTGGCGTAGTTGGCCACCGCTTGCGCGTTGGCCGCCGCGCTGCCGAAACCTGCGCCCGGCCTGACGAGATTGCCGACGATGAGACCGATCATGAGCGCAAAGGTCGAGACGATCTCGAAATAGACCAGCGCCTTGACGCCGATGCGGCCAACCTTCTTGGCGTCCTGGATGTGGGCGATGCCCGAGACCACGGTGCAGAAGATGATCGGGGCGATCACCATCTTGATCAGCTTGATGAAGCCGTCGCCCATCGCCTTGATCCAGTCGTTGGTAGCGACCGAAGGCCACAGCCAGCCGACGATGGCGCCCAGGAAGATGGCAATCAGCACCTGGACATAGAGAACCTTGTACCACGGCTTGGCGGCGGCCTTTGCGGCCGGCGCGTTTGCCACCATCGTCGTCGTCGTCATCTGGTCCCTCCCCTTTGCTATTGTCTCCTAGCCAAGATCAACTTGACGGCCCGTGTCAACGGAACCGCCCAGGTCCTGCCCAGTCCATTTGGTAGTCTAGCGGCTGCGGTCGACGCCCCGGCGCGCAGCCGGCATCAGCGTCGCCCCAAGAGCGTTCTTGATCAGCGAGGCTGCCATGAATGGCATGATACCGACCTGCCAGGCTTTTGCGACGCCAAGCCCGAGGCCGAAAGCGAGCCAGGCCCAGCCCATCGCCAAAATTGCGATATGGCCGATCGCCATGGCAGCGAACAGCCGAAGCATGCTGCGATCCCAGCCCCTCTCGGCAAGAAAGCCGGTGGCGAAGGCGGCTACGACGAAGCCGAACAGATATCCGGCGGTGGGCCCAACGAGTGGGGCGAGGCCGCCGACCGGCCCAGCGAACACCGGCAGACCCATTGCGCCTTCTGCGAGGTACGCAATCATGGTTGCGCTACCGAGGCGCCACCCATAAGCGGCACCGATCATCAGCACGACCAGCGTTTGCAGCGTCATCGGCACATAGGGCAGCGGCAGGCTGACCTTGGCTGATAGCGTCATCAAAACCGTTCCGAACGCAACCAGGACGACCGCGCGCAGCGCGGCCGCAGCCTCGCCGCTTTGGACCGGCCACACGATGGCGGCGAGAGGAAAATGCGGCGCGGCGGCAGGCGATCTGTCAGTCACGTTTACTCCGGAAGGCTTTTGGGAAAGGAAGGCTCTTGGAAAACTGGCGGGCTATTTAAGCCAGTGGGCGATCCGGTCAACTGCTTCCCGCATCTCCTCCGCCGATCTCGCATAGGAAAAGCGGATAAAGGAGCGGCCGTGCACGGGATCGAAATCGATGCCAGGCGTCGCTGCGACATGGGCCTGCTCCAGCATCTGCTTGGCAAACTCGAAACTGTCGGAGGTGAAATCCGACACGTCGGCATACAGATAGAATGCGCCATCGGCGGGGAGGAACTTGGTCAGGCCCGCCTTGGGCAGCCCCTCGATCAGGATGCGGCGGTTCTCCTGATAGCCGTGCTTGATCTCCTCCATCTCGGCAGCGCCGTCGAATGCCGCTTCAGCCGCGATCTGCGACAGCGACGGCACCGAGATCGACAGGTTCTGCTGGAGCCGCTCGACCGGCCGCACAAGGACGTCCGGCACGACCATCCAGCCGACGCGCCAGCCGGTCATGCAAAAATATTTCGAGAACGAGTTGATGATGAGCGCATGGTCCGACAGCGCCGCCGCAGTGACGGCAGGAAAAGCATAGTCGAGGCCGTGATAGATCTCGTCCGAGATGAAGCGGATGCCGGCGCCCTCGGCGGCTGCGATCAGGCCCGACAGTGCCTCCCTGGACATCATGGTCCCGGTGGGGTTGGCGGGGCTTGCGACCAGCACGCCCTTGAGCGGCGCCTTGCGATGGGCGGCCAGCAGCGCCTCGCCGGTCAGGGCGTGCCGGGTCTCGCTGGTGGTCTCGATCGGCACCGGCTCGCAGCCGAGCGCGGTCAGGATATGACGGTATGGCGGATAACCCGGCACGGTCACCGCGACGCGGTCGCCCGGCTCGAACAAGGCAAGGAAGGCCAGGATGAAGCCGCCGGAGGATCCGGTGGTGACGACGATCCGCCCGGGGTCCACCGCACAGCCATAGGCGTCGCGATAATGGCGCGCGATGCGCTCGCGCAACGAGGGGATGCCGAGCGCGGAGGTATAATCGATCCGCGCAGTGTCCAGCGCCCTGTGGGCGGCCGCGATCGCGGTCTTTGGCGCCGGTGCGGCGGGCTGTCCGACCTCCATATGAATGACATGGCCGCCGGCCGCCTCGATACGAGCGGCCGCCGCCATCACGTCCATGACCATGAAGGGGGGAACGTCACTGCGGTTGGATGGCGTCAGCCAGGGCTCCAGCCGGTTCCTCAATATCGCATCGCGCATCGATATCTGCTATTTCGCTTCGGGGCCGGTCCCCCGGGGACCGGGAACAGGGGCGCCCGCGCCCCAGACTGGCCGCATTGTGCGGCTCATTAGGGCATATCCCGTATCCGGTCCGACGCCAATCACCAAGACCAATCACAAAACTGCATTTCAAGACCGATCGATGTTGCTCCAGATCGCTTTGCGCAAGAAGGCCTCCGCTCTCATCGCCATCGTGGCTGCGACCGCCATGGTGCTGGCGCCGCTCCCGGCAATCAAGGCGCAGGAGACGCCCAGGGGGCCGCCGGTGCTGCGCGACACCGAGACCGAGCAACTGCTGCGCGAATACACCAGGCCCATCCTGCGTGCCGCAGGTCTGGAGAAGCAGAACATCCAGATGGTGATCCTCAACGACGCATCGTTCAATGCGTTCGTCGCTGATGGCCGCCGCATCTTCGTCAATTACGGCGCGATCATGCAGTCGGAAACGCCGAACCAACTGATCGGCGTGCTCGCGCACGAGACCGGGCACCTCGCCGGCGGGCATCTCGCCAAGCTGCGCGAGCAGCTCGCCAGCGCCCAGACCCAGATGATCATCGCCATGCTGCTCGGCGCCGGTGCCATGGTCGCGGGCGCCCGCAGCGGCAACCCGAACAACGGCCTCGCCAATGCCGGTGCGGCCGCCGTCGCCGGCCCCCAGGAGATGATCCGCCGCTCGTTGCTGTCCTATCAGCGCCAGCAGGAGGAGAATGCCGACCGCGCCGGCGTGAAGTTCCTGACCGCAACCCAGCAGTCGCCGAAGGGCATGTACGAGACCTTCAAGCGCTTCACCAGCGAGAGCCTGTTCGCCGCGCGGGGCGCCGATCCCTATTTGCAGTCGCATCCGATGCCGGCCGAGCGCGTCGAGGCCCTCGCCCAGTTCGCCCGCTCCAGCCCCTATTGGGACAAGAAGGACGATCCGGCGCTCCAGGCGCGCCATGACCTCGTTCGTGCCAAGGTCTCCGCCTTCATGGAGCGGCCCGAGACGGTCTATCGCCGCTATCCGCTGTCCAACGACAGCATGCCCGCACGCTATGCCCGTGCCATCAGCACCTACTTGCACGGCGACCTGCGCAGCGCGCTGGCCCAGATCGATGCGCTGATCCAGGCGCAGCCGAGCAACCCGTATTTCTACGAGGTGCGCGGCCAGGCGCTGCTCGAAAGCGGCAAGCCGGCGGAGGCGATCCCTGCCCTCCACAAGGCGGTGCAGCTCTCCAACAACGCTCCGCTCATCGAGATGTTACTTGGGCAGGCTCTGGTCGGAACTGATAATAAGTCCTACACGGACGAAGCAATCCGGATTCTCCGCGCCGCCGTGGCGCGGGAGCCCGAGGCGCCGCTCGGCTACACGCAGCTCGCCATGGCCTATGGCCGCAAGGGGGACTATGCGGAGGCCGATCTGGCGTCGGCGCAGGCAGCCTACCTGCGCGGCGACAACAAGACCGCACGCGAGCTTGCGACGCGCGCAAAAACCCGTTTCGCCATTGGCACGCCCGGCTGGGTCAAGGCCGATGACATCGTGGCGTCAAAACCGCCACGCAGCAATTAGACGACTGGAACGACACCGACACCATGACGTCACGGCACGGCCACGTTAGATCGGCCGGGATGTCTTCCGAAACCTGTTTCGACCAGAGGATCTGCCAATGCCTTCGCTGCGCCTGATCGTACCCGCCCTGTTTGCGCTCGCCATGTTCGGCGCCGCCGGGCCGGCCTCGGCCGACAGCTTCACCGACGCCCAGCGCTCCGACATCGAGGCGATCATCAAGAACTATCTCGTCAGCCATCCCGAGGTCCTCGAGGATGCGATGGCCGAGCTCAGCAAGCGCCAGACGGCCGCCGAGGCGCAGAAGCATGAAGCAAGCATCGCGCAGAATGCGGATGCGATCTTCAACTCGCCGCGCCAGGTCGTGCTCGGCAACAAGGACGGCGACGTCACCTTCGTCGAGTTCTTCGATTACAATTGCGGCTACTGCAAGCGCGCGATGGCCGACATGCTCGACCTCATGAAGAGCGATCCCAAGCTGAAGGTCGTGCTCAAGGAATTTCCGGTGCTGAGCCAGGGCTCGGTCGAGGCGGCGCAGGTTGCGGTCGCCGTCCGCATGCAGGATCCCAGCGGCAAGAAGTATCTCGACTTCCACCAGAAGCTGCTCGGCGGCCGCGGCCAGGCCGATAAGGCGCACGCGCTTGCCGCCGCGAAGGAAGCCGGACTCGACGTCGCCAGAATCGAGAAGGACATGGCCACGCCGGAAGTGCGCGCCACGATCGAGGAGAACTTCAAGCTCGCCGAAGCAATGGGCATGAACGGAACGCCGAGCTACGTGATCGGCAAGCAGATCGTGGTCGGCGCGATCGGCCTCGACGGCCTGAAGGAAAAGATCGGCGTCGCACGCTGCGGCAAGGCGGCCTGCTAGTTCCAGATTTCGATTATCCGAACACGCGAAAAGGTCGGCTTTTGCCGGCCTTTTTTGTTGTCAGCATCTTGGCGCGACCGTTCATCTCCCATTCAACAAACAAAAGCCGCGGAACCACTGAAGTTTCGGAACATCTCATTTCTCCTTTCGTTGTCGGCGCGGGCAATGACGCAGTCACCACGTGAGGAGAAACTCGATGATTAATCGCTTTATGATTTCGGTTGCCGCGCTCGCGCTTGTCGCCGGAACCGGCTTTGCCAATGCGCAAGGCATGAACCGCGAGCAAGGCTCCGGCGTATCGCAGCAAATGCAGCATTCGCAATCGGGCGGCGCGGCCGAGCATGGCGCCACGGGTAAGGAATCCATGGGCAGGGAGAAGGGCACGGTCGGACAGGCTGGCGGATCGATGAAGTCCGGTGCCGAAGAGAGGTCCTCCGGCGCCATGAAGGACGAGCGGTCCGGCGCCAGGGAATCCAAGGGTAAGGAAGAAAAGGGGACCGTGGGCCAGGCCGGCGGATCCATGAAGTCCGGCGCCGAGGAAAGGTCCTCGGGTGCGATGAAGGAAGAGAAGTCCGAAAAGTCCTCGGGCACGATGCACAAGAATCCGACGGCTGAAGAGAAGTCGGGTGCAACGAAGAGCCAACGTACCGACGAACGCGCCCAGGGCCAGCAGGACAGGTCGAAGAGCATGAGTTCGGAGACTCAGACCAAGTCCGGTGCCTCGACTCAGACCACCGGCCAGGCTGGCGCTGGCGCCAAGCTTTCGACCGAGCAGCGCACCCAGATCACGTCCGTGATCCACGAGGAGCACGTGGCTCCGGTCAGCAACGTGAACTTCTCGATTTCAGTCGGCACGCGCGTTCCGCGTGAAGGCATCGAGCTGCACGCGCTGCCGTCACGGGTCGCGACGATCTATCCGGAGTGGCGCAGCTACAGGTACATCCTGGTCCGCGACGAGATCGTGATCATCGATCCCGACACCTACGAGATCATCGCGGTTCTCAACGCCTGACGGCCGACAGATCGGCAATCCAAGGGCGGGCAGCAATGCCCGCCCTTTTTGCCATCTGCCGACAGCCATGCTTTGGGCTGGTTAACAAGCAATTTCCGTAGCTTCCACACAGCTTTTTGCAGGCTGGATGAGCTATCTGAAGCCCCACGGGAGGTCGTTGAAGGCTTCCCCTAAGCCCCTTTGTTACCTATAACCCCCGCCACCTCCGCCAAGCACCTGACGGGATTTGAATGGCTGAACCTGCGACCGACACGATCCTCGTCCTCAACGGGCCGAACCTCAACATGCTGGGGACGCGCGAACCGGAGAAATACGGGCACGCGAAGCTGGCCGACGTCGAGACGCTCTGCCGGGAGACCGCAGCGAAGTTCGGCCTCAAGGCCGACTGCCGGCAGTCCAACCGCGAGGGCGAATTGATCGACTTCATCCATGAGGCGCACGCCCGCAAGATGAAAGGCATCATCATCAACGCCGGCGGCTATTCGCACACCTCGATCGCGTTGCACGATGCGCTGCTCGCAGTGCAGATCCCGACAGTCGAAGTGCACGTCACCAACATCCACGCCCGCGAGAGTTTCCGTCACCATTCCTACACCGCCCGCGCCGCCTTCGCGTCGCTGTGCGGCTTCGGAATCGAGGGCTACCGCCTCGCGATCCAGGGCCTTGCCGTCAAGCTCGGCATCAAGCCCAAAGCCTGACGCCCCCTTTCAATCAGAAGGTTCGGAATCAAGATCATGGCGCGCCAGCCAGACGATAAAGCAGCAGCTAAATTTTCCAGCGAGGACTCCGCGCTCATCCGCGAGCTCGCGACCCTGCTCGATGAGACAAGCCTCACCGAGATCGAGATCGAGCGCGCGGGGCTTCGCCTGCGTGTTGCACGCAACGTCAGCGTCGCCGCGGCCGTGCCGACGTCGGTCATCGCAGCCCCGGTCGCGGCCGTTGCGACGGCGACCGCGGCCGCAGCACCGGCAGATCTCTCGAAACATCCGGGCGCGGTCACCTCGCCGATGGTCGGGACCGCCTATTGGGCACCGGAGCCGGGCGCAAAACCCTTCATCGAGGTCGGCTCCAAGGTCTCGGTCGGTCAGACGCTCCTCATCATCGAGGCGATGAAGACCATGAACCAGATTCCCTCGCCGCGCGCCGGAACCGTGACGCAGATCCTGATCGAGGACAGCCAGCCGGTCGAGTTCGGCGAGCCGCTGGTCATCATTGAGTAGCCAGCCGAGGGCGCCTCGTCGCCCTCGCCGGTAGTGCGCGCCATCCGTCCTTCAAGGGCTCCATGTTCGACAAGATCCTCATAGCCAATCGCGGCGAGATCGCCCTTCGCATCCTGCGGGCCTGCAAGGAGCTCGGGATCGCGACGGTCGCCGTACACTCCACCGCCGACGCGGACGCGATGCATGTCCGCCTCTCCGACGAGAGCGTCTGCATCGGGCCGCCGCAGTCGAAAGACAGCTATCTCAACGTTCCCGCGCTGCTCGCGGCCTGCGAGATCACCGGCGCCGATGCGGTGCATCCGGGCTATGGCTTCCTGTCGGAGAATGCGCGCTTTGCGGAAATCCTCTCCGAGCACAATCTGCATTTCATCGGCCCGAAGGCCGAGCACATCCGCCTGATGGGCGACAAGATCGAGGCCAAGAAGACCGCCAAGAGGCTCGGCATTCCCGTAGTGCCCGGGTCCGACGGCGCAGTCAGTCCCAACGACGACGCGATGGCGATCGCCAGGGAGATCGGCTTCCCCGTGCTGGTGAAGGCTGCCGCCGGCGGCGGCGGTCGCGGCATGAAGGTCGCGAACAGCGAGGCGGACCTTGCGCTGGCGCTGTCGACGGCCGCCAACGAGGCGAAATCCGCCTTCGGCGACGCGTCCGTTTACCTGGAAAAATACCTGAAGAAGCCGCGCCACATCGAAATCCAGATCCTCGGCGACGGCCGCGGCGGCGCGATCCACCTCGGCGAACGCGACTGCTCGCTGCAACGTCGTCACCAGAAGGTCTGGGAAGAAGGCCCCTCGCCGGTCCTCTCCGCGGCCGCGCGCGCCAAGATCGGCGAGACCTGCGCCAAGGCGATGCGCGAGATGAAATATCTCGGCGTCGGCACCATCGAGTTCCTCTACGAAGACGGTGAGTTCTACTTCATCGAGATGAACACCCGCATCCAGGTCGAACATCCCGTCACCGAGAGCATCACCGACATCGACCTCGTGCTGGAGCAGATCCGCATTGCCGCCGGCGGCGACCTGCCGGCGAAGCAGGATGAGATCCAGATCATCGGGCACGCGATCGAGTGCCGCATCAATGCGGAGAACCCACAGACCTTCCGTCCCTCACCGGGGCGGATCTCGCAGTACCACCCGCCCGGCGGCCTGGGCGTCCGGATCGATTCGGCCGTCTATCAGGGCTACACGATCCCGCCCTATTACGATTCCCTCGTCGGCAAGCTGATCGTGCACGGCAAGACCCGCACCGAGTGCCTGATGCGGCTGCGTCGCGCGCTGGACGAGATGGTGGTCGACGGCATCGAGACGACGCTGCCGCTGTTCCGAGCCCTGGTGCGTGAACCCGCCATTATCGACGGCGACTATCACATCCACTGGCTGGAACAGTACTTGGCCGGCCAGTCCGGCAACTAGCGATAAGCCTCCTTCCCTTGCTATGGAACCGAACGCCGCTTGCGGCGTTATTGGCGGGTTTTCTGCACGGGGGAGTGGAAATTCTTAAGGTCGGAACTGGAGCTGGCGTAACGCCCGACTTGAGGCGGCGGCGCGCACTTTGGCAGATCCTGCTGTTCGCGGCGGGACTCTTGGTGCTGGCGGTGATCAGTGCCGGCTCCGTCTACCTCGTCAACAAGGCGCGCGACGACAATGCCTCGGTCATTCACACCATCGAGGTTGAGAACCAGATCCACACCCTGCTCCTGGAAATTCGTCGCGCCGAGAGCAGCGCGAGTGGATTCCTCCTCACGCGCGGGCCGGAATTCTGGACCGACCACCAGGCCGCGGTAGCGGGAGTCCTGCCGCATCTCAACAGGCTCATGGAGTTGACCAAGGACAACCCCGCGCAGGTCGACAACATCGGCAAGCTGCGACCGGCGGTCGAAACCAGGCTCGACCAGTTCACGCGCGAGATGAATTACATCCAGCAGAGCGATTTCGCGCGCGCCTCCGCGCTCGTCCGCGAAGCGGCCGCCGGCGACACGACGAGCACAATCCGCGACGCCGCGGACGCCATGCTGCGCGAGGAGCAGCGTCTGTTCACGCTCCGCTCGGCCAATGCCAACAACAGCCAGACGCTGGCAGCATCGCTGACCGGCATCGGCTCCGGTCTCGTCGTCGTGCTCGCCCTGATCTCGATCTGGCTGGTGCGGCGCTCGGCAGCCCTCCGCGACGAGGCCGAGGCGCGCCTGCGCGACTCTAACCTCAATCTCGAGGCCACCGTCGACGAACGCACGGCGGACTTGCGCGAAGCCAACAACGAGATCCAGCGCTTTGCCTATATCGTGAGCCACGACCTGCGCTCGCCGCTGGTCAACATCATGGGCTTCACCAGCGAGCTCGAGGAATTGGGCAACGACATCTTCAGGCGCATCGGCGGCCTCACCCACGTCCCGGCCGACGGGCCGCCGCTGGCGATGAATGATGCCGCGGAAATCGCGCTGGAGGGGACCGACAAGCAGCTCTCGCAGGACTTTTCCGAGGCGCTCGGCTTCATCAAATCCTCGATCGGCAAGATGGATCGCCTGATCTCGGCGATCCTCAACCTCACCCGCGAAGGTCGGCGCGAGTTCGAGCCGGTCAGGATCGACATGGGCGAACTGATCGAGGCGGTCGTGGCGACCGTGGCGCATCAGGCCGCCGAAGCCCAGGCCGAAATCCGCGTCGGCGAGCTGCCCGATATCGTGAGCGACCGCCTGGCGCTGGAGCAGATCTTCTCCAACCTGATCGACAACGCCATCAAATATCTCAAGGCCGGCGTCCCCGGCCAGATCGTGCTGCGCGGCCGCACCAAGCTCGGCTATGCGATCTTCGAGATCTCCGACAATGGCCGCGGCATCGACCCGAAGGATCACCAGCGCATCTTCGATCTGTTTCGCCGCGCCGGCCTCCAGGACAAGCCGGGCCAGGGCATCGGCCTTGCCCATGTCCGCGCGCTGGTGCGCCGGCTCGGCGGCACGATGTCGGTCTCCTCCGAACTCAACGTCGGCAGCGCATTCACGATCACGCTGCCGATCAAGTGGAACGCCAGCAAGCGGAACGCAGAGCAATGACCCAGCCAGTCACCATCATCATGATCGAGGACGACGAAGGGCACGCCCGTCTTATCGAACGCAACATCCGCCGCTCCGGGGTGAACAACGAGATCGTGCCGTTTGCCAACGGCACTGAGGCCATCCGCTATCTGTTCGGCGCCGACGGCACCGGCATCGTCCAGAAGGGCAATGCGCTGCTGATCCTGCTCGATCTCAACCTGCCCGATACGAGCGGAATCGACATCCTGAAGCGGATCAAGGAGAACAAGTACCTGAAGGCCTCCCCCGTGGTGGTGCTGACCACCACCGACGACTCCCAGGAGATCAAGCGCTGCTACGAGCTCGGCTGTAACGTCTACATCACAAAACCGGTCAATTACGAGAATTTTGCCAACGCGATCCGGCAGCTCGGGCTATTCTTCTCCGTCATCCAGGTGCCCCCAGCCGCATCATGAGCCGGACAATGCCGACGCTGCTCTATATCGACGACGACGACGCGCTCGCGCGCCTCGTCGAGCGCGGGCTGACGCGCCGCGGCTACAACGTGATACTTGCCGCAAGCGGCGAGGAAGGCCTCGCGCGCATCCAGGAAGGGAACGTCGATGGCGGCATCGACGTCGTGGCGCTCGACCAGTACATGCCCGGCCTCGACGGCCTTGAGACACTCGAACAGATCATGGCGATCCCGGGCGCCCCGCCGGTCGTCTTCGTCACGGCATCGCAGGATTCCAGCATTGCCGTCACCGCGCTGAAGGCGGGTGCAGCCGACTACCTCGTCAAGGACGTCAAGGGCGACTTCATTCCGCTGCTGCATGTCGCGGCCGACGGCGCCCTGCGCCAGGCCGCGCTTCAAAAGGCGCGCGAGGAGGCGGAAGCCGAAATCCACGCCTCGCGCGACCGCTACGCGGCGCTGGCTGCCGAACGCGAAATGCTTCTGCGCGAGGTCAACCATCGCGTCGGCAATTCGCTCCAGATCATCGCTTCGCTGTTGCATCTGCAGGCAAGCTCGGCTGCGCAGGACGAGGTCAAGGCCGCCCTGACCAATGCGATGGGCCGCGTCGCCGCGGTCGCGCAGGTGCACCGCCGCCTCTACACCTCGCAGGATCTGAAGAGCGTCGTCCTGAACCAGTATCTGGACTCGCTGCTGGAGGATCTCCGCCGTTCCGCCGAGGGCAACCGGATGTCGCGCCTGACGCTGAGGGCCGAGCCGATCGAGATCGATCCGGACCGCGCGGTCGCGGTCGGCATCATCGTCAACGAGCTCGTCATGAACGCGGTGAAATACGCCTATCCGGACGGGGCCGGCCCCATTCACGTCGAGCTGACCTCTCAAGGCGAGGATCTCGTTCTGTCGATCGCCGATGATGGCGTCGGCGACAACGCCAAGGCCGATCCGCGCTCGACGGGGATGGGGCAGCGCATTGTCGCAGCGATGGCGTCCAAGCTTGACGCCTCCGTCGAACGCGATCCGGATCACACAGGGACGAAGATACTGCTGAAGTTCCGCCGCTTGCCCACGCCATCGAGCACGACGAACAGCGCCGCCGCGAGCTGACGCGCGAAGCCTCGGCATCGACCCCATCGCAACGCTGCCGTGATCCTGCTAATGTGCTCTGCATGACTGCGCGCGACTCCGCCTCGTCTGAAATCACCCCAGCCGTGCTGCTGCGTGCCTATGCCTGCGGCATCTTTCCGATGGCTGAAAGCGCGGACGATCCGACGTTGTTCTGGGTCGAGCCGGAGATGCGCGGCGTGATCCCGCTCGAGGGATTTCGCATCGCCTCGCGCCTTGCGCGCACCGTGCGCTCGGACGTGTTTCGCGTCACCGTCAACACCGCCTTCAAGGCGACGATCGCAGGTTGTGCTGCGCCGCAGGTCGGACGGGAGGACACCTGGATCAACAAGCGCATCCGCGATCTCTATGGCGGCCTGCACGAGCTCGGCCATTGCCACAGCGTCGAGGCCTGGCAGGGCGACGATCTCGTCGGTGGCCTCTATGGCGTGAGCCTGGGACGCGCTTTCTTCGGCGAAAGCATGTTTCACACCGCGCGCGATGCCTCGAAGGTCGCGCTGGTGCATCTGGTGGCGCGGCTCATCCATGGCGGCTTCGAGCTGCTCGACACGCAATACGTCACCGAGCATCTGCGCAGCTTCGGTGCGGTCGAGATTTCCAGGCGTCGTTACACCGCCCTGCTCGACAAGGCGCTGGCGGGCGAGTCCGCCGATTTCCTGAAGTTGCCCGGCGAAGCGATCTCAGGCACGCGCGCGCTCGAGATCATCGCCTCGCGAAGCTAAAGCGGGATGATTTTTTGGTTCAATCGGGAGTGAGCCAAGGACTCAGCTCTCCCCGCTGGGGAGAGGTGGACCTCGGGCGATCGGCTGAACTCGATCTCATCAGTCCTCAGTTCCGGCCGAAGCCCGGGAACGGGAAGAGGCTCGGCTGCTGTTGCGGCGGCGGAGGCGGAGGTGGCGCCTGCTGCTGTTGCGGCTGCGGCGGAGGCTGCGGCGGGCGCGGCTGCTGCACGGCCTGCTTGGGAGCTGCCTTCTTCTGCGCTGGCGGCGGTGGCGTGGCCGGCTTGGTCGCCGGATCCGGCGCAGCGGTCGCGATCGTCTGCTGCGGCTCTTTGCAGTCGGTCAGCCAGATGTCGTAGATCGGGTGCTCGACGCCGTGCAGGCCGGGGCTTGCCGCGAACATCCAGCCCGAAAAAATCCGCTTCACCTCGCCTTGCAGCGTGATCTCGTCGACCTCGACGAAGGCGTCGGTATTGGCGGCTTCCGTCGCCGGCCGCGTGTAGCAGGCGTCGGTTTTGACGCGCAACGCGCCGAACTGCACGGTCTCGCCGATATCCTCGTCGAAATTGATGATGCGGCCGGTGATCTTGTCGAGGCCGGAGAAGGTCGCCTTCTTGTTCACGATCTTCTGCGCCGGCGGCTCGGTCACGACCTCATCGCCCGGCTGAAGGCTGGCCGGCGTCTGCGGCACGCCGTTCTGCGGTGTCCCCTTGGGCTGTCGCTGCCCGGGCGGCAAGCCCGGCAGCGTCGGATTGGCGCCCTGCTGCGGCGGGGGGCTTTGAGGATTGGGAGGCGCGACCGCAATCGAGGGCTGCTGGTTCTGCGGCAGCACGGTGCTTCCTGGCGGCGGCGCCAAAGGCTGCGTCTCCACCGGCCCCGGCAGCGCATTTCCCTGGCGGGGGGCAGGACGGTTCGGCGTCGGCAGCACGCGGCCTTGCGGTGGCAGCTCCGGCACCTCCTCATCGTCGTCGGGCATCTGCTGCTGCGGCTGGTTGCCGCGCGGAATGCTGCCGGGCGGCCGCAGCGGCGGCGGATCAGAGAAGATGGTGCCGATCTGCGCCTGCGCCGGAGGCGAGACGATCATCGCTGTGGCGGCAAACAGCGCCGCAAGGCCGGTCAGGATCAGGTTTCGAGACATCTCGCGCGGCTTCAACAGCGAATCGGGTTTATCGAGCATTGTACAGGGGCTTACGGCCGCTCGCAGACCATCCGGTTAACACGCCGAATACGGCGGGGAAAGGGCGGTTTCCCCCTCCTCGCCCGCCGGTCGCTGGCCGGCCAGAGCCCATAGGACGGGGTCGTTGCGGCGGCGCCCCTCTTTGATCGCCCCTGACAGACGGCGTCCCCGACCGGCTTACAGCTCTCGCGATCCACGGTAATCCCATGCTACTTTGAACAGGCCAACTCCGCCGTTTGCCTCAACCTGTTCGCGCGAGGTGACACTCCCCTGGAAGTCAAAATGCCCCTTGGCCTGCAACGCACCCTGGCCGCTCCCGTGCGATGGCTGACATGGCTCGGCGACCAGGGCACGCGCGCGGTCGCGGCGCTGGTGCTGTTCGGCATCGCGATCCCACCGCTCGGCGCTCTGCTGCGGCCTTTCGTGACCGAGGCGATCTTCTTCCTGCTCGTGATCTCCTTCATGCGCGTCGACCTCGCCGCGCTGCGCGCGCATCTGCGCCGGCCGGGGCTGATCGTCGCGGCAACCGTCTGGACGACCATCGGCGTACCCCTGATCTTTGGCCTTGCTGCGCATCTGTCCGGTTTCGATGTCCGCTCGCCCGAGCTGTTCCTGGCGCTGATGCTGCAGGGTATCGCTTCGCCGATGATGGCCTCCCCCGCGATCGCAGCGCTGATGGGTCTCGATGCCACGCTGGTGCTGGTGACGCTGGTGACCTCCACCGCCCTGGTGCCGTTCACGGCGTCACTGTTTGCCGCACTCTTCCTCGGCGGAACGCTCAGCATCTCACCGCTCGCGCTTGGCGCAAAACTGCTCGCGATCCTCGCGGGATCACTCATGGCCGCGACCGTGGTCCGCTGGTGGTTCGGGGCGGACGCGATCCAGCGTCACCGCCGGCCGATCGACGGCATCAACATCATCATCCTGCTCGTCTTCGTCGCGGCCGTGATGGGCAATGTGATCGCCGACTTCCTCGCCGATCCCCTGCTGTCGATCGCCGTTGCGCTGCTTGCCTTCGCCATCTTCTTTGCGCTCTTGATCGTCACGACGCTGCTGTTCCGCCGCGTCGGCTATGAACAGGCCCTCGCCCTCGGCCTGATGGTGTCGCAACGCAATATCGGGCTGATGCTGGCGGCAACCGCCGGAACCCTGCCCGGCATGACCTGGCTTTATTTCGCGCTCACCCAGTTTCCCTACTACGTCGCGCCGCAGATGCTGACGCCGATCGCGCGACGTTTGACGGCGCAGTCTCGTGCCTCGGTTACTGCGAGCGCCGGCAGCACAACCTAACCCGCCCGCGCCGCGCGCCGCAGCGATTGCGGCGGCTGGCCGAAGGCGCGGATGAAGGCGCGGCGCATCCGTTCGGGGTCACGGAATCCTGTCGATTGCGCGACGAGCTCGATCGCTTCGCTGGATGACTGCACGCGTTCGCGCGCCACCTCGACGCGCAAGCGCTCGATCGCCTTTGACGGCGTCGCGCCGGTCTCGGCAGCGAACGCGCGCGCAAAGTGCCGTGCGCTCATATTGGCGCGCTCGGCAAGATCCTCGACGGTCAGGGGCGTATCGAGGTTCTCGCGCGCCCAGGCGAGCAGCGGTCCGAAACGCCCGTTCGGCGCCTTCAATTCCAGAAGCGAAGAGAACTGCGACTGCCCACCGCTGCGGCGATGGTAGAGCACGAGCTGGCGCGCGGTGTCCTGTGCGACGGCCTCGCCGTGATCCTCGGTCACCATCGCAAGCGCAAGGTCGATGCCGGCGGAGATGCCGGCCGAGGTCCAGACGTCGCCGTCGCGCGTGAAGATCTGGTCTGGCTCGAGCTTCACCTTGGGATAGCGCGCGACGAAATCGCGGGTGCGGCCCCAATGCGTGGTCGCGCGCTTGCCGTCGAGCAGCCCCGCCTCCGCCAGCACATAGGCGCCGGAGCAGACGCTGGCGACGCGTACGCCGCGCTTCGCCAACCGCTGCACGAAGGCCAGCGTTGCCGGGCAGCGCGCCGCGCCTGCCACGCCCTCGCCGCCCGCGATGATCAGTGTCGTGATCGCATGCGCCGATTTGAAATCGCGCGCCATGATCTCGACGCCGGACGAACTGCGCACAGGCCCGGCATTCAACGCAAGCACGCGGATAACCGGCACCGTCTTCGAATAGCGCGCGGCGATCTCAAATACCGAGATCGGGCCCGCCGCATCGAGCAACTGAAAGTCGGGAAAGATCAGGACCCCGATCATGGAGAATGTCCGAAAAAGAGGGAATTACGCCATTTCTGACAGAAGAGCATCATGGCAACGTGCCCGTCAAGTTGATTGTCCGGAGGCTCTCGTGTCGTCACCGCTCAGAATCGGATGTCTGGTTTTTCCGCGTGTCACCCAGCTCGACCTCACCGGCCCCGTGCAGGTGTTCTCCTCAGTGCCGGGCGCCGAGGTGCACCTCATCTGGAAGCGGATCGAGCCCGTTCCGAGCGATTCCGTGCTGACGCTGACGCCGACCACGACGTTTGCGGACTGCCCGCAGCTCGACGTGATCTGCGTGCCCGGCGGATTCGGCACCGATGCACTCGTCAACGATGAGGAGGTGCTGGACTTTCTGCGCAGGCAGGCCGAGGGCGCCAAATATGTCACCTCGGTCTGCACGGGATCGCTGGTGCTCGGCGCAGCCGGCCTGTTGAAGGGCTACCGCGCCGCCACCCATTGGAGCGCGATGGAGGTGCTGTCGCTGTTCGGCGCGACGCCGACGCGGACACGCGTATGCATCGACCGCAACCGCGTCACCGGCGGCGGGGTCACCGCAGGGATCGATTTCGCGCTCACGCTGGTCTCGATGCTGGTCGACCGCACCATGGCCGAAGCGATTCAGCTCCGTCTCGAATACAATCCAGCACCGCCGTTCAATGCCGGCTCGCCGGAAACCGCGCCCGCCGAAGTGCTCGCGCTGATGAAGGAACGCATCGCACCCTCGCAGGCGCGTCGCATGGAAGCAGCCAAGCGGGCGGCGGCCAGGGTGATGTGATCCAGCACAACAGAAAAAGGCCGCCAGGTTACCCGGGCGGCCTTTCCTGTCTTACGACAGCTGCACATTCAAACGGGCGATTTCGGAGCTTCCAGACCGGGGGCCTATATCCCGATCGAGTCCTGTTCGGCAGCCGCTGCATTTCGGGGCAGTCGCGAACTGTTGCCCGAACCGTACGCGATGGTCTCCCATCTCCGTAAGATGGGTTCATTGAGCCGCATCGCTCGCGCAAGCGCAACGGCCGCGCATGCGACGTCCCCGCTGTTCCCGTTGTTCACAGCGGTGATAGCTGGATGCGAGTGCATCCAGCGCCAATGATCTGCAATATGCGGTCTAGCCGGGGGTCCAGGGCTGGTAGTCGCCGGTCGCCTTGGGGCGCTTGCCGCTCGCAAGGGTCGAGCCGGACGGCCGGTAGGCCTTGGGCGTGCCGGTCAGGTTCGGCTGATGCGGCTTTTCCCACTCGCGCGGCTTGTAGTTGAGCTCGGTCGGCGGCACGTCGACGACGTGATGCAGCCAGCCATGCCAGGCCGGCGGCACGCGGCTCGCTTCGGCATAGCCGTTATAGATCACCCAGCGCCGCTCGAAACCGAGGGTCGGATCGATCACGCCGCCGCGCGTGCGGTAATAGCGGTTGCCCTGCTCGTCCTCGCCGACCAGCTCACCGAACCGCCAGGTCCAGAGCTGCGTGCCAAAGGTCTGGCCGTTCCACCAGGTGAAGAGCTTGAGGAAGAATTGTTTCATGCGGCAAGGGCCCTGCTTCGTAGGGTCCTGATGCCATCCGGAAGCCGACTTGTCCAGTTGCCGCACCGCGGATGGCACATCCGGAATGCGCTGATCTGCCGCAAGGCGAACGTGATCCCGTTCATGCCGGGTACAGGCGCGGACTGGAATCCTCGATAGCGCAAGTCACCCTTGCGCTCTGCCATGGAACGACTTGCCCTCTTGCGCGGTTTTAAGTCCCGGAAAAGGAGCCGAATATGAACAATCTCAGAGTTTTGACCGCCACAGCGGCGCTGGCACTGGTCCTTCCGCTGGCGACACCGACCGCAAGCTTTGCCCAATCGCGCGCTCAGGCCGTCGGTGGTGGCGGTGGCGGACACGTCTCCGTCGGAGGCGGCGGTGGCGGAGCCCGCATGGGCGGCGGCAATTTTGGCGGCGGCGCCGCGATCCGCGGTGGCGGAGGCAATTTCGCGGCCTCAGGCGCGGTTCGGCCCGGCGTCTCTGCGCCAGCCTTCAGTGGAGGCGGCCGTGTCGCAGCCGGTACGCCGTCCGGCAACTGGCGCGGCGGCGGCTGGCACCATCGCGGTGGCGGCTTCTGGCCCGGCGTGGCGGCCGGCGCTGCGATCGGGACCTTAGGGTCGTACGCCTATTATGGCGGCGGCCCGTACTACAATGATCCCTACTATTACGGCGACGATTACTATTACGACACCAGCCCAAGCGTTGCCGTCGTGCCCGATACCGGCGGCGATTCGGCAGCCTATTGCGCCCAGCGCTACCGGTCCTATGACCCCGCGTCAGGCACCTACCTTGGCTATGACGGCCTGCGACATCCCTGCCCCTAGAGCCGGTTAGTCGTATTGCTCCAATTTGATCGAAAAGGCGCCGCTCTCCCGCGGCGCCTTTTTGACGTCTCGTTTCGAGCCGCAAGGACTTTCACACGAACGCCATACATCACGCGTTTTATGCACCCAACCGTGCATATCTGTCCCGAACCAATCCAAAATTGACCCGCTCCACGATTCGCTTATATCAGCAAAGACTATGGGGACTTCGATTGGTTAGGCAGAGTCATGCCGCGTATACTCGTGGTTGATGACGATCCGATGGTCGGCGCGACCATCGAGGTCCTCCTCCAACGCCAGGGCTTCGACGTCACGTTGACTGACGGCGGCGAGACGGGCTTGGCTGCACTCGAGGCGCAGACCTTCGATGCGATGCTGGTCGACATCTTCATGCCGCACATGCGCGGCTTCGAATCGATCCGCATCTTCCATGAGCGTGCGCCGACGATCCCGCTGATCGCGATGTCCGGCTACGCCTTCGCCTCGTCTGCATCGCCCTCGCCCGATTTCCTCCGCATGGCGCTCGAGCTCGGCGCGACGCGCTGCCTGCGCAAGCCGTTCACGCCCGAGACGCTGCTGACCGCAATCAAGGAATGCCTCGACGAGGCGGCGCCGGTGAAGGACAACAAATCCCCTTGATTGCTTCGCAGCGCGTAATTCTCGGTGCCGGACTTGCCATCCTCCTGATCATCACCGCGGCCTCAATCGGACTCGACGTCAAGTCGCGGTTCGACACGTCGTGGGCCAACCACACCGTCGGGGCACTCAAGAAGATCTCGGAGCTGCGCCTGCTCGTCCGTCGCGCCGAAAGTGCGGCGCGCGGCTATGAGCTCTATCGCAGCCCGGCCTTCAACGACGAGTTCCAGGCGACGCGCGGAGCCATCACGCCCGCCCTCGCCGATCTCAGGCGCGCGCTCCGCGACAATCCCGATCAGGTCACGCTGCTTGAAGGCACCGAAACGCTCATTCTGCGCCGGCTCGACGTCGCTGCCGAAGCGATGCGGCTGCGCGCCGCGAATGACGGCGACGGCATCGCCGCGCTCCAGGGCAAGGCGGAAGGCCGCGGCCTGATGGAGGCGGTGACCGCAAATCTCGACCGGCTGACCGCGGAGGAAGAGCGTCGGCTTGCCGCCCGCGCGGTGGAGTCGCGACGCACCGGCGTCGTCCTCCTCGGCGTCGACGTCGCCGGCGCGATGCTGATCCTGCTCCTGGTCGCGCTGCTGCTGCGCGAGACCCGGCGCACCAGCGTTGCCCTGCAGAGCACGCTGCATGAGACCAGGGTTGCCAACGAGGCGCTGGAGGCGGCGGTCGCCGAGCGCACCGAGCACCTCGTCACCGCCCATGACGAGCTTCGCCTGTCCGTCAACGTGCTGCAAAGTACGTTCCACAGCATGGCGGAAGCGGTGCTCGTGATCGACATGGACAGAAACGTCCTTCTGTCGAATCCCGCCGCGGAACGCATCCTGCTGCATCGCGCCGGCATGAACCTGACGAACCTGCGCGCGATGTCCGACGTGTTTCACGGCGACGGCGTGACGCCGCTCATCCCCGAGGAGCTGCCGTCGACGCGCGTACTGCGCGGCGACGAGTTCGAAGAGATGGAGATGATCGTCCGCCCGCACAGCGACAATCCCGTCCGCCATCTCCTCATCAGCGGGCGGCCGATGCGCAATGCGCAAGGCGTGATCTCCGGCGCGGTGCTGGTCTATCACGATGCGACCATCTCGCGGGAGACCGAGCGGCAGCTGCACCAGTCGCAGAAGCTGGACGCCATCGGCAAATTGACCGGCGGCGTCGCGCACGACTTCAACAACATGCTGACGGTGATCTCGGGCAATACCGAGACGCTGGTCGGCAGCCTCAAGCAGCAACCCGAGCTGCAGCGCATGGCGCGGCTGATCGACGATGCCGCCGCGCGCTGCGCCGAGCTGATCCAGCATTTGCTCGCCTTTGCCCGCAAGCAGCCGCTGGAGCCGCGCGACGTCGACCTCAACGCGGCGATATCGGACACCGCAAAGCTCCTGCGTCCCACCCTGGGCGAGCAGATCCAGATCGAAACCGCGCTCGAACAGGGCCCGATGACCTCGCACATCGATCCGTCGCGGCTGACCAACGCCGTGCTCAACATGGCGATCAACGCCCGCGACGCCATGCCCGATGGCGGCAAGCTGCTGCTCGAGACACGGCGGGTAACGCTGGACGAGGCCTACGCGCAGGCCAATCCGGACGTCACGCCCGGCGCCTATGTGATGCTCGCGGTCAGCGACACCGGCAGCGGCATGCCGCCGGATGTGCAGGAAAAGGCATTCGAGCCGTTCTTCACCACCAAGGAGATCGGCAAAGGCTCGGGGCTCGGGCTGTCCATGGTGTACGGCTTCGTCAAGCAGTCCGGCGGACACATCAAGATCTACAGCGAGGCGGGTCACGGCACGACGATCAAGCTTTATCTGCCGCCCGGCGAAGGCGCGAGCGAGACTGCGCCCGGCGCGGCCCCGGCGGCGACCGGCGGCGTCGAGACCATTTTGGTCGTGGAGGACGACAACCTCGTGCGCAACTTCGTCACCACGCAGCTGCAGAGCCTCGGCTACAAGACCATCGCCGCCGCCGACAGCCGCACGGCGCTCGCGCTCGTCGACCGCGGCGAGCCGTTCGACCTCCTGTTCACCGACGTCGTCATCCCCGGCGGCATGAGCGGACGCGTGCTTGCACAGGAGGTCGAAAAGCGCCGGCCCGGCGTCAAGGTGCTCTACACCTCCGGCTATACCGACAACGCCATCGTCCATCAGGGCAGGCTCGACGAAGGCGTGCTGTTGCTGACAAAGCCCTACCGCCGCAACCAGCTCGCCGAGATGATCCGCCTGGCGCTCGGCAAGGAGCCGGTGGGTTGACCTTTGCGCCGCCTCACCGCGTCGCCAGCACGACGCCGGCGAGAGTGAAGGCCAGCGCGGCGATCTGCCCCGGCCCCAGCGGCTCGTGCAGCGCGAGCGCCGACGTCACGACGCCGATGACCGGCACGGCCATGGTGCCGATCGCGGCGACCGAGGCCGGCAGACGCGACAGCGCTGCGAACCAGCTCACATAGGCGATGCAGAACTGGCCGACGACCGAATAGACCAGCAAGCCCCAGCCGACCGGCGTCACCTGCGACAGATGCGTCGTCTCAAGCGCCAGGCCCACGATCGCAACCGGCAGGCAGCCGAGGCCGATCTGCCAGGCGGCTGCCGCGGTCGGCGGCAGATGGATCGGATACTTCTTGGAGGCCACCGTGCCGACGGCAAAGCCGATCGAGCCGCCGAGCGCCATGATGATGCCGGGCAGTTTCGCAGCGCTCGCGGAAACGCCGTTGCCGCCCATGATCGAGGCGAGCCCGGCGAAGGCCATCAGCAGCGCGATGGTGCGCAGGAGCGTCGGCCGCTCCCCCAGCACCGGCCAGGCGAAGAGCGAGGCCCACACCGGCATGGTATAGGCGATCAGCGCCGCCTCGCTCGCCGGCAGCCACAATAGCGCCAGCCCCATCAGCACCATCCAGCCGGTGACGTTGAGGAGGCTCGCGACCAGAAGCCGCGGCCAGATTGCCGGATCGACCTTCAGGCTGTTGCGGCGGATCACGGCGAGGGCTGCGAGGAGCAGCGCCCCGAGCACACCGGTGACGCCGCGAAGCGTCAGTGGCGGCAGTTCGGAGAGCAGGAACTTGGTCACCGGCCAGTTGAGGCCCCAGCCCACCGAGGTGATGGCAAGGAACATCAGGCCAGCCGGGGCGATGCGCGTCCGCATCCCCCGTCTTGTCGAATCATGCATGTGGCAGCCCGGCGAAAACGGGCCCACCTTTGCGCCAATTGGCGCATCCCGCCACCACCCAGGCGAGCATGGCTGCCCGCACGTTCCGTAGCGCTACGTGAGTCCTGCTGACGCAATGCCTTGGGGCAAAAATATACCCGCCCTGTGAACAGCGGGATGAAGCCTGTCACCCATCACCAAACGCAAATTTTTTCGGTTGGGAATCTCTCAGGACTCACTGATACTTGCCTCTACAATAGGCGCGGTTCCGACCCCTGTTATCCCCGTCTTTCCACCATATTTAGTATTTGATTCAGGAACTCGCACTAGTTCTTGACGTGCGCAACGGAGAGTCCTAGCTTTCGGTCCGTTCGGCGCGAGTGTGTTTGCGTCCCGCCGGTCACTCCCCAAAGGGTCCTCGCAAATGACCACTCCGCCAGCCGAAGGAGGCAGCGGGTAAAGGGCTTGTCTGCCCTTGATTTGCCGACTCTTGCGGGGCGCTCGAACGGGCCGAGACAGGCTCGGAGCAAGCGTAGTGTGGTGGCGTTGAACGCATGTCGCGCGCATCCCCTTGGGGGCGGGTGCGGGTGGACATGCCGGCGGATGATCGGTGCTTTGGCACTGGTCGCTCCCGTCGGGAGAAACTGGGCCGGATCCACCGGCTGAACTGCGAAGCCTTAAAGCCGAAACGGCCGGGAGGATTCGCGAGAGAATAACGACCTGGCACGCCCGAACCGAGGCGGGGCCGGCTAGAAAAGGACGGGGCAAACTATGAAAATTGAGCGGCGCCACACCACTGCAGGACAATCCCCTTACGCGGGGATCGAATTCCGCCAGACCACATCGGAGATCCGCAATCCCGACGGCTCGGTCGTGTTCAAGCTTGATAACGTCGAAGTGCCGACCGAGTGGTCGCAGGTCGCCTCCGACGTGCTGGCCCAGAAGTATTTCCGGAAAGCGGGCGTCGCCGCGCGCCTGAAGAAGGTCGAGGAGGAATCCGTCCCCTCCTTCCTGTGGCGCTCCGTGCCCGATACCGATGCGCTTAGCCTCCTGCCTGAGAAGGAGCGCTACGTCAGCGAGCTCAGCGCCAAGCAGGTGTTCGACCGCCTCGCCGGCTGCTGGACCTATTGGGGCTGGAAGGGCAAGTATTTCTCCTCCGACGAGGACGCCCAGGCCTTCTATGACGAGCTCCGCTACATGCTCGCCATGCAGATGGTCGCGCCGAACTCGCCGCAATGGTTCAACACCGGCCTGCACTGGGCCTATGGCATCGACGGCCCCGGCCAGGGCCACTATTACGTCGATCCCTTCACCGGCAAGCTGACCAAGTCGAAGTCCGCCTACGAGCACCCGCAGCCGCACGCCTGCTTCATCCAGGGCGTCGGCGACGACCTCGTCAACGAGGGCGGCATCATGGACCTCTGGGTGCGCGAGGCGCGCCTGTTCAAATATGGCTCCGGCACCGGCTCCAACTTCTCGCGCCTGCGCGGCGAAGGCGAAAAGCTCTCCGGCGGCGGCCGCTCGTCGGGCCTGATGAGCTTCCTCAAGATTGGTGACCGCGCGGCGGGCGCGATCAAGTCCGGCGGCACCACGCGTCGCGCGGCCAAGATGGTCGTGGTCGACGTCGATCACCCCGACATCGAGACCTATATCGACTGGAAGGTGAAGGAGGAGCAGAAGGTTGCCGCCCTCGTCACGGGCTCCAAGATCAACCAGAAGCACCTCAAGGCGGTGCTGAAGGCCTGCGTCAACTGCGAAGGCTCGGGCGACGATTGCTTCGACCCCGAGAAGAACCCTGCCCTCCGCCGCGAGATCAAGCTCGCGCGCAAGAGCCTCGTGCCCGACAACTACATCAAGCGGGTGATCCAGTTCGCCAAGCAGGGCTACAAGGACATCCAGTTCGAAACCTACGACACCGACTGGGATTCGGAAGCCTACCTCACGGTATCGGGCCAGAACTCCAACAACTCGGTCTCGCTGAAGGACGACTTCCTGCGCGCGGTCGAGACCGATGGCGACTGGAGCCTCATCGGCCGCACCAACAAGAAGGTGACGAAGACGCTGCGTGCCCGCGACCTCTGGGAGAAGATCGGCTACGCCGCCTGGGCGTCGGCCGACCCGGGCCTGCACTTCAACACCACCATGAACGACTGGCACACCTGCAAGGCGTCCGGCGACATCCGCGCGTCCAATCCGTGCTCGGAATACATGTTCCTGGACGACACGGCGTGCAACCTCGCCTCCGCCAATCTGCTGACGTTCTACAACACGACGACGAAGCGTTTCGACGTCGAGGGTTACGAGCATCTCTGCCAGCTCTGGACTCTCGTGCTCGAAATCTCCGTGATGATGGCGCAGTTCCCCTCCCGCGCGATCGCCGAGCTCTCCTACGAGTTCCGCACGCTCGGCCTCGGCTACGCCAATATCGGCGGCCTGCTCATGACCATGGGCCTGCCGTATGACTCGAAGGAAGGCCGCGCGCTCTGCGGCGCGCTGACCGCCGTGATGACCGGCATCACCTACAAGACCTCGGCCGAGATCGCGGCCGAGCTTGGCACCTTCCCCGGCTACAAGAAGAACGCCGCGCACATGCTGCGCGTCATCCGCAACCACCGCCGCGCCGCGCACGGCCAGAGCTCCGGCTATGAGGCGCTCTCGGTCAACCCGGTGCCGCTCGACCACGCCTCCTGCCCGCAGGCCGACCTGATCGCGCATGCGCAGGCAGCCTGGGATGCGGCGCTGGAGCTCGGCGAGCAGCACGGCTATCGCAACGCCCAGACCACGGTGATCGCGCCGACCGGCACGATCGGCCTCGTCATGGATTGCGACACCACCGGCATCGAGCCCGACTTCGCCCTGGTGAAGTTCAAGAAGCTGGCTGGCGGCGGCTATTTCAAGATCATCAACCGCGCGGTCCCCGCGGCGCTGCGCGCGCTCGGCTATCGCGAGAGCGAGATCGCGGAGATCGAAGCCTATGCCGTCGGCCACGGCTCGCTCTCCAACGCCCCCGGCATCAACGCCTCGACGCTGAAGACCAAGGGCTTTACGGACGAAGCGATCGCCAAGGTCGAGAAAGCCCTGCCGACCGCCTTCGACATCAAGTTCGCCTTCAACAAGTGGACCTTTGGCGAAGACTTCATCCGCGACCAGCTCGGCATCGGCGCCGAAGCCATCGCGGCCCCCGGCTTCGACCTGCTCCAGGCCGTCGGCTTCACCAAGCGCGAGATCGAGGCGGCCAACGTCCACATCTGCGGCGCGATGACGGTGGAAGGTGCTCCGCACCTCAAGGCCGAGCACTATCCGGTGTTCGACTGCGCCAACCCCTGCGGCAAGATCGGCAAGCGCTATCTGTCGGTCGAGAGCCACATCCGCATGATGGCCGCGAGCCAGCCCTTCATCTCGGGCGCGATCTCCAAGACCATCAACATGCCGAACGACGCCACGGTGGAAGACTGCAAGTCCGCCTACATGCTGTCGTGGAAGCTGGCGCTGAAGGCCAACGCGCTCTATCGCGACGGCTCGAAGCTGTCCCAGCCGCTCAACTCGCAGCTCATCAGCGATGATGAGGACGAGGATGATGCGGTCGAGCAGATCTACGAGAAGCCGATGGCGGCGCGCGCCGCCCAGGTCTCCGAGAAGATCGTCGAGAAGCTCGTCGAGCGCATCATCGTGATGCGCGAGCGCGAGAAGATGCCGGATCGCCGCAAGGGCTACACCCAGAAGGCGGTCGTCGGCGGCCACAAGGTCTACTTGCGCACCGGCGAGTATGACGACGGTCGTCTCGGCGAGATCTTCATCGACATGCACAAGGAAGGCGCGGCGCTCCGCTCCTTCATCAACAACTTCGCCATCGCCGTCTCGCTCGGTCTGCAATACGGCGTGCCGCTCGATGAATATGTCGACGCCTTCACCTTCACCCGCTTCGAGCCGGCGGGCCCCGTGCAGGGCAACGACAGCATCAAGTACGCGACCTCGATCCTCGACTACGTCTTCCGCGAGCTGGCGGTGAGCTATCTCAGCCGCTTCGACCTCGCCCATGTCGATCCCAGCGAGACGGGTTTTGACGCGCTCGGCAAGGGCGTCGAGGAAGGCAAGGAGCCGGACGACGAGAGCGGCCACCACGCGACCAAGCTGGTCTCGCGCGGCCTCACCCGCTCCCGCACCGACAACCTGGTCGTGATGCGCGGCGGCTCGGCCGCGGTCTCCTCCGGCAACGACAGCGCCCCCGCCGGCGGCCACCGCGTCACCGCGCTGCACGGCGCATCCGCCCGCGCCGGCGACACGATCGAAGGCGCCGTCGCCCTGAAGCAGGAAGCCAGCCACGACCTCTCGCCGACCGAGAAGCTCGAGCAACTCCAATGGAGCAAGGCCGGCACCGCGCAAACGGTGGTGCCCACCAAAGCCGAACGCCGCGCGGAAGCGAAAGCCAAGGGCTACGAGGGCGAGATGTGCTCAGAGTGCGGCAACTTCACGCTGGTGCGGAATGGGACCTGCATGAAGTGCGATACGTGCGGAAGCACGACGGGGTGTTCGTGATCTATGACTGAAAGGATGCGTGTCCGGTCAATCTTCCCGGGCACGCATCTCGCGTACGCGTATTCTGTTGAACAACGGATGGAGCTACGAAATGACCAAGCAGCCGGGCCTCGACGGGCGTCACCGTGACGCCGATGGACAAATTCGCCAAAAGAACGGCAACACCCGCGTCGATACTCTGCGAGAAACCTACGGCGACGGCTTCGCGAAAGAATTTCGCGGAGACATGAAGCTAGAAACGCTCCTCGAGAAGACGGGTTTCTCGACCCTGACTGAATACCTAAAGAAGTAGATCGATACTTGCACGGTTAGCTCCTCTCTTATCGGAGTATGCCATGACCAGCGTTCTTAGTAGGTTTGGACATCGCTGCCGTGAGTTGCGTCTCGCAAGGGGCGCAACAATGGGGGATCAGGCAGCGCGCCTCGGATACTCGGTTGGCAGAATTTCATCAATCGAATGCGGAGCGCTGACTCCTCCAGATGACTACCTTAACGGCTTCAGAGATTGGATGAAGCTGGACGAAGACGAGTTTCAGGATCTGAAGAGGACAATTCGTTCGAATGTTGTCGAACTGAATCGTGTGAAAGGCTTGGGGGAGAAGGGTCGCTCCATGCGGCTATTCAGAAAGATAAGTCAAATGACGCCGGACCAAATCCGGGCATTCAAACAACCGCCTGATAACGGGGTTAAGAATGAATGACGACTTCAAGGTAAGTGCAGGATTACGGTGACAGTGCACTCAACTCACCTATCCTTTTCGCTCTCGAGCGAAGCGTCATCTGCAAGCCGCAGTAGCCCGTAGGATGGGTGACTTGTCCGCCGTGGCTCGATGAGCGAGGGCGGAAGCGATACCCATCAGCTCTCACGAAGATGATGGGCTTCGCAAGTGCTCGGCCCATCCTTCGCGCCGCTGTTTGGATTCGCTCGAATGGAATCAGGCTGCCATCAGGCTGCCTTGGCGGCCTGTTCCGGCGCCGCCGTCTCCATCGCTCTCATGTAGAGATCAAGCAGGGTTTCTCGCTCGTCACGGATTATAGTGACAGTGCACTCAACGGGCCTACCAACTTAGATTGAATGCGTCACCGTAATTCCGAGGCGGCACGGGCCTCTCATTTCGCCTGAGCTAATTCTCGAATCATGTCCGCGACGAAATCAGGCCGCTCTTCGGGGGCCCAATGACCGCAATGATCGATGACGCCGCCGGTTGCGCCCGGCGCTACGGCGCGCACTGACATCAGGGTGAGTTCGCCCAGACTGGCTTCGCCTCCGAAGGCGCGCACAGGGATCGTCAGCGGATTTTTTGCAGCGGCACAGACCTGCTCAGCGGTGGCGAAGAAGTTCTGGTAAACAGCGAGCCCAGCGCGAAGAGAACCAGCCTGGGTCATCGCCGCGACATACTCGTCAAGATCGGCGGCGTCGATTGCCGAGGGATCATAGGCGAAGTGTTCCAAGAACCATCGAAGATACGGTCGCTCCTTGCCCTGGATCAGCAGTTCGGGAATATCGGGTATGGACTGAAATCCCATGTGCCAAAGAAAATTGCCCCCTGGCACAGGCGACATCGCCCGTTCGATCACGCCAACACCGGGCAAGGCCATCTCGACGATACCCAAAGCTGAGACTTGGTCGGGTGACGACGCGGCGTAGATGTAACCGAACACCGCTCCCCAATCGTGGCCGATCACCGTGACGTCCTTGAGATTCAAGTGCGCGGTCAGTGCGGCAAGGTCGATCGCGATCGTCTTCGCGTCGTATCCAGCGGCAGGCTTGGACGTGTAGCCGAAGCCCCGTATGTCGGGCGCAACAACGGTGAAGGTCGGGGCCAGGAGCTCGATGACGTGACGCCACGCATACCATGTTTGCGGCCAGCCATGGAGCAGCATCACCGCGGGACCGTTACCGGCTGTTACGTAATGCTGCTTGATGCCGTTGAGCTGAACGCTGTGATGCTCAATCGCGCGTGCGTGACTCATGATGTTTCCCTCCGGCTTGTCCCGTTGATGTGCTTTCCCGGCTTGCGAGGCTCAGTTCGAAAGTATCATTCAGCGTCTGCTCGTAGGATGGGTAGAGCGGAAGCGATTCCCATCGCAGGTCACCGCGTGGAAATCGATGTATGACTTGTCCGCCGTAGCTCGGCGAGCGAGGGCGGAAGCGATACCCGTCAGCCCTCACGAAGATGATGGGCTTTGCAAGTGCTCAGCCCATCCTTCGCGCCACTGTTTGGATTCGCTCGAATTGAATCAGGCTGCCATCAAGCTGCCTTGGCGGCCTGTTCCGGCGCCGCCGTCTCCATCGCTCTCATGTAGAGATCAAGCAGGGTTTCTCGCTCGTCACGCTCGTCCTCGTCCTGCTTCCGCAGCTTGATGATCTCCTTGAGGATCTTCACATCGAAACCCTCGGCCTTGGCTTCCGAAAACACTTCCTTCTTCTGCTCGTTCAACTCCTGCAGTTCGGTATCCAGATTCTCGATTCGCTCGACGAACGCACGAATTTTTCCGCCGGGAATGGTGACGTCAGACATGGTGCCTCCCTGTTGAATGAGGCCGTGAAAATGACTGCAAAGAAATGACCAATGTATTAACCGACGGGCTTCGCACCAGCACGCTGGAACCCGCGCAACCCTGAAAACCGATCAACACGAACTAACCGCAAACGTTACAGTCGAGCATAACGTTGAGAGTGCATTCAACTACCGTTGCCGTGATATCTCCACACAGCGCGTAGAGCAGGTCAACGAAGCCACATCCATCATCATTTGCTCGATGAAGATGATCAACATCGCGGAAGCTGAACCCATCCTACGAACCGGCCTCCCTCACCTCGATCATCGCCTCGATATCCATCCAGTCCGTGGGAATGGTGGAGCGAAGCGATACCCATCGATTGCGCGCAGTAACGAAGATGAGTTTCGCAAAAAGCTCAACCCATCCAACGTGCTACCCCCCGTCACCCACCATCGCTCGCCGATGCATTGCGCGCGGCTCTCCTTGCGGCTCTGCGGGCAAGCCAGCGCGCTCGAACCCGCTTCAAGGCGCGAAGCGTCCTGGGGGCAACGACTTGAAGAACCAGAGATGCGCCTCCGGCCACCAAGCCCTTGACCAGGTCAGGAGCCAAATTCGATGCAAGATACTCCCACATGAGCCCTGCGTCCTTTTTCGCAGGGCCACCGCCGGGCAGGCATGGGCAGATAAACAAATGAAAAGCCCCGTCCGTCACCGGCGGGGCCCAGAAAAATCCCTGTGCGCCTTGTTTTGCGCGCACCCGAACCTCTTTGGTTCACCCGCTCAAGGTGGACTCAATGCGAAAGCTGCAAAGCATGGCCGTGAGCTTCTGAACGCACATGACGAGGCTCCTGAGATTGCCGCATGCCCCTCTCACAGAGTGTGCTGGAGGCAGCGCCAACATTGGCGCCACACAACCAGACAGACCAACTTCCGTCTGTGTGCTATTTCACACTCGTAGCCACATTTTCGAGCAAGCCGGCTGGATGGAAGGAGCTGCTTGTCCGTCTTAGCTCGAAGAGCGGAGGCGGAAGCGACACCCATCAGGCTCGGTCGGGTGGTGGTTTTCGCAAGGGCTCAACCCATCCGACGTGCTTCCGCGAAGATCGGGCGGTTTACCGTACGCCCGACGACCCAAGGTCTTCGCCGGCGCCGTCGAACGCGGTCTCGACGGCGGCAGCCCCCGCGCCTGACGCACGGCGAACGAAAATGTCGTGCACGAGCCCGAGCTTCCCGAGCGCCAGGATGATCAGGCCATTGATGTCGATCTCGTACCAGGCGTGCGAGATGTAGGCGTCGCGCGGAAACCGGTGATGGTTGTTGTGCAGCCCTTCACCGAAGGTGAGGATCGTCGTCACCAACTCGTTGGTCGTGCCGTCATTGGTCTCGAAGCGGCGGTAGCCGTAGCGGCCGTCGCTGTGGCAGACCGAGTTGACCAGCGAGGTGGCCATGGTCATGACGTAGCTGCGGAACAGGCCGGAGAACAACACGCAGCCGATCATCGTGCGCACGCCGCCGAACGCGTAGCCGATCGCGCCCGGAATGATCACCGCCGACAGCGCGTACCAGTACCAGCGCGTCCTCGTGAAGAACATGGAGATCGGGTCGGCCAGAATATCCCTGGCGTAATATTCGCCATCGGTCGTCGCCTGGTCCCACACCCAGCCGCCTTGTGCATGCATGAACCCCTTGACGAAGCTGAGATAGCGGTTGCCGGAACCGTCATAGTACGGGCTGTGGACGTCGCCGGGCTTGTCGGAGTGAAGGTGGTGGCGGCGATGGTTGCTCACCCACTTCAGGATCGAGCCCTGCACCGCCAGCGTGGCAATCGCGGCGAAGATCGCTCGCATCACCGGACTGCAGCGAAAACTCCGGTGCACGAAGTAGCGATGCATGAAGCCGATCCCGACCGTGGTCAGCATGAACATGCCGACGAAGACCGACACCTCCACCCGGCCGATGCCCTGCCAGAAGGCCCAGACCAGCGCAGCGATCGAGCCACCGACCATCAGACCGAACGCGATATAGGAATCGAGAAACTTGGCGTCGACCACCGGGCCTTCGAGCAGCACTCCCGGGGGCATTCTCCGGTCCGCACCTTCTTCCGACGCCAAACCTTCCGACGCCAAGCCCCGAACTGCGGTCATTTTAGCCGATCCATTCATGGAAAATTAACTCTACTGCAGCGCAACCTATAGGCGCAGCCTGTTTCTCGCAAGGACTCGATCGGGCCGCTGGAGCGCGGAACCAGGAGCGAACTAGACGGTGTCGGAGGGCGGTGACGCCAGATTTCACGGCAATACCATCGACTTCGCAGGTGATGGTCGCATGGGCTCAACGCATTAACCCTGCCTCCAAAAGCCATGCCAAGGAGACTGCCAAGGACACTGCCAAGGAAACATGCCAAGGAAACGCAACAGCCTCCTCCCTCGCCTGCGCAACCTCCGGCGAAGCATCCGGTGGATGCGAAAGACATTCGGGCGGGCACCGCGCGTGTTTCGGATCGCGTGTGGCGTCGCGATGCTGCTTGCGACCATCGCGCTCCTGAACATCGCCTATCAAATGATCCGCAAGCCGACCGAGCTGTTCTTCTTTGTCGGCAACGCACTCGACAAGGAGCCGGCCGAGAATTGGCGGCAATACGGGCCGCTGTTCCGCAAGCTTTCCACCACGACGATCACGCCCGAATTGCTGGCCGCGCTGGCGCAGATCGAGAGCTCGGGCAATCCGGTGGCACGCACCTATTGGCGCTGGCGATGGAGCATCAATCCGCTCGCGATCTACCGGCCCGCCTCCAGCGCCGTCGGCCTCTTCCAGATGACCGACCCGGCCTATGCCGAGGCCGCGCGGTTCTGTGTCCGCGGCAACGCGGTCACGGATGCCGGCTGTGGGTTCACCAGCCTTTACACCCGCGCGATCCCGAGCCACGCGATCGAGCTGGCATCGGTGTATCTGGACCGCAACGTGACTGCGGTTCTCGCCCTCGCGGGCGATGTGAAAGCAAGCGCGCAGCAGAAGCAGGATCTGGCCGCGCTCATCCATCTCTGCGGTGCGGGTCCTGGCCTGGCCTACGCACGCCGTCACTTTCAGATGCTGGCCGGCGAGCGCTGCGGCGATCACCTCGTTGCGGGCTACGTCGCGAGGGTCAATGCGATGAAGCGGCAGTTTCTGCGCCTCGCAGCGGATGACGGCAATTAGCCTGCGGCCACTCAAGCCATTTGTTCTGCATCCGACTCCGCTTCGTTCTCAAAGAACGAATCGGAATCGCGCAAATCAGCCGTCGGCGAGTCTTAACGTTCTCTTGTCTTGCCGAGACTTTGAATGAGCTTGCTTGCCGCCATTCGCCTCCGCCCTACCTGATCTTCGCCAGGCAGTCCTTCAGCCGCTCCAGCTCCGAACGAACCTGCGTCTCCATCGCGTCCTGGAGTGCGGTTACGCCTCTGCTGGACAATTCCGCGGAGGCCTTTCTATCCAGGTTCTGCTTCCAGTCCCGGATGGCTTGCCTGGTGGCTCTTTGCGCCTCTGACGTCGCCTTGACGTACTCCTTCATGCAGGCCTCGGCCATCGCGCATGTCTGGCAGTCCTGAGCGGCCGCCGGACTCGAAAGAAGCAGGGCGAGTATCGCAGCAAGGACCCTCATTGCTCATCCTCCCCGCCACAGCATAGCACGTCGCAAGATGCCTGGGGGAGCAACGCGCAGCTATTTCACCTTTAAGGCGATCGGGCCACGAACTGCAGTTACGAACTGCAGCTCGCTGTCGAAGTTCAATCCTCGCCGATCGGCCGAAGGTCGCCATAATTTCTCCCTCGCGCCCGCGTTGTCTTGGGCGGCGGCGAGAACTATCCTCCTGATCGGACTGCCGTACTCATTCCGTTGACGACTGGATGGAGAGCGCTTCGGTGTCTGAGATGCACGACCCTAAACCTGACGATCCGAAGCCGGATGATGCCAAGCCGGATGAACAGCAAGGCCCGCAGCGCGCCGATGGCGAGCTGACGCGGGCCTATGAACGGATCAAGAGCGCCAATGAAGAGCTTGCACGGCTGGACCGGCTGGTTTCCGGATTGGAACGCGGCAGCGACAGCCCGCCACCTCCGCCCCCGCAGGCAAAGACCGATGCTGAGCCGGGCGACCCTGCCCCGGACAAAGCTCCGGCGCCGGAGAGCACGGTTCGCCATCAAGGCCTGAAAGAGGATCGGCCCATGCTGCGCGCCTTCGTTGGCCTGTTGCTGGCGATCGGCATCCTTGGTGCTGCCTTCGCCTCGCAATATCGCGATGAGGCCAAGGCGATCATGGCGCGATGGTCTCCGCAGGCCACGAGTCCGCGCCCGGAGGTATCGGAGGCTCGCAGCTCGGCGCAGCCGCCCGCAGTCCAGCTAGCCGCTGCGGATGAGCCGACGTCGGTGCCGGCACCGCCGGTCGCGAAAAACACGGAAAAGGAACCGGAAAAGAAGCCGGAAAAGGAACCAGACAAGCAAGCAGACAGCGTTCCGCCCGCGGCCGCCCCACCGACCGACCAGACATCCGCCGAGCTCGCGCAATCGCTCAAGACCATCACGCAGTCGCTCGCGAGCATCAACGAAAAGCTCGAGCAACAGAAGAGCCGCAACGAGCAATCGCTTCGCGAGCAGGCTGACGTCATTCAACAGCTCAAGACGGCGCAGGAGAAAGGTGCGCAGGACAATGCGCGCCTCGCCGCGCAGGTCCAGGCGCTGCAAACGCAGCTTGCTGCGTCATCCGCGAAGCCCGTCGCCCGGACCGTGATGAGGGAGAACGATACCGCTGCGCGCCAGCACGTGCCCGTAGCCGCACCTCGGCGGCCCAGGCCGGCGCGAGGCCCCTGGATGCCCCCGCCCTACATGGACGACCCTTACGGCTATCCGGATTGGTGAGTCCCTACGATGAGGCTTTAGAAAAGTCCCGGGCTGAGATCCAGCCCGTAGGTCAAGCCAAGCACGAACACGAACAGCACGGCCGCAGCGAACAGCGCCAATTGCCTGACAATGAACGTACGTGGTGACGGGGTGGCAATGGCAGCTTTCTGCGCAACGGGCATGACGGACTCCAGTATGATTTCTAGAAATGGCCGCTTAGGATGCGGCGGCCGCATCAAGCCGCGCGATCTGCAAAACAACCATTAAAGAGATCATGTCCGTTTTGAACGGCCGTACATAACGAGCCGCGTAAGCCCGGATGTCGTCAACACTCGCCTCAGCCCGCCATCGGCTACTTTGGACGGGGTTGTTTTCCGCGCTTTTTGTTTTGTCTCACCAACCCTCCCCGCGTCAGGGAATCTCGTACACCGACACCCGGTCCGCGATGCCGCTCAGGGCAACGCTGCGGCGCGTCGGCTGCAAGCCGCCGGCCTCGAGCAGGGTCCGCGCGCCGGCATGCTCCACCACAGGCTCCGTCACCACGATCGCGCGTGAGGCGGCCAGCCCCTGGACGCGCGAGGCGACGTTGACGGTCTGGCCGAAATAGTCCTGCTGGCCGTTGAGGGTGACGGCGAGGCACGAGCCTTCGTGGATGCCCATCTTGAGCAGCAGGCCCTGATGCTGGCGCTCGGCGCCGAGGTCGCTCATCGCCTCGCGCATGCGGATGGCGGCGGCGATGGCCCGGTCGGGCGTCTCGAAGGTCGCCATCACGGCATCGCCAATGGTCTTCACAATGGCGCCCCGCTCGGAAACGATGATCTCCTGCAAGAGGCGGAAATGCTCGTTGACGAGATCGAAGGCAACGAGGTCGCCGACATGCTCGTAAAGCCCGGTGGAGTCGCGCAGGTCCGAGAACAGGAAGGTCAGGCTCAGGATCTTCAGGCGCTGGCCGATGGCGAGCGTGTCGGTGCGGTAGAGATCGCGAAAGGTCTGGTTGGTGAGAAGGCGCTTTGCCGTCAGCGCCGGCTTGCGACGTGTCAGGAGATCGTCGAGCGCCTTGTTCGCGACCCACACCGCGGGCAGCACACGGCCGTCGGTGCGGTTATCCAGCGCCAGCCGCAGCGGCCCGGGGCGCAGGCTGACCGCCTCGGCGGGCGTCTCGGCCTTGTTGAAGATCATCGAGAGGTTTTGCCGCTCGCTCGTCTCCTCGCCCTTGACGTCGAGAAACTGCGCGGTGTGCGTCACGGGATCGAACACGATCAACGTGCCCTCGGGCACGTGCAGGGACAGGATGGCCCGCTCGCCCGGCGGCAGGTCGAAAGTCTCCAGCGTGACATCCCGCAGCAGCGTCTCCACGTCGCCCGGGAGATCGATGGCCGAGCTCCAGAAGATCTGGCGATAGTAGTCGGCCAGCGACAAATCATCGGGATTGTGGGCAGCGATCTTGCGCACGCGCGGGCTGATCGTGAAGGTCACCTCGACGAGATTGTCGAGCGTCGTCTCATGGCCCGCGGCGCAGAAGGCGCAATGATAATGCGGGCTGTTGAGGGTCTTCAGGCTCTTGTTGGCGGAGAGCACGCCGGCGCAGCTCGGGCAGATCACGCTCCAGGTCATCTCGGCCATGCCGAGCTGCACCGCGTGCAGCAGGCCCGCAACGACGCGCTCCTCGTCGAGGCCAGCATTTGCTGCGAGGTCCAACGCGTTCATGCGGTTCAAGGCATGGTCCGGCGCCTCCCGCACCATGCGCTCAAGCATGTCGACGACGTCCTCGTCGGCCGACTGACGCAACACACCAAACAGGGTTTCGATTTCGCTCATGCGATGATGTTACCTGGAAGAGGCGCAAGCGGTAATCCGCTCCCTCTCAGCTATGTCTCGTGAGGCAGGGCACAAGCCGTATCAGCCAATTGCTGCGTCACGATGATGGGAGCAACGCACCGCCCGGATTTCCCTTGCTTTCCCCTCCCCGGCCCCTACGGTGCGCCCGCCTGAGAAGGGGACAAGCTTGACGATGGACGATGTCATGAAATGCCCGAGCTGCCACTCGGAGCATGCCTACGAGGATCGCGGTCTCTGGGTCTGCCCGGAATGCGCTCATGAGTGGAGCACGGCGACTGAGGCGGCGCCGGAAGCAGCGCAGGAAGCGGGCGTGCGCGATGCCAACGGCAACGTGCTTGCCGATGGCGACAGCGTCGTCGTGATCAAGGATCTCAAGATCAAGGGATCGTCATCGGTCGTCAAAGGCGGCACCAAGGTCAGGAACATCCGCCTCCAGGACGCCACCGACGGCCACGACATCGCCTGCAAGATCGACGGCATCGGCGCCATGAATTTGAAGTCGGAATTCGTGCGCAAGGCGTAAGCCCGGACCCACGACCTGCAAAGCGAGGACGACCATGAATGGCAATCGCTACTACGGAGTTCGGGTCGAGGGCGCCAAATACGGCGTCGGCTTCGGTTCGGCCCTCGCCATCGCGATCTCCTACACCAAGAACCATTCGATCCTGTGGGCGATCATCCACGGCATTCTGGGCTGGCTCTACGTGATCTACGCCGCGCTGTTCGGCTGATGGGTCTTTCGGGGCGAAGGATCTCCGCTTACAAAACTTCTGATTTACGATATTTCTGGAATGGTTGCAGCCCGGATGATCCGGGCTACGCATTCACCGCTTTACTTCAACGCGGTCGCCAGCGCGGTGAGCTTCTCAACCAGATTGGTGCCGAGCGCGTAAATGACTTCGATGATGGCAAGCGCGATGCCGGCGGCAATCAAGCCGTACTCGATCGCGGTCGCGCCGGACTCGTCAGCGATGAATTTTGCGAAAATGCGCTTCAAAAGAGTATCCTTTCCGGTTGTGCAAGGCATAGCCCGCACGCAACCGGATAGGACGCGCAATCTACGATTGAGTTAATTCAGGTCCGTCAATTTGACGATATGCGAGACCCAGGCTGGGCCTGCATCGTGCTCGCAGGATGGGTCCGGCCAACGGCTGAACCCACCCTGCCCGTTAGGATCTGGCTCAGCGCGCGGTGCCGGTCGTGACCGGCGCGGTCGTTGCGGTCTTCACCCTGGCGCGCGGCGTCAGCACAGTCACCTGATGCGGAGACGGCGCGGTGGTGACGGCCGCCTGCTGGTTCACATGGGTGGCGCCGAGCAGGCCAACCTGCACGGGCGAGGCCGGGAAGCCATTGGCCTCATAGCTCGGCAACTCCGCGGCAAAAGCAGCAGTGGCCGCAGCAACCGACATGGCGGCGGCTGCAATGGTTAACGAAATCGTCTTCACACCGAATCTCCTGGGTAGAACTTGAGATCCGGAGTTATGGCCTCATGCTGCAGCGCGGTAGCCTATCTTGCTGCATTGCAACAATGCAGATTTCGCAGATGGCACTGGTGCGGGGATTCTCTCCGGCCCGCGTTCATCCAGCCAAATCTCATCACAGGCCCGCCACGCCGGCGACAAGCCGCAATCGCGATTTCAGCGCAAATACGGCGGAGGCTTGCGGCTTCATCGATATTGGGGAGTCATTTTGTAATGTTGAGTGCTGACCATACCAAGCCGACCGGGAAATCCGGCCAGCGTAACCGGAAGAAAAAGGCAAGGCAGACCAAGGCGGAGGAGCAACACGCGACCGCAACGGATCAGCTGCAGGAACCCGCGCAGGAAAATCCCGCCCTGCAGGAGAATCCCGCCTTGGAGAGCAGTCAAGCGACCGAGCTGGAGACCAGCGCGTACCTCGAACCGCAGTTCCCGTCGACTGAGGTATCCGCCGCCGAGCAAGCAGACGTGCCAGCCGCTTCGACGGAGTTCGTCCCGGTCAGCATTCAGTCGATTGCAGATGCCTATGGCGACTACACCAGAAGGTCACTGGAACACGCCTGGTCCTTCGTCGGAAAGCTCGCGAGCGCGCGCTCACCCGCGGAGGCGTTTGAGCTTCAGATGGAATTCGCCAAGCAGGCCTGCGAGGCCTTCGTCGCAGAATCGCAGAAAATCGCCGACCTGCAGGGGCAATTGGTCAAACAGCGGGTCGGAAACCTCGAAGGCTTCGTGGCGAGGATCACCCAGACCACGCTCGAAGTCCGCGCAACACGCCACTAGCTGGCCGTATTCCGGCACTCGCAAAAAAAAGAGACCGCCCGAAGGCGGTCTCATATCCCTCGGATCAAGGGGACCGGATCCGGAGGGACCTAGGCGCTTTCGGATACCTGCTCCTGCTCGGCCGGCCCATCCTCCTCCGAGGAAACGCTGCCCGCAGCTTCCATTCTGCGCTTCACCTGCTCGCATGTCTTGCGGACGTCCTCCGTGAACAGGGCGCATTCTTCAATCCTCTTGAAGATCTTGCGTCCTTCTTCACGGTAACCCGCCGCCGTTTCGCGCATATACGCGATCGCATCATGCACCTGGGCCGTCAGCGCCTCGCATTTTTGCGCAGCGCCGATCAACTCGGCCCCCATTGCTTCAATCTCTTTTGCGGCGGATTCATAATCGCGAATGACCGCCTCTGCGCTGAGGGCGCCGACGCGCGTGACACCCTCCGTGTGCTCGACATAATCAGGCAATGCAATTGAAGCTAATGAACTTCCCTGCCGAACTGACGCAATGTCCGCCTCAAGTTGAACCAGGTTTACCGAGTCCTTTCTTCGCAATTGTTCAACACTTGCCATGGGTAGGTTCTCCCGATACGCGCCCCGAACAACCCCAACGCTCCCAATGTATTACGGGGGTAACTTGCCTTCTAATTGTATCTGTTCTTGACGGCCCAAAGTTTGCCGCATTTTAGCAATCATCGGCGAGACACGTGCAGATTAAAAGGTTAGCACTTCTCAACCTTGCGGCGCGACAAGGCAGATTTCCTCCGATCCCGTGCGATGCGTGCGCGAAAGGGCCGCAAATACCCCATCTACCGCCTGCCGAACCGCGATCTCGACAGTGGCTCCCTTCGCAAGGCCCGCCGCCAGGAGCCCCGATAGCAGATCACCCGTCCCGCACGGACGTATCGGCAACCGCGCTGTCGCAAAGCGCGACAGCTTTTCGCATTGGCAGAGGATTGTCTCCACCTGCCCTTCTTGCGTATCGGCGAGCGTGCAGCCGGTCGCGATGATGCCTCGCGGGCCCTGCGCCGCGATGGCGGCGCTCGCGGCCAGCAAGCCGGCGGCATCTTTCACCCCAATACCGGACAACAGTTCCAGCTCGAACTGGTTCGGCGCGACGAAGGTCGCGGCCGGCAGCAGCCGCTTGCGGATCACATCCAAAATACCGTCGACGACGTAGACCTTGCCGTCGTCCCCAATCACGGGATCGCAGAGATAGATAAGCTTTGGATTTCGTCGTAGCGCGCGCTCGACGAAATCGGCGATGACCTCCGCGTTTGCAGCCGAGCCGAGATAACCGGTGAGAAGCACGCCTGCCCGCTCGATCAGGCCGCGCTCCTCGACGCCGACCAGAAGATCGGCCACGAGCTCCGCATCCAGCACGCGGCCGCGCAGCGTCGGATAGCGCGGGTGGTTCGATAGCAATGTCGTGGGCACCGCCGCGACATTCACGCCCTCGGCCTGCATGGGATAGACGGCGGCCGAATTGCCGACATGGCCGTGAACGACCTGGCTTTGAATGGAGATGACGAGCATGTGCGCGATTTGACTTAGAGGATGGATGGAGCGACAGCGATAGCCGTCAATTGCTCCACCAAGATGATACCTTTCGCAAGAGCTGAGCGGTCCTTCTGCGCAAGGTGGATGCATTGTCGTGCAGGAAAAAGAGACTATAGTCCCTCGCTGCTGCCACACCGGACATGCCGAAGTCCGCTTCGTTCTCAGGCAGTTTGCATGCCGTCGGCAGGCCTGATCCTCGCCCTTGCGGGCGCCTTTTTCAAAAGCTCATTGTGCGATCATCACCCAACGGAGGGAACGATGCCATTGTTCATCACCTACGTCTCATACTCGAACGCCGGCGTGAAGGGGCTCGTCGAGAAGCCGTCTGATCGTTCCGAGGTCGTCAACAAGCTGGTCGAGAAGGCCGGCGGCAAACTGCTTGGCGCGTTCATGACCACCGGCGCGCATGATGCTGTTCTTGTCACCGATATGCCCGACGGCTCCGATGCCATTGCGGTCGGCATGGCCGCTGCTGCAAGCGGTGCGGTGGCGAAGATCGAAACGGTGCGCGCATGGAAGATGGGCGAGTTCAAGTCGGTCGCCGAAAAGGCTTCGCGACTCGCTGCGGCCTACACACCGCCGGGCAAATAGAGTCGGCGATCGCGCGCGACGCTGGCGCGCTTTGGCACAAACTGCACATCGTCATGGCCGGGCGCGTCCCGGCCATGACGATTTCTCGCGCTGCATCGCGCGTTAAGTGTGTGCATTAATTGAAGTCACAGTTCTTCCGTTGCAACACGCATTTCGTAATTACGCGTGCAACAATTTTCGATTATGGTCGACACGACCGGGCAGGACGTTTGAGCTCGTGCGGATTTTGAAAACCCCGGGGCTGGCTTTGCGGTACCTACTTTCATTGGCTCTGCACTCATGACTTCAAAGGCCGCCGTTAGGCGGCCTTCTTGTTTCGACGCATCGCGATCGTGCGTCAGCTGGCGGTGGCCGTTCCCTCCGAGAAACACATGGAACCCGCGCGTGTCCGCCGGGCCACACTTGCGCCGAAAAGCTCCACACTCGCCTTTTGCGCCATTGCGCTGCCATATCCTCGCCCGAACAATTGCTGCGTCGCATGCTTGGCTGTTGCATCGGGTTCCGGCGGGAGCCTTCGGAGGCTGGGATGATGAACGATCAGCGCTCTCTCATCGTGGCGGTGTCGTGCCCTGCGGCGGTTGTCGCGGGCTCGTTTGCATTCTGGCTCGTCGCAGTTGCCCCAGCGGCAATCCAGAACAGCAGCGCCAACCTCGCTGCGGAACTCCCCGCGCAATCCATCGTCGCGCACACCGAACTTGCCGACGTCCCGCATGCGACGAGCGCGAGCGAGCCCGCCGCCGAGATCGACGTGCCGACGATCGCACTGCCGGCAGTGAGCGCAACGACCGATGTGACGCCAGCCGCGACCGCATCCGAACCAGTCACGAAGCTTGCGTCGGTCGATCCCGTGCAAATGCCGCCCGTGGAAACTTCGCCGCAACCGGCGACTTCAAACGCACCGGAACCTGTCGCCGCCGATGTTGCACAAACGCACGAGCCGACCGTCAAGCTCGCTTCCGCCGATCCGACGGACGTGCTGCCTGCTGAAGCGCCGCCGCTCGCCGCAGCCAGCGCGGCCACGCCTGAGCCCGCCGCGACTGACGCGAAGGCAACGACGCCCGAGGGTCCGGATCCGCTCGAAGTCGCGGACGAATGTCTCGTCGTCGACGTCTGCATCGACCGCTATCTCTGGGCGCTCTATCAGCGCACGCCCAAGGAGGACTCGATCAAGGAGCAGGACCGCCGCAGCGTCACGATCAAGCGGCGTGGCAGGATGGTGACGGTCACGAGGACCTTCACCAAGCTCGTCGACGAGGATTTCGCCTGGAAGGATCCAAAGGCCGCGGACAAGGCCGGGATGTCACTGATGGACTACGTGATCGGCGGCATGGACCGCAGCTTCAAGCTCAAGCTCTTCCACGCGCTGCACGCCGCGCAGGCGGCCGGTCTCGAGCCCGGCATCACCAGCGCCTTCCGCGACGACTATCGCCAGTCGATCGCGAGCGGCCTGAAAGCCGCCTCCAACCGGTCGTACCATGGCGGCAGCACTCGTGGCGGCTATGGCCATGGGCTCGCCGCCGACATCGTGAGCGTCAAGGGCGAGAACCGCGCGCAGCGCTGGGTCTCCACAGAGGCACTGTGGAAGTGGGTCGATGCCAATGGCAAGGCGCTCGGCATCGGACGGCCCTATCTCGACCACGATCCGCCGCATGTCGGCCCGATCGACGGCCAGGAATATGTCTCGCGCCGCGGCGGCGCGACCTCGAAGCAGGCCGTAGCCGAGGCGAAGCCGCACAAGAAGGTTGCCGCGCGGAAGCTCGCTGCCGCACGTGCGGCCAGGCACACCGCTGCGCGCGAGACGCGCGGCTCCAAACAGCCGCAGGCGGCCAGAGCCTCGAAGGTGCGCGCGAGTTGAGCAGGTAGCCGCGTAGGGCCGTTTACCTCTGCGGCACCGATGCCGGCGGCCGCGGCGACGACCGAGGTACAGCGCCAGACTTCGACGATTTCGCGGCCGCGCGCGGCTTGCCGGCCGGCGGGCTGTCGACGCTCTCAAGATACGCAGCGAGCGCCTTCGCCGAATCCGCGCTGCTCGCATAATGGTCCTTCAGGAACCAATAGAGCGTAAAGCTGAAACGTCCCTTGGCCAGACCGCGCGGGCTGCGGTGACAGCTCGCGCAACCATCGGCAAACAGTTTTTGCGGCGGCTTGCCCTCGTCGAGATTTTGCGCGCGCGCAATGGTCGCGGTCAGCAGCACTGCCGCGGCCACGCCAAACAGAGGCGCGACGAGCCCGCGCCCCGATCGATCAGATGACGTCAAAATAGTCCCCTGTCCCCATCAAGCGGCCGTCAGGCCGCCAGCAACGCCTCGAACTCCGCCGGCGCGTAGGCCTTGCCATTCTGGTCGGTAATCACGACCTGCCAGCCTTCGCTGGCCCACACCCGCGCCTTCGCCACAATCACAAGCCGGCTCTCACGCTCGAACCTGTACGTCTCATTGTCGCGTTCTGCGACCATCTTGTAAGCCACGATTGTCCCCATCGCACGTCCCCTGCACCCGCCTCTCACGTGCCAGCGGGCTTTGGCGGCAATTCGCCGGGAGCGTGGCAATTTGGTGCCGTCCAGAGCATCGTGCAGCCTCGCGACCGCCGCCGCGGCACGCGAAACCGTCACGTTATGGATGTCGGACGCGCTGGGCGGCGGTCAGTGCACGCGAATGACGTGCGGCCGGCCGAGGTCGATCAATCCCTGCACCGCCGAGAGGCGGTCTTCCAATGCTGCAATCGTCACAAGCAAATTATTGCGCCGCTCGTCCAAGATGCCTTTTTCGGCGTCGGACAATTTCGTCCTCGTCCGCTGCTGGTCGAGATCGAGAAGCGAGCCGCGATAGCCTGCAATCACGCGGGCGAGTTGCTTCGCTTCCTTCGACATCGATTTCATCGCGACATTTTGCCGGCGCGTCTCCGAATGGCCTTGCTGTCTCATCGTCATCCTCCCGTAAGCCCCTTGCCCCGAGTGGACGAGCGAATCATCCGGTTAAGTTGTTACGTTCAATAAAATCTACCTCTGCGCAATTACCTCAAATTGTGCAGGCCGGAAAGGAAAAGCCCGGCTCTTGGCCGGGCTTTCGCTCTTGTCAATGCCGCTCGCGGCCCGGAGGTCCGCCGGCCGGTGCTCCGCCACCATGCGGCGCAGCGTTGACGTGCGGGGCACCGCCGCCGCCGGCATGGGGCATCGCGGGCGCTGCTGCACGCGGAGCCGGTGCCTGCGCATGTGCATTCATCGGGGAGCCGTGGCTGACATTGGGCTGCGCGACGTGCGGCATCGCGGGACGTGCCGCGGGCGCCGCCGAGATGCGCGGCGCCTCGTGACCGCGCGCGGCCTGCGGCTGCGGCCGCGCCATCGGTTGCACGCGGGCAGCGGCGCGGTTGTTCTCACGGACAGCGGCACGCGCATTCTCATGCGTCGCTCGCACCGCGTTCGCGTTCTCATGCGTCATCCGTGCCTGTGCATCCGCCGGGCGACCACGGATCTCGCGAGCCTGCGATTGCTCGCGCGTCACACGCGCGGCTTCGCCGGCGCGGGTCCCGCCTCCGACCGCGATCGCACCTTCGCGCGTCGCGGCGCGGCCGATGCGCGCGGCCCGCGGATCGAGCGTCATCCGCGTCGCGTTGCGCTCATGCGACGTCCAATAATTCGTCCAATAATCGCGGCGATGATACCAGGGCCGGCCGGCATAGTAGCTCGACCAGTACGAGTTCAGCACGAACGGCACCACGGGAACGTCGACCTCGTCGACATAGTCGGGCAGATAGACGTAGTGGTTGCGGTAGAGATATTCGAGGTATTGCGACGACACCCAGCCGCGATCATCCGACCAGTTCACATCGCACCAGGCCTTGCCGTCAAGGCAACCGTGGACATTGACGCGGGAGCCTCCGGGAATCCGATCGACCATCGGAAAGCCGGGCCCCGGCCCTGCCCTCAATCCGACGGACGCAGTGACGATGCCGGGCGCCGCAAGCGCGGCAGTCGGCGCGAGCAGCACGGCTGCCGCAAAAACAAGTCTAAGCTTCATGGCGTGATCCTCCTCATGCGAGCACGAACGTTCGAGCGGAACGAGCGTTCCGCGCCATCGCGTCGAATGAGCCGAAAGATGAAAAGGTCGCTGGCGGACGGGTTCAATATTCATCCGCCATTCATCGCGCGCCGCTCAATTCAGCTGCAACATGAAGCCGTCGAAGAATGCCGCCAGCTCTGCATAGGCATCGAGCGGCAGCACATGTGCGACGTACTGGTCCGGACGCACCACGACCATGCATCCCGCATTGCGATCGATCCCGCGCATCGCAAAGATGTCGTGCCCGCCCTTGAGATCAGGGCAGAACATCTTTTCGTAGTCGCGAAGTCCATACCGTCCCTTCGCCGGCAGAAGCAGTGACGGCATCGCACCGATGGCGAGCTCGCGATGATCCTGCTGGAACACCGCGCGCACATCGATCACCGAGTCGATATCCGCATCCCCCGGCGTATAGCGCCGCACCGGAGACTCCCGTCCCTGGCTCAGGAAATTGCAGAGCGCGGCAACCGGGCCCTCGCCGGCCGCGGGATTGCCCGCACCCGCAAAGGCGAAGATGCGCCAGCGGCCGTCGGTTTTGGCGACGTGCCCGAGCTGGAGAGGCTTTGCATCGGCGAGACGTATCACCGGCGCGGAATGAAAGCGCCTGCCGATCACGAATCCGCTGGCCAGGTGCTGATGCGTGGTGTTGCCGGCGAGGAGACCTGGTCGATAATGCGTCGCCGTTCCCGCGGTATAGCGCCCGTGGCGGACAAAATAGTCCTGGGTCTTCGCCGCATCCGCGGCCTTGCCGTCGCCCTTGGCCGAGGCCAGGATCGTCGCCCATTCGCGATCGAACTCGATCAGCTCCTTTGCCATCGCCTGGCGTTCGGCCGAATAGCTGTGCAGGAGGTGCGGCGCGCACTGCTTGCGCAGGACCGAGGCGAGCTTCCAGCCCAGATTGAAGGCGTCCTGCATCGAGACATTCATGCCCTGCCCCGCCTTGGGGCTATGAGTGTGGCAGGCATCGCCGGCAATGAAGACACGCGGCAGCCGCGTTGCTGTCTCCGCGTCCGGCACGTCGTCGAACTTGTCCGTCAGACGCTGGCCGATCTCGTAGACCGACCTCCAGGCGATCTCCTTCACCTCGAGCGTGTAGGGATTGAGAATGCGGCGCGCCTTGGCGATCAAATCGTCGGAGGTGATGTTGCGGTGAGCGACGCGTTCGCCGATGTCGAGCGTCGTCAGCTCGACATAGAGGCGCACGAGATAGCCGCCCTCGCGCGGGATGACGATGATGCTGCCGTCCTTGGCCGACTGGATCAGTGCCTTGAAGCGGATGTCGGGAAAGTCGGTCACCGCGAGCACGTCCATCACGCCCCAGGCGTGGTTGGCGGAATCGCCGTGCAACTCACGGCCGATGGATTTGCGCACGGTGGAGCGCGCTCCATCGCAGCCGACGACATAGCGCGCCTTCACGGTCTCGATCTCGCCCTTGTGATCGGGATCGACCCGTTCCAGCCTCACCGTCACCGCGTGATCCTCGACGTGCGCCGCGGGATCGACATGGAGATCGATCAGACGCCGCGCGTAGTGGGGCTCGAGCTTCGCCGGCGACTTGCGCATGACGTCGAGAAAGCCGTCATGCACGCGCGCCTGGTTGAGGATGACATGCGGAAATTCGGACAGCCCATCCTCAACGTCCTGTACCCGTCCGCTGCGCACGATGTTTGCACTGTGCCTGTCGTCGGATTTCCAGAACGTCGTCTCGTTGACCCAACAGGCCTCCTTGAGCACGCGCTCGGCAAAGCCGTAGGCATGGAACATCTCCATGGTACGGCAGGCAATGCCGTCGGCCTGGCCGACGAGAAGCCGCCCGGGCTTCTGCTCGACGATGCAGGTCTTGATGTCGGGAAACGCGGCGAGCTGCGCCGCGAGCGTAAGGCCTGCCGGACCGCAACCGACGATCAAAACATCGACCTCGCCCGGAACCGAACCGGTCATGCCAGAGGCCTGAATGCGCTCTGCGGGGTCGGCGATATCGGGGTCGCCCGGCACAAAGCCGTTGAGATGGAACTGCATGAGACCTGCTCCTCCCGTGTTGCGCGGCAAACGGACCTTGTTAGGCCCTTCTTCAATATTGATCAGCATACTGACTATCAGTATACTCGTCAATAGCCCCCATCTGAAGGAGAGGCCCGTGAAAGACAACGACGACATGCCCGGCCATCTGGCCCGTCGCTTTCAGCAGATCGCAGTGGCGGTGTTCCTTGCCGAGGTGGAGGACGCAGGCTTCGATCTCACACCCGTGCAATATGCGGCGCTCGCAACCATCAAGGCTAATCCCGGACTCGACCAGGTAACTTTGGCAGGCCTGATCGCCTACGACCGCACGACGATTACCGGCGTGATCGATCGCCTCGTGCAGAAGGGACTTACCGAGCGTCGCGCCAGCAGCCGCGACCGCCGCGCGCGTGAACTCGAGATCACCGACGAGGGACGCAAGACGTTGCGTGCCATCACGCCGGCAGTCGAGGCGGCGCAGCGGATCATGCTGCGCGGTCTGACCGATAAGGAAGCCAATGAGTTGATGCGGCTGTTGCGCAAGGCGATCGCCGCAGGCAACGAGCTCAGCCGAGCGCCGCTGCGCGAGGCGCCGACCTGAGCGCGCTCACGTCTTCAGCTTCAACCGGCCGATGAAATCGCGTTTTCCGAGCGGCGCGCCCTTGTGACGAAGGATCGCGTAGGTCGTGGTCGCATGGAAAAAGAAGTTCGGCAGCGAGAACGACATCAGAAATCCTTCCGCGGTGAATGGCACCGTGCGGTCGCCGACCTTGAACGTGACATCGCGGCCGATCAGCGTATCGACGGCATCCGGCGTCAGAGCGGAGATCTCATCGCGCGCCTCGATCACCAACGCCTGAAGCGCTGCGTAATCGAGATCGGCCTTGACGCTCGGCGGGACGAACACCCCGTCCCTCGCCGCTGCAAGCGCGCCGCGCGAATGATGCGCGACCGAGACCACCTGGGCACGCAGCGGCCACATGTCCGGCGCAAGACGCGTTTCCACGACTTCGGCCGGATCGATGCCCTTCTCCTTGAAATGGACAAGGCTCTTGTCGAGGAAGCCGCCGACCGCGCCCAGAATCTGGAGATAATTTGCGACTGTTGCGTCGTAGAGCGAAAAGGCCATGGTGGATATCTCCCCGGTTGGATGCCGCGATAGGGTTCCGGCAAATCCTCGCCGATTGCAACCAATGCCCAAATTTGTCACAGCGCGGCGAAACCTGGAACTAACTTTCGGCTGCTACGGTCGCTTCGTTCTGCGCTTAACGCGCGATTAACTTTGCGATCGGGGGCCTTGGATGTTCAGGTTCGTCATGGCGGCAGCCGCCGCGCTGCTCCTTTCCGGGCAGGCGCTCGCAAACGGACATGGCTCGGATGCTCCGCCGCCCCCAAAACCCGATGCCACGACCGCACCGGCGCGCGTGATCCTGACCAAGCAAGGCCCCAAGCTCGTCGATCTCAAGGGGATGACGCTTTACTATTACGAGCGCGACACCAGCGGCAAGACGTCGAACTGCGACGGCAAATGTACCCAGAGCTGGACGCCGCTGTCGGCGCCGACCGACGCCAAGGCCGTCGGCGACTTCACCGTGATCACCCGCAATGACGGTAGCAAGATGTGGGCCTACCGCTATCGCCCGCTCTATACGTCTCCCGCCGACAAGGCGCCCGGCGATACCAATGGCAACGCCACCACCCTGCAATGGCGGATTGCCCGGCCCGACGAATAGCGTAGCCACTCGAAGCTCAATGGCTTGAACTGCTCGCGACCTTCGCATGTGTCACGGAATCGACGGCGGCGTAATTCACCTCCGGATTCCGATGCAGCGCCACGTACACGACCAGTCCTGCGAGGACTGAGCCATAAAAGCCGACGCTCGCCCACCGCCATTTTCGCGCAATGCGGCGGTCGTCCTCATTCAATTGATAAAAGAATTTCTGCATGGTGCCTCCGATGGCAGCTAGCCCATGAGGGATAGCGCACCCGCGGCAAATCCGCTGTGAGGCAGTTCACGTTTCAAGGTTCCATGGCGGAACGCAGAGGCCGATTCCGTCCGCCGCCGCTATGCGTTAAAGCTTGATGCGACTGGATATGCTCTAGCCGCGCAAGCCGTCCCCCGCCCCGGTTTGCGCGGTCCGTCCTGGGGGCAACACCACCACGGTCGAGCCGAGTTTGACCCGGTCATAGAGATCGATCACGTCCTCGTTGCGCATCCGGATGCAGCCGGACGAGATCGCCTGGCCGATATATTCCGGCTGGTTGGTGCCGTGGATGCGATACAGCGTGTCCTTGTTGCCGGCGTAGAGATACAGCGCCCGCGCACCGAGTGGATTGGCCGCACCGCCGGGAACGCGCGAAGGATAAGGCCCCAACCGCTCCTGGATCTCCGGCGTCGGGATCCAGTCCGGCCATGCGGCCATACGGCCTACGCGTGCCACACCGGAAAACGCCATCGCCTCCTCGCCGACCGCCACGCCGTAGCGGATCGCCTTTCCGTCCGGCAGGACATAATAGAGATAGCGCGCGTCGGTATCGACCAGGATCGTCCCCGCCTGCTCCTTGCGCGAATAGTCGACGATATGGCGGAGATATTGTTCGGGCACATTCGCCTGCGCGTACGGCGTATGGGCCAGCAACTGCCGATCGCGCGGCGTCATGCTTGCATCGTTGGATGGCGCCAGGGTTGCCTGCATGCAACCGCCCAGCGACAGCAACGCAACCGATAGCATCGAGAGAGAGGATTTTTGCACAGCCTGCCCCAGGTTGCGCCCCCAAACCTTCGACACATCTGTTGCCCAAATCGTGCTGAAAAAATGGCGGGGCGGAGGGAACACCGACATGTGTTCGGCAGCCTTGGGGTTCCAGCGGCCCATCCGGCAAAGGGGGCGGCCCCACACTCTCCTTCCTGCTGCCTTGCTTTGGTCAAACCCGGCTGGACTCGTGCGCATTGGGGGCGGAGGACCGACTGATCTCTTTCAATCGGCTCGCGCGAATGCGGACGACCAAGGTTTAAGGAGCTTCGATGCTCGCGACGCTGAACAGCAAGCAAATCGTCGATGAAATCGTCAAGGACACGGTGAAGGATAACGATCCGCACGACGTGCTCGATATCGCGCCCGAAATCATCCTCGCCTCGCGCGCAGACAAGGCCGCGCCCGCGCCCACACTGGTGCCTGAGAGCGCCATACGTCCGGTCCCGAAGATCAATCTGGTGACCGGGGCTCCGGCGGCGGCGCCGTCGGTCGATACCGCTGTTCGCGCAGCAGCCAGCGATCTCCACGTCAAGCGGAAGCGTTCGTCGGTCGGCAGATGGCTCAGCGGCGCGTTTGTCACCCTGCTGTTTGCCGGAGGCAGCGCCGCCGCGACCGTCGCCTGGCAGACCCATGGCGATGCGGCAAAGGCGATAATCGCTGCATGGATGCCGACCCTAGTGGCTTCGCCGTCGCAGGCAACGCCGCCGGCGACGGAGCAGCCCGCCTCTACAGAGCAGCAAGCGACTGCGGCCGATCAGCCCGCCGAGCAACCGGCAACTCCGGCTCAGGCGCAGGACAACAGCAACACGACTCCATCACCAACGGCGCCAGACGCGACACAGTCGCTGCAGTCGATGACGCGCGATCTCGCCGCCATGACGGAGCAGATCGCGCAGCTCAAGGCTAACATCGCCGAACTGAAAGCGAGCCAGGAGCAGATGGCACGCGAGATCGCGAAAGCCGCACCGCCGAAACCTGTCGAGGCAAGGATTGCCGATCCGCGCGCCAAGCTCTCAGCTTTGCCACCGCGGCCGCCGGCAGCGCCTGTGCGCAAACCCAGGCCCGTGGTCGCGAGCCCGGCCTACGCACCGACCTACGCGCCAGCGCCGATCGCACCTCCGCCGCAAGCGGCTGCCGTTCCACCGCCGCCGCTTACCTCCGCCTCGCAGCTCGCCGATGACGATGGGCCAGTGGTGCGGCCACCGATGCCGGTGCACTAAAGTGCGATGAGATGAAGTGAATCGTGATCGCGCTTTAGGTTGTTGGTTGCGCATGATCTCCGCGCAAACGCATTCCGCGTTTGTCGCGAGGGAGGCCGCTTCACACTTTTCCGGATCATGCCTTAGCCTGTCAGGCGCATGAACCGACCGACTGCACGGCGGTCCAAGGCTCAGGACCGGTTCGCTCACCGACCGGACATGCGCCTCGAGCTGACAGTCATGTTGACGATCGGACGTTTCGCTTCATCTCTATGGCTCGCGGCAGCGCCGTTGGTCATCCTGCTCGCGACCGTCGCACTGCTCGTGCCGCTCGGACTGGCAAGCTGGGTCATTTCAATGGTCGCAGGCGCGCAAGCTTCGAACAACTTCGTCGCCAACGTCATGACGCTGTTCGGGATGCTGGTGCTGTTCGCACCGCTCGCAATTCTGATCCATGCGCTCGTCTCGCTCGTGCGCTGGCTCATGCCGAAGCAGCGGTGAGGCTGTCCGAGTCGTGGCGAGGCGTTGAGTCCGGACGACTACGGTGGCGAGGATTCGTGCTTTGCTCGCCAAAGAGAAAAGGCCGTCGGGATCTATGCCGCCGGCCTTCTCTTGCAACTGCCGGTTCCCGGAGCCCGGTTCTGTTGCAATTCCATGCTGTGAGCATGACCCGCGCATACTTAATAAAATCCTAATGACCTCACGTGCTGCACATGCTTTTTGCGTCATAAGCACAGAGATTGCGCGGACGCTTCGTTCGAGAAAGATCGACTCAGTGGTACCATCAGCTTCGTGAGACTTGTCGTCGGACGTGAGTACTCACGACTCGGCAGTGAACACTGGGGGACCTCGGATGCCTTACTACTCTTTCGATCTCGTAGTTGGTGAAGAGTTCAAGAACCAGGGCGGCATTATCCTCGAAGACCTCGAGGTCGCCTCCGATCGCGCTGAACAACTCGCCAATGAGTTGTCGCAGGTAAATCCCGATCTTCAGCACAGGGGCTGCGCCGTGCGCGTCACTGACCGCGATCACAACGAGGTCTATCGCACGCCGCTCGATCCCGTTCCGAGCTGGCAACGGCCCGGCTAGGTCGTCGCGCATCGCCGCCTCCGCATTCACCTGCGCAGGTCGGGGCAGAATCGCGTCCCGACCAGACGGGCCCGGACGAGTGCGCGCGATCTTCCACCCCCCATTGCGCAGCGGAACGCCGGACGCTAGCCTCCCAAAAAAACGGGAGGACGTCGGAATGCGCTACGGTTGGTTGATCGCAGGCTTGGTGCTTATTGCTGCGCCCGCCCAGGCCGCGCCGCCGCGGTCGGTCTATGTGACGATGGTCCTGCAGGCCTTCGCCGCCAAGGTGGAATGCCCCGGCACCGATCTCGCCTACCAGGACCTGGTGAAGCGAGCGCAGGACATGCAGCTGCCCGACGGCACGACCGAAAAAGTGCGCAAGGCCATCGCCTTCATGCATACCGGCGGCAAGATGGGCGAAAAGCAGGACGATGACCTCATGGCCGAGGTCGCTGTCGCAACCCAATCGACCGATCTCGACCAGCGGCGACTCGGGATGAGCAGCTGGTGCGAAGCACAGAAGACCAACCTCGCCGGGCTCATTCACACGAAGTGACCATCGCGGCTGGCTGCACGCCTGGGCCCGCCGCAACGGCATCGTCATCGCGCGGCGCGAAACAGTGAGGCGTTCGCGCAAACGTTAGCCATGCCGCAATGGAACCGGTGGTCTTGGCCAACAATCGTCACAATCCTCGCAAGCATGCAGGCAGCTTCGTCAAGGAGACCCCGATGCGGACTGCCCACATCCTGCTTGCAGGTGTGCTCGCAGGTGCGTTGATCGCACCCGTGCTCGCCAGGAATTCCAACACCGAGCAGGCCGAAGAGAAATCGGCTGCGTCAACCTGCAGCGCCTATCAGCAGGCGCCGGACGGCGCGTGGACCCAGCTTCCCTGCAAGGAGACTGGCGAAGGCCGCAGCCAGGCACAGACGCAGCACAAGCCGCCGGCGCCGGGGGCCGAGCCCGACGCGCACTGAGGCGAGCGCTGAGCCCGTTTAGCTCTGGTGGGGGCCCTTCATGATCTTCATGGCGTCCTCGATGTGACGCCACTCCTTCGCCTCCTCGGCCTCGCCGCGGCTCTCGCAGGCCTGCGCCAATTGTGCGGCCTGAGCAATCGCAGCAAAGCCATGCTTCTCGAGCATCTGACGCGCGATGGTATGAACCTGGACCTCCGACATCATGGGCGCTCTCCCGCTTGACGCATCGCGAGCCGCAGCGTTGATGCCGCCGCGGCCTCTGTCAAACGGTCGAGCGCAAGTCGGGTTCCCGCCAAACGCAAAGAGGCAGCCCGCTGTCGCCAGCGGGCTGCCTTCTCATCCACCCCAAGTTAAACGACCCGGCCGGACCCTACCCGACCGCCACCCGCTTGCGCTCGATGTCGTTGGGCACCTCGATGTCCACCTCGAGCGTCGAGACTTCGTCGCCACGCTCCAGCCGCACGATCACCTTGGTCGGATCGAGCGTGACGTGTTTCGAGACGACGGCGAGGATTTCCTCGCGCAGCACGCCGAGCAGATCGGGCTGGCCGCGCAATCCACGTTCATGGGCAAGCAGGATCTGCAACCGTTCACGTGCGACCGGAGCAGACGCCTTGTTGCCGCGGAGAAGCCGAAGCAGACCCATGCTCATGCTGCCCTCCGTCGCAGAAGGCGATCCATGAAGCCTTTCTTCTCCGCAGGCACGCTCATCCGGATGCTTTCGCCGCACAACCGCTTGGCCGCATCCATGTAAGCCCGCGCCGGCGCACCGTCCGCATTGGACAGCGTCACGGGCGTACCGACGTTGGAGGCCTTCAGCACGTCCTGGCTCTCGGGGATGATTCCGAGCAGCGGCGTTGCGAGTATCTCGAGGATATCGTCGATGTTCAGCATCTCACCGCGCGATGCACGCGAGGGATCATAGCGCGTGATCAGGATGTGCTTTTCGACGCGTTCGCCCTTCTCGGCCCGCACCGTCTTGGAGTCGAGCATGCCGATGATGCGATCGGAGTCGCGAACCGAGGAGACCTCGGGGTTGGTGACGATCACGGCCTCGTCGGCGAACCGCATCGCCATGAAGGCGCCGCGCTCGATGCCGGCAGGGCTGTCGCAGATCACCCAGTCGAAGCGGCTGCGCAGATCGGCGATGACGGCGCGAACGCCCTCCTCCGTCAGCGCGTCCTTGTCGCGGGTCTGGGAAGCCGGCAGCAGCCAGAGATTCTCCAGCCGCTTGTCGCGGATCAGGGCCTGCGGAAGCTTTGCGACCCCCTGCACCACGTTGATAAGATCGAACACGACGCGGCGCTCGGCGCCCATCACGAGGTCAAGGTTGCGCAAGCCGACGTCGAAATCAACTACCACGACCTTGTCGCCGCGCTGCGCCAGCGCTGCCCCCAAGGCTGCGGTCGTCGTGGTCTTGCCGACCCCGCCCTTGCCTGATGTCACGACCAGTACCTTACTCATCTGAAATGTCTCCTTTGCTGGTCAGTTCAGTGCTGTAATTCGCATGGTATTCCCCTGTAGCCAGGCCTGCGCCGGCTTGCCGCGCAGGGCGGCGTCGATGTCGTCCGCGGTCTGGTAAAATCCATCAATTGCAAGCAGTTCAGCCTCGATCTTCTGACAATAGATACGCGCGGATGAGTGTCCGTTGACACCCGCCATGGCGCGCCCACGCAGCGCGCCATAGACGTGGATGGAGCCCCCTGCGACGACCTCGGCACCGGAGCCAACCGAGCCCAGGATCGTCACGTCGCCTTCGGGAAAGATCACGGTCTGGCCGGACCGAACGGGATTTTCGAGCAGCAACGAGCTCGGCTGCTTCGTGACTTCGACCTTCTTCGGTGCGCTCGGCTCGAGCCCGCAGGAACGTCCACCCGAGAGCAGCGGAGGCATGTTCGGCGTCAGCCGCGCGTCCTCCACCCCCTCGAGGCCGAGCACGCGGATATTGCGCTCCTGGAGGCTTCCAAGCAAATGCGTGATGCCGGACTGGCTGAGATCGACCGAGGACAGGTCGACCACCACGGGGCGACCGGTGAAGAATCCCGGCGAGCGCGCGATCGTGGCATCGATCTCCTTGAGCCAGTCGACGATGGGAACCGTCGGCACGAACACGAAAGCGACGTAGGAGCGGCCGCGGAGGCGCACCAGTTGGCGTTGAGGTCTTGCTGCTGCCTCCATGGCTGCCGACTCGTCCTTGTTATTGAATGGTTAACGATGCGACCGAGATGGTTAACGGCGAGTTAATGCCTCCGGCTGATTACGTGGACGAGTGCGCACTCTCAAGGCAAATCAAGCATTGCCATGACCGACGCATGGCAAAACGAAAAAGCCCCGGACGATGCCGGGGCTTTGGGTTCGTTCGAGCGCGCGAAGTCCTGCTCAATATCGGGCGAGGACCGGGCCACCGAACTTGTAGCTCACGCCGGCGCGGACGCTGTCGTATGTCGTGCCGCCCAGGGCAAACACGCCACGCGCTCCAGCGACGAACCCTGGATTGGTCGCGCCAACGATACGCGCGCCGCCGAAGTCGTAGTGCAGGTATTCCGCGCGGAAAATCCAGCTCGCGGTGGCCATGTATTCGGCACCGACGCCGGCAACCCATCCGGTGTGAGAGCGAGTCTCGTCGTATGGCCCGCTGACGGCGAGCCCGAAGCCATTGGTGACGTAGCCGCTATATCTCGTTTGGGACAACGCTGCGCCGCCCGTGACATAGGGCATGAACGAACCGGCGGCGTAACCGAGACGGCCTCTGACGCTCGCGAGCCAGTTCAGCCGGTCCGTAACATTCGAGGCAGATGCCAGGAAAGGAGCCCCAAGGACGAGCAAGGCATTGTTGCTGGCGTGGCTGACGGACGTCCAGTCGAAATCGCCTTCGATACCGAGGACGACGTTCGAGGCGGTCTGCCAGTTGTGGCCACCATGGATACCGGCGATCCAACTCGAGGAGCGCGGACTCGTAAACGCCGGACCGAGATCGTAACCGTCTGACGTGAAATCGACGAGGGTGCTACGTCCGCCGCCCCAGATCCCACCCGCGTTGGCGCCCAGGTAGAACCCGGTCCAGTCATAGACCGCCGTCGGCGCGAGCGGCGCCTTCGAATAGGGTTTGGCAGCAAGGTCGGCCGCAGAGGCCGTCCCCGTGATCGCCGCAACCGCGGTCAGCGCCAGCAAAAACGTCTTCATTTCAAAAATCTCCAACCTTGGTTTACTTGGCGGGCAAGCGCCGTTCAAATCAGTGTTTGAACTGTAGCGGGGCATGCGCGGAATTGCTGTGATCGGTCGGGTACACGCTCCCCGTCGCGACTTGGACTGTTGCGAAGTCGGCATTGCCAATAGTGAAATCGTCCTTGCGCAGGGGCGTTGTCGCGGCGGACGGATGAGCTCGCTGCGTGCCACAATAGAAAGTCCCGGACGATGCCGGAGCGGCTTCGCCTCGACGAGGCGCAAGCGCTTCGCTGGCAATACTTCCGACATAGGCGCGGCAGCTGCGCTGCGTGAGCGCAGCCGCCGCGCGACATTCGCCGGGCGCGACCGGGGCTGGCGTTGTCGCGCCGACGAAATCTGGTAGCGGTCCGAAAGGGCGAAGTATGCATGTGGCGCGCCGCCTTGAACTTGCGCATCCGATCGAGCAAGCGCCCGACGGGTGAGCGCTCTCCGCTCCGGACCATCCCGCTACCAGGCATATCGCAGGCTCGCTGTTCCCGAATAAGTCTGCGCCCTGCTCGCGAACTCGCCATCGAACTTGCCCGACAGCGTGATGCCGCTCGTGAGCTTCAGCTCGGCGCCGGCGGAGGCGAGCGCTGCGTTCTTCGCAGGTGTTGCGCCGTTGACGATGAAGCTCGCACCGGGCAGAGCCTGGAACGTCGCAGCAAGAGTCGGATCGCTCACCCAGTCGTGCGCCCAGGCCGCGCGGGCGCGCAGCGTCAGAGCGGCGTCGGGCGCGATCATGGCCGCGTGGTCGAAGCGCGCGCCGAGTTCGCTGCGCGCATCATAGGCGGTGCGGCCGTTGTAGCTCAGCCCGAATCCGGTGCCGGTGAGATCGGTCTCGCTATAGGATGGCGTCCGGAAGTTCTGCCCCTGCAACGCCGCGTAGGGCGTCACGCCGACGATCGACGTTGCGAAGCGATAGCCGCTCTCGATGCGGGCGCCGATGGTCTGGGCATTGAACCTCGCAGTGAGATGATCGCCAAGCGGCGCGAAGCGATCGATCGACATCCAATGATTAGCGGCGGCAATCGACGCAGCAAGATAGGCCGGTCCTGAGCGCACCGCCGTGTAGGCGCCGGCCTGGAACGCATCGCTCTTGCCGCCGCCGATCCCCTGCGCCAGATCCCATTTGGTGCCGCCGCCGGAGAGCGCAAAGCCAAACACCGCATCGCGGCTGAAGTGATAATCGAGCCCGGCCGCGAGGCCCATAGCGCGCGCGGTGAGGTCCTGGCTGCCGGCCACGGCATTGCCGTTGGTCTTGTTGTAGCCGCCGAATGACCCACCCCATGCGGTCCAGCGTTCTTCGAAGGCCGGCGCTGCCGGCTCCTTTATCGCCTTGCCGTAGGCCAGTACGATGTGGGCAGGCAGGCTCGCGCGCTCCGGCGCAAAGCTGAACGCCGCCTCCCCGGCCCCTCCTCCCAGTCCGCCGCGGCCGTCGACGAACGGATCGAGCATCAGGCCGAGAAACTGCCCCGTGAATTGGAACGCCCCATGTTGAGCACCGGTGGCGGCCTCGCCCGAGAGCTGCGTCAATGCGGTCGCTAGGTTGCCCCCTGCGAGACCGTAGATGGTTACGAAATTCGGCGGCAACGAACCGCCATTGTTGAAGAAGTTGTCGAGCGAATTGGCAACGTTCTGTTGATTCTGGTTGAGATTGGAGCCGGGAAGTCCGCCGAGGTTTGCCGTGAGGTTCAAGAACACATCATTCGACGAGTAGCTCAGGCTTTCGGTGAAGCCGACGGGCACGTTGCCGGTGACGCCAAGGAACTTCGTGCCCTGGAGGCCGAATGTCGAGTGCAGGATCGTGTACTGCTTCGAGACATAGCTACCGGGCGCGAATACCGTCTGAACGTTGCCACTGAGATACGCGGCTTGGGAAACATTGACCATCGAGGCCGTCGTCGGGTCGAGATGCACCAAATAGGTCGTGTTGTTTTGGAACCCGAGATCGCCGTTGACGGTGAGCGTGCCGCCGGGCGTACCAAGACCAGGCGCGAGCGTGCCGCCGTTGTTGACCTGCGCCCCGCCTACCGTGCCGGTGCCGCCGAGCACGCCTCCGTTGACGATGGCTTTGATGTTGACCATCGCGCCGTTGACCAAGAGAGTGCCGGCCTGGACATGCATGAACGCGGTATCGGTCGTCGTGCCGGTCAGCGTCCAGGTCGAGGTGCCGGTCTTCTCCAGCAACTCGAATTCGCGATACTGCTTACCCGCACCGAAGGTGGACAGGTCGAACGCACTGCTGAGATTGCCGCCGAAACGCAGCGTGTCCGTTCCGTCGCCGCCGATGACCCATCCGGTGATGTTCGATCCGGCTCGCAGTTCGAGGACATCGTCGCCGTCCCGAAGATCCATGGTCCGTCCGAGGAAATTACCGCTGATCGTGCCGGAATTTACGATGGTCTCGGCGTTGTTCGAACCATAGATCGCATAGCTCGAGGTACTCGAGATTGTGCCCGCATTGTTGATGACATTCCCGCTGCCCGCCGTATTGAGCATGATCGTCGGCTGATCGGCAGATTGAACCACGCCGCTCGACAGGACGTTCACCTGGTTGTTGGCCGAGCCATTGATGATGATCATGGCGGAAGCACCGGAAACAAGGCTCCCGATCGTGCCCCCGATGTTGATCGTATTGTTGCTGGAGTTCTCGACGACGAGATTGCTCGAGCCAAAAGCTCCGGCAGTCATGGTCGCGCCGGCATTGATGTTGACGATGTTGTTGCTGCCGCCCTGCAAGTAGATCGCCGCAGGGGTGGTGATCGTCGCCTTGTCGAACAGGGTGATGGTGCCGTTGGACGCGAAATCGAAAAAGACCCCCGGAACGACACCACCAGCCAGCGAGGTCGGCGTGCTCCCATCGCCAACCTTGACTGTCACGCCACTTGCCCCGGGGTCCGTTTCGACCGAGGTGTTACCCGCCCCTGTGCAGGTGATTGCGTCGCTCGACTCGAGTGTCAATTGCGACCCGCTTCCCACCACCACGCACGCTGCCTGCGCCGGTGCCACGAACCACGGCAGCCCCCCTCCCACGGCTAACGCGCCCATCGCGGTGCTCAGAAATGGCCGCCGCGCGGACTTTTTCGTCCGCGGCGCCGGCCAGATGCCGCGATCCTGTTCGCCCCATCGACGAAAGATGATACCGGCACGTGACGGGCATTCTCGAAACATCATTGATTCCCCTTCAACTTCCAATGTCGGGGCACCGTAGGAGGAAAGCCGCGCCGCGCGCTTGGGCAGGAGAGAAGCGCGGAACGGACGAAAATGAAATGCCGACTGGTTTTGAAGCCGCGTTGCAAGAGCGCCACGGCAACGCCGGGACTTCAGAGAAATCCGGATTGGCCTATAGGGAAATCTCGATCCCCGTCTCGGGAGAACAGCCCGAAGTTTGACCTTGCTGGGCGACAATGCGACCCGATAACCTCGATCCAGGGGAGGGCTGAAATCTAGATCAGGATGGGCGGACGTCGTGTGTTTGCGACGTCGCGTTAGCCGGATTTCCGAAAACTGCTATGGCGACCAGAATCAGAGATAGAGGGCAAGGTCAGTGGCGAAAATCGCGGACGACAATGCAGGAGAACTGAAGACCGCTACGCCAAGCATTCCACAGTCTGTCTTCGATCTGACGCCGTTACCCGTTAACGATGCCATTGCAGCCTGGCGGGAGGGTTTGGGGAGCATGTACGATATCCGGCTCTACAAGGATGGGCCCGATGAGCCGCTTCGCATTCGTACCAATGCGTACCACTTTGATAGCTTCATCCTTGGTGCCCTGCAGGTCAGAGTTAAACAGGACGTCGCACGCTCGCGTGCACGCTTCGCACGGGACGGACTCGATGGCTACACACTTCACTTCCATAGCAGGGAGTGCGTTGCCTCGCCGGAGAACCGATCCTACGAGCAAATCCTACCCGGCGACTTGCTGATCCTCGACCAAGCGCAGACGAGTTCATCCAAGCTCAATGGCCAGGACGATCTTTATATGGTCGTACCACGCCCGATGCTGGCTCCGCTGCTAAAAGCGCCAGATGAGCACAACGCTCACATCATATCTGGAAAGAGCCCGTTGGTTGCGCTGTTCCGCAGCCATTTGCACGCCTTGTACCGAGCGAGTTCTGACCTCCACCCGGAAGCCGCTCGCGCTATCACCCATCCAACGCTTGAGCTCGCCGCGGCCGTAATCAATGGGAGTGTTCGCGAAGAGAACTCCTTCGGGCCGCAGATGGCTTTGACGGCAGAAATCTGTCGCTACATCGACGATAATGCGATGGAGCGAGGCCTGGCTGCCGACAAGATCGCCGCTGCCTTCAGCATGTCGGAGCGGAGGCTCTATTATCTCATGCGCGGCCATGGCGGCGTTGCGGCCTATATCCAGAAGGTCAGGATGCGCCGTGTGCGTGCCGCACTTGTCGACCCTGCCAACCGGCACAAGACAATTGCCGGAATCGCGGAAGATTATGGGTTCACAGACCCCACGAATTTCAGCCGCGCCTTTCGCCGCATGTTCGGCATGAGCCCACGCGCAATGCGCGCCTTCGCAAACGCCGGCTGGCATGGCGAACTCTCCTCGCGCCATGGCGCCCGCACCGTGTGGGATTGGATGCGTCGTATGTGATGGCGCCCGTAAGGGTGATTCTCAAAAAGGATCTGAGCTTTACCAGGGCCTGTTTCGGACGTCCCGATTGGGATGCACGCGCCACGAATTTTTGCAGTAGTGGACGACTATTTGCAGCCGATGACAAATTGACAGCTTTGCCTGCCGATTTTCTTGAACCCGACGGCTCGGCCCCTCCAAGCTCAACAAGAGCGGGGCATCCGTTCTTGGACGGCGCCTGTTCTTTGTACCCGCGCGATGGCCTGCCTCGGAGCAACGCCTGATGCTGAAGGCGCGAATGGGATGCCGCCTGTTTGCGACATCGCGTTTGAATTTGCTTAGGGGCACATCATTGGTCGATCAACCGGACTTCCGAAAATTGCAATTCGATCTGCCCGAGACATCCGATCGTAAGACGCTGGAATGGATTCGCGAGGAATTCGGTCGCCGGCACTTCAAGGTCGATATCGAACCCGATGAAGATGTCCCGCTCCGGCTCAGTGGCGTCAGTCGTGCCCTCCCCGACTTCTCCGTCTACCGCGGCAAGTGCTCCGCGCTGCGCAGCCGGGCCATGGTCGATCCGTCTGCGCCCGAAGGCCTCGTCATCACTGTGGCCGTCGCCGGTGAGGTATCTCTGCATTTCGATGACGGAGATGTCATGCTGACGCCGGGCACGGCAGCAACGGGGCGCGGCAACGCCGGAGGTTGCCTTCGGATCGGAACGGATGCGGAATTCATGACCATTAGTGTCCGGCACCACCTGATTGAGCAGCTCGTGCCCAACCTTTCCGATCTGACTCATGCGCCAGTCGCCTCCAACTCTCAGGCAATGCGGCTCCTGTTAGGCTACGTGCGCACGCTCGACGCTGAGGACACGATTGATAGTCCCGAGATGCGCCATCTCGTAACGACACATATTCAGGATCTGGCCGCACTGACGCTCGGCCCGACGCGCGACGCGCAAGCCATCGCCGAGCAACGCGGCGGTCGCGCCGGCAGGCTGGCTGCGGTGAAGGCGGACATTGTTGCCAACCTTTCGAATCCGAACCTGTCGGTCGCGAGTGTTGCCACCCGTCAGAGCTTGACGTCACGCTATATTCACATGCTGTTCGAAGTCGAGGGAGTGACCTTCTCCGAATATGTCCTCACAAGGCGGCTGACGCGCGCCCATCGGATGTTGAGCGATCCGCGCTTTGCCAGTCGGATGATCAACACCATCGCGCTGGAGGTCGGATTCGGCGATCTCTCATATTTCAACCGCACCTTCCGTCGTCACTTCGGCATGACGCCATCGGACGCGCGCGAAGCGGCGCGGCAGCGAGGATAGTCAGGATTCATCGAGGAAAGCCGACAGCGCCCACTGCAGTTCGCCGAACGCGCGCGGTCCGACCTCCGCTCAGAGCAGCTTCGCGCTCACGAACAGCGCACGTACGGCGTTCGTCGCCTGCACGGCAAGCATCGCGTTCTCGGCGGCGCCTTCGAGCGCGGCGACCGCCTCCTCATGCAGCGAACGGAATTCCATCCACTCCATCGAATTGTAGTTGGTGAGGAATTGATAGGCCTGGCCGACGGTCGCGATCGCCAGCGTGTTGCCGTTCAGGCGAATCTTGAACGTCGTGCGCAGCGGGGTGTCGGAACTGGATGGATCGCTCATGGGCTGCTTCTGCACGAGGACGGCTTAACGAAGGGAAAACGGCAGCCCCCGCCGTTGGTTCAGACTTCAGGAGTCCGAGGCCGATGCGCGCTGCGACACCGACGTGGCGCCCTTCAAGTTCGGCACCACGATCAGACGGTTGAACTCGCCGTCGTCATAGGCCTTCAGGAAGCGCTCGTAGAACTTGATCGAGACGCAGCCGTTGGAGTCGCCGCGCGGTCCGAGCATGTAGGGGTGCGTGAGCAGCCCGACGCGGCCAAGGGCACTGGTCCCATCGACCGGCGTCATGCGCAGCGCGCGCACGCCATGGAACAGCTTTTCGCGCGGCTTCAGTTCGTAGGTCGCCGGCGGTGTCGCGCCGACCATGCGTTGGTCGACGTGGTCGGGGTCGTCCATCATGGAGCCCATGCCGGAATGCGCTTCGAGCGCCACTCCGCTCGGCAGGTACACCGCCTTCGCCGAGAGGTCGTAGATCGCGGTCTTCGGATCGTAGCCGAGCGCGGCGAGGTCAGGCCCCTGGCGGAACAGGCCGCTGTCGGGCGTCAGCGAGGCCAGCCTGACCTTGCCAGGGAACATGTCGGAGAATTTTTGCAGCAGGCTACGGTTGTCGCCCTTCGGCAGCGAATCGGCGAAAGCCTGGCTGGAGGCTACCTGGGAGGCGAGATCGGCTTGGACCGGACGCGATCGGGGCATCGGGACGTCAGGCTTTTGCGATGGGGGCGCCACCGCCTCGGCCACCTGCTTGTCTTCCTCGGTCAGGGTCGAGCGCCAATCGTCACGGACGAGCTGCTGGGCAAGCATCGCCTTGGCATCGCGGAGCTTGAGCTGGAGCATGCTCACCGCGGAGCGCTCGACGGCTCGCAAACCGGCCTCCCGCGGCGGCGAAATGGGCTGGAATCGATCGTCAAAGGAGGTCGTCGGGCCGCTGGGCGGCAAGGCGGCGGAGGCAAGCGAGGCGGTCTCGTTGCCATAGGCAATCCAGGCGGCGGCCCCGACCGACAGCGCCATCGCGGCCAACGACAGCAAAAAGGTTTCCGACCGCCCGATACGGCGGCGCGACAAGAGCGTCTTGGCCCGTGCTGCGTCGGAAACCATCAGATCCCCAAAACCCGACCCCGGGGGGTGCCCAACCCCCATCGAGACTCTATACCAGCTATCACATCAGGAACCAAAAGTTAGGCATAATCGCGGCCAGGGTGGTAGCCGGAGGTGGTTAATGAGCGATCCTTTTGACCTCGAGCGCTTCGTCCAGGCCCAGAACGACGTTTATCCGGGCGTCGTCCGGGAGCTTTCGGCGGGACGGAAGCGCAGCCACTGGATGTGGTTCATCTTCCCGCAACTGGCCGGGCTCGGCTTCAGCGCCATGTCGCAGCGCTATGCCATCGCCTCCCGGGCGGAAGCCGAAGCCTACCTCGCCCACCCCCTGCTCGGACCGCGCCTCCACGAATGCACCGGCCTCGTGCTCGCGGTGAAGGACCGCAGCATCAATGCGATCCTCGGCGCGCCCGACGACGTCAAGTTCCGCTCATCGATGACGCTGTTCGAATCCGTGTCGGACGAGGCGATCTTCGCCGAGGCGCTCGCCCGCTATTTTGCCAGCGCGCGCGATGACGCGACGCTCGGGATTCTCGCGGCGATGGGCCGCAGCGCCGGCTGACCGGCCGGGACGGCGCGGCCTATCATCGTAAACCCCGGATTAAGCGGACCCGCGTACCCTTTGGAGCGATTTACTCTCGACCATTGCCGGGCAACTCATGAAAATTGGTACGCTTCTGACTGCCGCCATCGTCTCGCTGTCGACCGTCGGCGGCGGCCTCGCCGTCTATGTCGCGGTGACGAAATATCAGACCATGGACCGGATCGCGGAGGCGCAAGACAGGCTTCAGGTCGTACGCGCGGTCGGCGATATCCCGCGCTATCTCAATCCCGAGCGCGGCTACGCCACCAACATTCTCTACGGCCCGGCGACGGTCGATCCGGCTATGCTCGCCGAGCACGAGAAGCTACGCAAGCTGACCGACGGCGCCCGCGACAAGATGAACACGCTGCGCAAGGATCAGCTTCCGGGCAGCCTCGACGACGGCAACACCATCGCAAGCGGCATCGATGCGCTGAATGCGAAGTTCTCCGCCATCCGCGAAGCCGTCGACAAGGCGATTGCTGGACCTGCGGACGCGCGCAAGGATGCCGCGCGAAAGATCGTCGCCGACAATGCGGTGTTCAACAGCGGCATCACGGCGCTTCTCAACGAGCAGGTCCGCCGCATGGCAATCCTCAATGGCGACGCTTACCGCCAGGCGAGCTACGCCAACGTGGCCTGGGCACTGCGCGACGTCGGCGGCTTCAATGCCAGCCTGTACAAGAATCTCGTCGGCTCCAAGAAAGCCGCGACGGAGGCCGAGAAGATCGACATCAGCCGCGCGCAGGGCCGCAATGACCAGATCCTGATGTCGCTCCAGGAATTGCGTGGCAATCCGACGACACCCGCGAACGTCGCGGCCGCGCTCGAGAAGATGAATTCCGACTATGTCGAGAACTTCGGCCGCGACCTCAAGCTCATCAAGGACGGTGCGGCGAGCGGCAAATACGACATCGACGTCGACACCCTCTACGCGAGCTCGCAGCGCGGCCTTGGCGCCATCATCGGCGTCCGCGAGGCGTTCTATGACAATGCCGAGCAGATTCTCGGTGCCGCCTATTCCGCTGCGCGGCTGAGCTTCATGATCGCACTCGCCGGCCTTGCTGCCGTGCTCATCGCAAGCATCGGGATGATCGCCATGGTCGGCCGGCGCGTCTGTGCACCGATCGTCGACCTGACGACGCGGATGTCGCGCCTCGCCGCAGGCGAGATGGCTGACGAGATTCCGGGCGCCGCGCGCTCCGACGAGATCGGCGCGATGGCCGCCGCCGTGCAGGTCTTCAAGGACAACATGATCAAGGCCGAGCAGCTCGCTGCCGAGAAGCAGGCCGAGAACGACGGCAAGATGCACCGTGCCCAGACCCTCGACGAATTGACGCGGGCGTTCGAAGCAAAGGTCTCCGAGCTCGTCGGCGGCCTGTCCTCGGCATCGGCCACGATGGAAAGCACGGCACAGTCGATGACCTCGACGGCGTCCACGACCAACAGCCAGGCCGCGGTCGTCGCGGCCGCCTCCGAGCAAACCTCGACCAACGTGCAGACGGTCGCGAGCGCGACCGAGGAGCTGACCTCCTCGATCGCCGAGATCGGCCGCCAGGTCGCCCAGTCCACCGAGATCGCGGCACGTGCCGTCGACAATGCGCGCCGCACCGGCGATACCGCCCGCACCCTTGCGGAGGGCGCGCAGAAGATCGGCGACGTCGTCACGCTGATCCAGAGCATCGCCGAGCAGACCAACCTGTTGGCGCTGAACGCGACCATCGAGGCCGCACGCGCCGGCGACGCCGGCCGCGGCTTTGCGGTTGTTGCGTCGGAGGTCAAATCGCTCGCCGGCCAGACCGCGAAAGCCACAACCGAAATCTCCGAGCAGATCACTGCGATCCAGTCTGCGAGCGACGAGACCGTCGCTGCGATCCGCAACGTCGCCGACGTCATTGCCGAGATCGATCAGATCGGCACGGCCATCGCCGCTGCGATCGAGGAGCAGGGCTCGGCGACCAAGGAGATTTCGCGCAGCGTCCAGGAGGCAGCGCGAGGCACCCAGGAGGTCAATTCCAACATCACAGGCGTGCAGCGCGCCGCCGACGATACCGGAGCCGCCGCCAATCAGGTGCTGGGTGCGGCCGAGCAGCTTTCCTCGCAGTCACGCGACCTTGCCGGCCAGGTCAACCGCTTCCTCGCGGAAGTCAGGGCTGCGTAACGTCAATACGGCGGCGGCTTGCGCGCGCGCTGTGCCTTGGCAGCCTCGACCCACCAGGTGAGATCGTCGGCAAAGCGCGGGAACGAGCGTTCCAGAGCCTTGCCACCCTCGCCCGTCGGCTCGCCCTCGGCCGACAGAGTCTGCGCGATCGGACCGACCGCGATCGTGCTCGAGATCACCACCATGCCCATTTCCGACAGCGTGCCGTGCCAGGCGGTTGCTGCACGTGCGCCGGAGAAACGGCCGGCTGAGTAGCTGACGATTGCGGCCGGCCGCCAGAACCATTCCTCGAGGAAATGGTCGGTGAGGTTCTTCAGCCCCGGCTGAATGCCCCAATTGTATTCGCCGGTGACGAACACGAAGCCGTCGGCCTCGCGGATCAGCGTGGCCAGCTTTTCCAGCGCCTCGGGCGCCTTCCCTTTGGGATGCTCCTTGTACATGCGGTCGAGCATGGGAAGGCCGACTTCCTTGGCGTCGATGAAGGTGACGTCGTCGCCGCGGCCGCGCAGGCGGTTCACGACGAAATGCGCAAGGCGAATGCCCATGCGGTCGGAGCGGTAAGAGCCGTAGAGAACGAGGATGCGATTACCCATGGTCGGTCATTCTAGCATGAAGCACTAAGCCAACCTATTCACGAAAGCCGCGACGAAAGCTCAGGCCTTTCGGGCGCGCTCCAGCGTCTGCGAAGGCGTTTCACCGAACTGGTGCCGATAACTTCGCGAGAAGTCGCTGAGGTGCCAGAAGCCGAAGGCAAGCGCCGCCGCCTTCACGCTCTCAGGCCGACCCAGCAATCGCTTGCGAACGAGCCACAGCCGCCACAGCCGCAAATAGCGGTGCAGGCTCATACCGCGATAGCGCTGGACCGCATCGTGCATGCTGCGCACGGACAGGCCGAGCTTCCTGGCCAGCTCCTCGCTGTAGATCGGCTGAGCGAGATCATCGCGCAGCAGCGCCCGGATCTCCTGGAAGACCCTGAAATGCCGCTCGTCGTTGGCCCGCGCGGTCCATTGCGCCGGCAATATGCCTTCGAACGCTGCGTCGATCCGGGCCAGGAGAGATTCCCTCATCGCCGATGCCTGCATCGGCCATTCGACGGCATCGATGGGTTCCGACGCCGCAGCGATCACCTCCCTGATCAACCCGCGCAGCGAGCTCAGCGCCAGGACGCTCGTTTCGCAGATGCGGAAGTTTGCCTTCGTCTCCGGCCAGCCGCGCCCCGTCACCTCGGGAGTGAACATCACCGAGGCGTATTGCCGCTCGACCTCCTCGACGCTGTTGTAGGCAGCGCCACCGCCGCCGATGACGATGGCTGCCCGATCGCGCTGCGCTCCATTGAAACGGATGGGAACCTCGTGGTCGTCCATCGTGAAGCCGATCGCGGTGCAGTTCTTCACGAGCTGCGCATCCACGATACGTGGAAAGGATTTCGTGAAATTGACGTCGCAGCCCGGCAGATTCAGGATGGTCTGCTCGGCCGCGATCTTCCGCACCAGCGGCGTGAATTCCACGTCCAGCGTTCGTATGGAACTGCGGAATTCATCAACGTCGTCAAATCGAAATATCTTCGGCCCCAAAGTTGGCGCCCCAAAATTGTCGTTCACAGCGAATCGAAAAAATCCAGTCAGCAACCGTGACCCGATTTGGTCGTCCACTCAATTGTATCTTCGGTTCTGTGCGGCGCTTGCCTGAGCGCGCAGAAGGTCGGTGGCTCGAAGGGGTTTCGAAGGCGCTTCTGCCGAATTTCGATATCGATTCAAATTTGATTGCGGTGCAAAGACACCGCCGCCCGCTCCAACGTAACCCATGTTTAACAACTTTAGCGCGCAATCAGCCCCGTAGAAACACAGTCGTTTTTAGCGGATCAGGCCCGCCATGAATGCCATTTTGCCTGCCGATATTGTTGCCGAGCTCGAGAGCACCATCGCAGGCTGCGCCTACGAGCGACGCGTCCGCATGCTCCGGCGGACGACCGACCTGCTCGTTGCGGGTCGCGATCGTCTTCAGGAACCCGAGATCAGTGCGCTGGACGAGGTCCTGCTTCGCATTGCGGAACGTATCGAGCCGAAGGCGCTTTCGCAGCTGAGCGCAGCTCTGGTCGATCTGAGCTTGGCTCCGCGGGAAACGTCGCGGCGCCTTGCCTTCCATGACGACCCGATGGTTGCGGGCCCGCTCCTTCTCAAATCGCGCACGATCTCGGCGATGGACCTTGAGACAATTGCGACCTCGCGCGGGGAACAGCATCTGCTGGCGATCTCCGGAAGGAGCTCGGTCGATCCGGCCCTGACGGACGTCCTGCTGAAACGCGGCGGCAAGAATGTCGGCCGCGCGCTGGTGAACAATCCGGGGGCCGCTTTTTCCGCCGGGGGCTATGCCATGCTGATGGCTCGGGCCGAACATGACAACGAGATCGCCAAGACGCTGGCATTCCGGCCCGACACGCCCGACAAAATTATCCGCGGGCTGTTCCCGAGGCTGAGCCCGGACGCAAGGACTTCGATACTCGATGCAGCGGCCCCCGCTTTGCGCGAGCGGATCGAGACCGTGCTCAGCCCGACACCGGCCGCGGCACGGCCAAAGCTTCCGTCATCGGTCGACTATGCGGAAGCGCGGCTGTCCGTCGTCGCGCTCAACCGCGTCGGGAAGCTCAACGACTCGACTGTCAACCGCTTCGCGATCCGGGCGGAGGCAGCCAATCTGATCGCCTCGCTCTCGGTGCTGTCGGGTGCGCCGATCGAGGTGATTGAAAAAATCATCATCGACGAGGATTGCGAAGGGTTGGTCATGGCCTGCCGCGCCTCGCGCCTGAACTGGCAGACGACGCTTGCCATCCTCTGTAATCGCGGCGGCCCGCGCCTTTCCTACGAGCAGCGTGAGCGCGCCCAAAAGCTGTTCGACGAGCTCTATCTTTCAACAAGCCAGTGGGCGGTGCGCTGGGGCGAAATGGCCGCAAGCGATGGCGCAGTGGCTGCCGACAATAACAATAAGCGCGGGAAATCCGGGGGCAGCCGATGAAATTTGACGGTCGCAAAGCACACCGCGTTCGGATGGATCACAAGCAGGCCGTCAACCTGATGGGTGCGGACGGCACCTGGCGCCGCGCCTGCGTGCTGCTTGATGTTTCGGACAGCGGCGCCAAGATCGAGGTCGAAGGAACTCTCGACGTTCTGCAAGCGAGGGAGTTCTTCATGCTGCTGTCCTCGACAGGACTTGCCTATCGTCGCTGCGAGTTGGTCTGGATCGACGGAACGATGGCAGGGATTCACTTCATCAAGGCGGGAAGCAAGAAAGGACCGGCGAAGGCCGACGACGAACGAGCGACGAAGAGCGCGAGCAAATAGCCGCCGCCGAAAGCCTCAGTCGTGCCAAGTTCCAGTCTCGTCGCGCCAGTAAAAACTCAAGGCAGCGTCCCGGAGCCTCGGGCGGCCTCCTCGTTCGTCCATGTGCTGGCCGACAGCTCGGACAAGCTCTCGGGGATTTGCTCGATCGTCGAACAAAGATTCGCCGTTGCGGGTGAACGGCTGGATGCCGAGGCACGACTGCCGCACTCGCCGCTTGCCGTTATCGTGCGCGCGGACCTTCGCGACGTCGACAATATCGCTGCGTTGAAGAAGCGAGCTGCGCGACTGGCCAAGGCGAGCAAGCGCATCTTCCTGGTCGAGCCGCCCTCCCACGTTTGCATCTCGCAGGCCTATGCGCTGGGCGCCACGCACGTGCTCCCGGGCGCGCCCAACCAGACCAAGCTCCTCGCCGCGCTGTTCGGATCGTCCACCCCGGATGCCTCATCCCTCGACGGTCAGTCGCAGCCTGACGATGCCGTCGAGGCGGCCGCAACCGCCATTGGCTCGATGTTCAGCTCGGTCATGCTCGGTCAGACGATCGATGTCGACGGAACGAAGGACGCCGGACGCAAGATCGCCAACCGCATCGCCGAGCACGGCCTGTCGGAATGGCTCACGACCGTGCGGCGTCATCACGAGGGAACCTACCAGCATTGCTTGCTGGTCACCGGCGTCGCCATCGACTTCGGGCTGAGCCTGGGCGTCCGGAAAGACGACCTCGAACGGCTATACTCCGCGGCCATGTTCCACGACATCGGCAAGGCTAAGATTCCGCTGGCGATCCTCGACAAGCCGGGACGCCTCGACGACCGGGAGCGCGCGCTGATCGAGACCCATCCGGTCACTGGGTACGAGGTTCTGAAGGAGTATGCCAACATCTCGCCCGAGATCCTCGATGCGGTGCGTCACCACCACGAATATCTCGACGGCAGCGGATATCCGGACGCACTTTGCGCTGACAGCATTACGGATGTCGTTCGAATTCTCACCATCTCCGACATCTTCGCCGCGCTGATCGAGCACCGGTCGTACCGACCGACCATGCCGCGCGAGGAGGCCTACGGCATTCTCCTGGGAATGCAGGGCAAGCTGGAAAAGGCGCTGGTCGCTTCATTCAAGCAGGTCGCACTGACCCGCTGACCGCGCGCATCGGCACCTTCAATGCGCCAGCCTCAGTGCGTCGCACGATATTTGGCGCGACGCGGGATCGACCGGCATGCCAAGCCCTCAGCCAGCCGTTTCATGTCTTCATGTTTGCCACTGCAAATCAACCGGCCGAATTCTTCGGGGGAGAACGGGAGAGTTGGATCGTCATCAACCGGATACCGCACTCGCGGCCCGAGCAACCAACGCACCAGGCTAGCCAGCCGCCGCATGTGAATTCCCTCGCGTCAGCAACAAACCTTCCACAGCGCTTATTGTTCCTCCCGGCGAGTCGAGATTGCAAGAGCCGGTTGGGAGTCCGCACCAAAAATTTCGACGGAAGAATCTTGTCTTGGTAAACCGCGACGCGCGTCTTGAACGTGCAACCTTTAGTCGGCAAATCCGACGAAACGCACGAACTCGCTGTTCTCCTCCCGATCGGATCGCACGGCATTGGCGGCAAACGCGTCGTCCGGATATCCCATCGCAACGCAGGTCATGATGACCTCGTCGTCCGGGATCTCAGCGACCTCGCGCACGATGTCGGAGCGCATGATGCCCTGCCCGTTGATTACCGAGCCAAGGCCGCGATCCCATGCCGCGAGCACGATGCCGTAGCAGAGCGCGCCGAGATCGAAGTGGCAGACCGCGCCGGGGTCGAGCACGCGATCATAGGTAAGCACCAGCGAGACCGGCGCATCGAACTGACGGAAGCCGCGCAGCACCCAATCCTGCCGCATCGGCTTGTCATCGCGCGCGATCCCCATCGCGCCAAACAATTTCTTGGCGATGTCGACCTGACGCGTGCGATGAATGCCCTGGTATTCGCCATGGCTGACGATGTCGCGCTTGACCTTGGCGCCCGCGACCATCTCTTCCATGTTGCGTCGGCGGACCTGTTCGAGCGGTGCGCCGGTGAGCACATGAACGTGCCAGGGTTGGGTGTTCATCGAGGACGGCGCGCGCTTGGCCACATCGATGATCGCCTCGATCTCCCCGCGCGGCACCGGGTCCTTTTTGAAACCGCGCACGCTGCGACGGGACTGCACCAGCTTTTCGAAATCCACTCTCTTCCCCCTGCCTCTCCTGCTTTCCGTGCCACGCAATTCGGCATGACGCGGCCGCCGGTTGCCCAGGCGGCGCGCGAAACCTATGCTAGCGCGCAAGCAAAACCAAGAACCCCGGCAAGAACTGGAAAGACCCGACGATGCCCGCACCGCTCGATCCCGTCATTGCAGAGATCATCCTGACGCTGCCGCTGCGCGATCCCGCAACGATGACGCCGCAGAGCGCCCGCGATTCCCTGCGTTCACTCGCCGCCGCTCGCGCCGCTGTGCCGCCCCCGCCGGTGGACGAGGTTCGGGATAGCGAGGTAAAGGGCGGCGCGGGACCGCTCGCTGCGCGCATTTATCGCGTCGGCTCGACCCCATCGCCGACGGTCGTCTTCTTCCACGGCGGCGGCTGGGTTGCAGGCGATCTCGACACCCATGATCGGCAGGCGCGATTCCTTGCGATCGAGACCGGCGCGGTCGTGATCTCCGTCGACTATCGACGCCCGCCGGAGACGCGCTTTCCCGGCGCATTCGAGGATGCCTTTGCCGCCGTGCGCGACGTATTCGACCGCATCGCGGAATTTGGCGGCGACTCGAAGCGCGTCGGCGTCGCCGGCGACAGCGCCGGTGGCAATCTCGCCGCCGCCACCGCAATCGCCTGCCGCGACGCCGGGATCGGACTCGCAGGACAGTTTCTGGTCTATCCCGCGACCGACGCGACCGGCAATTATGCCGATACGGCCGAGAACGCGCGCTTTCCCTCGCGCACCGAAAACGCGGAGGGTTATTTTCTGTCGCGCGCGGTGATGGAGTGGTTTGCCGGCCATTATCTCGCCGATCCCGGCCACGCGCAGGACTGGCGCGTCTCGCCGCTGCGAGCCAGATCGCTCGCCGGCGTTGCGCCGGCCGTGGTCACGACGGCCTGGTTCGATCCGCTGCGCGACGAGGGCGCGGCCTATGCGCGGGCGCTGGAAGCTGCTGGCGTTGCCGTCAGGCATCACGAGGGCGCCGGCCTGATCCACGGCTATTTCAGCATGGGTGAAGCCTCCGCGGTCGCGCGCCTCGAGGCTCAGCGTGCGCGTGCCGATTTCAAGGCGTTGCTCGCCCGCGGCGTCTGAGCCGCCGGTCAGCGCGCGCTGCAGCAAGCGGAGTTGAATCTTCGCCGCCACCAGTGTCTCCTACCGGCAGACCAGCGATTCCGACGAGCATGCCAGCCCATTTCCTCCGTATTGTCCTGGCCGCAATCACCTCGATATGGCTGATCTCCGATGCGGCAGCCGCACCGGAGACTGTCTATTTCCGCAGCGCCGACGGCCGCACGCAGCTCGTCGGCTACCTGTTCCGGCCACAGGCGGCGGGTCCAGCTGCCGCAATCGTGCTGCTGCACGGCCGCGGCGGGCCCTATTCCAGCAACGTCAACGCGGACTGCACCGTCGTTGGCCCCAAGATCTCCTCACCCTGCAACGCCGCAACCCTGTCGAAACGGCATGCGATGTGGGGGCAATACTGGGCAGCGCGCGGCTATCTCGCGCTGCTGCCGGACAGTTTCGGCCCGCGCGGCAAGGCCTACGGTTTCGGCCGCTTCACCCATGACGATCCCGATCGCGATGACGTCAACGAGAAGACAGTGCGCCCGCTCGACGCCGAAGGGGCGCTTGCCTATTTGCGCAGCCGTGGCGACGTGATCGGCAACCAGATCTTCCTCCAGGGCTGGTCGAACGGCGGCAGCACCGCGCTGAACGCGATGATCCGGCAAGGCGCCAACCTGGCAGCCGGCTTTCGCGGCGCACTCGCATTCTATCCGGGGTGCGGACCGAAGGCGCTGTTGCAGCCGACGATCTCCACGACCGCGCCGATTGCCATGTTTCTGGGCGCCAGCGACGAGGAAGTGTCACCCGCGTTCTGCCAGGAAGCCGCCGACCGGGCGCGCCAGGCCGGCAGCAAGATCGACGTCACGATCTATCCCGGCGCGACCCATGATTTCGACGATCCCTTGCCGCGGCACCAGTCGGTCGCCGCAAACCAGGCCGCGTTCAGCGACGTGCAGACCAAGGCGATTGCAGCAGTAGCACGCTGGAAAAATTGAAGCGATCGCCACACCGCGCGCTGATCCTGCTTGATTGCGCCACGATTTGGAGTTCCAATTCCCGAACCATTGTTTAGGGAGACACCCATGATGAAGCGGATTTTCCTGGCTGCCGTCGTCGCCACCTTCGCGGCCGGTTCGGCCTTCGCGGAAGATACGTGCGAAAGCAAAGCGGTCGGCAAGGACGGCAAAGCCTTGGCGGGCGCCGCCAAGACCTCGTTCATGAAGAAGTGCAAGGAAGACGCCTGCGCGCCCAAGGCGGTCGGCTCGGATGGCAAGCCGCTCGCCGGCGCCGCGAAGAGCAGCTTCATGAAGAAGTGCGAAATGGGCGCTTGAGACGCGGGCGCGATTTGCCCTCGACCCAGATACGCCCGCTTACTTCGGGCGTATCTTGCTTTTGAGCAACCGCGTCCCGCTTGAAGCGGTTGCCGGAATCCCTCACGCGCCTTCAGCGTCGAAGCAACCTTTCATGATCCGGTCGATCTCCTCGCGCGCGAGGACGCCGATCTCGGCAACGAAGACAATCCGCGTCCGCGGCGTTCCCACCGGCAGCGTACCACCCGCAGCCAGCGTCGCCCTGCCGCCGGCGAGTTGAAACACCATCACCCGCCCGGGCTGCTCGACGGTCTCGAACAGGCCCTTCGCCCGCGCCAATCGCGGCGCGAGCCGGCCGATCGCCACCTGCAACCGCGGCAACGACACCGGCCTGTCCGACGTCCAGCTGATGGTCTCGAACCGATCTGCGGCCGGCCGTTTCGGTCCCGGCTCGCGCGGCACCGGCGCACGGTCCACCTCCGGTGCAAACAGCAGCGCCGCGGGCACTTCGCCATTGACAGCATCGATGAGGACGGCCGACGGACGTATCGCCCGGATAGCATCACGCATCTGCGCGGTGCTCGCGCTATCTGCCAGATCCACCTTGCTCAGCGCGATCACATCGGCCGCCCGTAACTGCGACCGCAGCAAAGCGTCGTCGAGCATGGCCACCTGCATCGTCGCATCCACCACGCACAGCACGGTTTCCAGCGGCGCTTCGCGAAAGATCAGGGGATCCATCAGGTTGCGCACGACATCCGCCGGATCGGCCACTCCGCTGGTTTCGATCACGATGACGTCCGGTCGCGGATCACGCCGCAACAGCGCGGCGAGCGTGCGCAACAGATCGCCTTCGAGCGAGCAGCAGATGCAGCCATTGGCGAGGCTGACCACACCGTCGGCAGCGCCCGTGATCAGCTCGGCGTCGATGTTGATCGCGCCGAAATCGTTGACGACGGCTGCGATCCGCCGTCCATCGGCATTTGCCAGGAGGTGGTTCACGACCGTGGTCTTGCCCGCCCCGAGGAAGCCCGCCACGAGCAGAACCGGAACGGACACGCCTCAAGCCTCGGCGACGGGCCGGCGCACCGGCCGGCCGGGTCTTGCCGCCACATCCAGCACGCCGTCGGTGATCAGCAGATGGCCACTCACCACGAGGTGGCGCACGCCCTCCGACGCACGGTTCATCGCGGAGAATTCCGCGCGGTCGGTCAGCGTCTCGTAGTCGAACACCACGATGTCGGCATCCGCACCGGCTGCGAGCCGTCCCTTGGCATGCATCGCAGGCGTGCTGTGCTCGAGAATCTGCGCCGGAATCAGCGTGCATTTGCCGATGCCTTCCAGCAGCGACACTGCACGGCGCTCGCGCACCCATTCGCGGATGAAGCGCGTGAAGCAGCCAGCCGAGCGCGGATGGGAAGTGGCGTCCTTGGGCAGCGGCCAGGCATCGCCGGTGTAGGTGCGGCCATCGGAGAGTGTCCAGGGCATGGCGTCGGATGCGATCGCGCCACCGGGATACAGCACCGACATGTCGAGGAGATCGCGGTGGTGCGCGTTGTTCTCGATATCGAGGATGTGCCAGAGCACCAGCGTGGAAGGCTCGGCAGCCTGCGCCGCGAGCAGTTCCTCCCGATCGCGGAAGCGACGGCCGTCAGCGACGCGCTGCACCGAGTCGTAGCCGGTGCCGTTGCGTGCCACGAATTCGGGGTCACTGAAGAACGCGGCCGCAAGCACCGTCGAACCGGTGCCGTAAGGGTAAGCCTCGACCGTGATCGGAAGCCCCTGAGCCTGCGCCTTTGCCACCAGCTTCACGCAACGCTCGATGTCGGTCTTGCTGGAGGAGTTGAAGTGGCAGATGTGCATATGCGCACCGGTGGCGCCGGCATAGCCGATCAGGCGGATATAGGCTTCGGCCGCGCTTTCCGGGTCGACGCGTGACATGAAGGCGACGTGGGTGAAGGTCGGCACGTCATGGCTGGCCGCCAACTGACAAACCGCGGTGAGCTCCTGCACGCCGGCGCCGGGAGCGTAGGCGTTGAGAATGCCAATGCCGATGCCGCCTTCGTTGAGTCCGCCCGCAAGACGATCGAGGATGCCACCCACCTCCGTATCGCTCGCCACGTTGTCGATCCAGCGGCGATCGCGCATGGCATTGCCGAACGCCTCCAGCGAGCTTTCCGAGTTGGAGCCCGTCATCGCGCCGATGCGCGCGAATGCCCAGTTGGTCGACGCGCCGTAGTTGAGCACGCGTCCCTTCGCCGCCTGCTTGCGATACCAGGCGCCGACCGGCAGCACACCGGCCTCGAGATCCAGCGTTGTCGTCACGCCGTCGAACGCCTGCATGCGATCGGCGGGGATCGACTGGCCATGTGCATGCAGATCGATGAAGCCGGGCGCCACCACGAGGCCGGTCGCATCGATCGTCCGCTCGGCGCCGCCAAGGGCGGTGCCGACGGCGACGATCCGGCCGTCCATGACAGCCACGTCGCCGACAGCATCCATCCCGCTGGCCGGATCGACCACCCGGCCGCCCCTGATCACCAAGCCGCCCATTGAGCTACTCCCGCATTCCAAAAAGCGGCGCGAGCGTAGCGAGCGGCATCAACGCGTCAAGGCGCGTACGGGAATGCTAGCTCCGCAATCCCGGCGCCTCCTGCCCCGTGCGGGCAACGTATTCGGTGTAGCCGCCGCCATATTGGTGGATGCCCTCGGGCGTCAGCTCCAGCACGCGGTTGGAGAGCACGCTGAGGAAGTGCCGGTCGTGCGAGACGAACAGCATGGTGCCTTCGAAATCCGACAGCGCCGTGATCAGCATTTCTTTCGTCGCGAGATCGAGATGGTTGGTCGGCTCGTCCAGCACCAGGAAGTTCGGCGGGTCGAACAGCATCTTCGCCATCACGAGGCGCGCCTTCTCGCCGCCCGAGAGCACGCGGCAGCGCTTCTCGACGTCGTCGCCGGAGAAGCCGAAGCAGCCGGCAAGCGCGCGCAAGGACCCCTGCCCGGCGGTCGGGAAAGCGTCCTCCAGCGACTGGAACACGGTGCGCTCGCCGTCGAGCAGGTCCATCGCGTGCTGCGCGAAATAGCCCATCTTGACGCTGCCCCCCAGCGCCACCGTGCCGTGATCGGGATCGCTCGCTCCGGCCACGAGCTTGAGCAAGGTCGACTTGCCGGCGCCGTTGACGCCCATCACGCACCAGCGCTCGCGGCGACGGATCATGAAATCGAGCCCGTCATAGATGCGCTTGCTGCCATAGCCCTTGTGGACGTTTTTCAACGCGACGACATCCTCGCCCGAGCGCGGCGCAGGCAGAAAGTCGAAAGCAACGCTCTGGCGGCGGCGCGGCGGTTCGACCCGCTCGATCTTGTCGAGCTTCTTGACCCGGCTCTGAACCTGCGCGGCATGAGACGCACGTGCCTTGAAGCGCTCGATGAACTTGATCTCCTTGGCGAGCATCGCCTGCTGGCGCTCGAACTGGGCCTGCTGCTGCTTTTCGTTCAGCGCGCGCTGCTGCTCGTAGAACTCGTAATCGCCCGCGTACGTGGTGAGCGAGCCGGAATCGATTTCGACCACCTTGGAGATCACGCGGTTGATGAACTCGCGATCATGCGAGGTCATCAGCAACGCACCTTCGTAATCGTGCAGGAACTTCTCCAGCCAGATCAGGCTTTCGAGATCGAGATGGTTGCTGGGCTCGTCGAGCAGCATCACGTCGGGACGCATCAGGAGGATGCGCGCCAGCGCCACGCGCATCTTCCAGCCGCCGGAGAGCGCGCCGACATCGCCGTCCATCATCTCCTGGCTGAAGCCGAGGCCGGACAGCGCCTCGCGCGCCCGGCCGTCGAGCGCATAGCCGTCGAGCTCCTCGAAACGATGCTGCACCTCGCCATAGCGCGCGATGATCTCGTCCATCTCGTCGGCCTTGTCCGGATCGGCCATCGCCGCCTCGAGCTCGCGCAGCTCGGCCGCGACCACGCTGACCGGGCCTGCGCCGTCCATGACTTCCGCCACGGCGCTGCGGCCACTCATCTCGCCGACGTCCTGGCTGAAATAGCCGATGGTGATGCCGCGATCGATCGAGACCTGGCCCTCATCGGGCAGCTCCTGCCCGGCGATCATGCGGAACAGGGTCGACTTGCCGGCGCCGTTCGGGCCGACAAGCCCGACCTTCTCACCCTTGTTGAGGGCGGCGGAGGCTTCGATGAACAGGATCTGGTGGCCGGCTTGCTTGCTGACGTTGTCGAGGCGGATCATGAGGTCTTTTTTGGGGGAATGTTGCGTTGCGGCGTAAATAGGCCATGCCGGCCCTCAGGGGAAGCCCGGCCGCACCCGGATTCGGCCCCGCCGGAGGCCAAATTCCTGCAATTTCCCCCGAGGCACCCCGCGCGATTTCGTCCGCGACGCGGGGCGTCTTCATTCGTTGTAAACGCCCCACCCGCTTCTATTCCAGCGTGACGAATCATGACAGCTTCACGCGAGCGTTGGCGCGTACCCTCCGGGCACCGATGCCGTCAGCATCATGATGTGCTCGAAATCTTGTACGAGGATCAGGACATGCGGCCTTCGCGACGTGAGCTCGTGAAGTGGTTATCGGCAGGTGGCATCTCGGTCAGCCTGTCGCATCTCGGTCTGGCGAAGGAGGCGCCCTTCGCCTCGCACGAGACGCTTCCCGGACGCGGCAATTTCAATCCTGCGACAAAAGGTGCAGGCCGCGTCGACGGCGTCGCCAAGGTGACGGGCGCAAAGCTCTACGCCTCCGATTTCCGTGCCAATGACCTTCCGGGCTGGCCACAGGCCACTTCGCACGCGATCCTGGTCCGCGCCAATGACGCCACACATGTCTACACCGGCATGGATCTCGCGCGCCTGTCGGGTGCATTGAAGCCGTCCGTCGTCGTCACCGCCGCCGATCTCGACCGCATCGGCACGCAGGTGCCCGAATTCTACGCAGGCGATCTGTTCTGTGCACCCGGCAAGACGCCGCTCTATCTGGGGCAGCCGGTTGCGCTCCTCATCTTCGAAAAATTCGACGCCTTCGACCAGGCGCGCCTCGTCCTGCGCGACGGGACCTTCGTCAAATTCGGCGAGGAGACCGGGCCGATCATCGCGCCCGACTACGGCTCCTTCCGCTTCACCCGCGTGGCCGGCAGTGCGCCCGAGAAGCCGGACGTCTATTCGCCGATCCAGGCCGGCTGGGTTTCACCCAAGAAGGTCCAGAGCGCCGCGCTGCCGGTGTGGTCGCCGCTCGCCAAGGAGATGCCGCCCGATTACGCCAAGGCCGCAAAACATGGCGAGCAGATCCGAGCGGAGCTTGCGGCGGAGAATGCTTCGCTGCTGGTCCTCGACCGCGAATTCGAGACGCAGTCGGTCGACCCGATGTTCCTGGAGCCCGAATGCGGCCTCGCCTGGTACAACGGCAAGGGCGGCAATCTCGAGCTAGTGCTCGGCGTACAGTCCCCTTATGAGGCCGCCGAGTCGATCGCGCATCTCTTCGCCAAGGCCCGCGCACCGTACAAGCCCGCGCATATCAACGCGCAGTTCGCACATGTCGGCGGCGGCTTCGGGGGCCGCGATCACACGCCATTCATTCTCTACGTCGCCCTCGCCGCGATCTGTTTCCCGGGCAAGCCAGTGCGGCTCGCCCATGACCGCTACCAGCAGTTCCAGGGCGGCATCAAACGCCACCCGATCAAGATGCGCTCGCGCATCGGCATCGATCGCGCGAGCGGGATGATCAAGGGGTTCGCCGCCGATCACGTGCTCGACGGCGGCGGTCTCGCCAATTTCTCGGCCAACGTCGCCGTGGTGGCCGCCACCGGCGCGATCGGCATCTACGACATCCCCAAGGTCGACGTCACGACCGTGGCACTGCATTCGCGCGGCGTCACCGCAGGCTCGATGCGCGGCTACGGCACGCTGCAAACCATGACGGCACTGGAAGTGCTGATCGACGAGGCTGCAGGCGAGCTGAAGCTCGACCCGATCGAATTCCGACGCCGCAATGCGCTGAAGCAAAACGGCCGGACCATGACGGGTAATCCCTACATCGTCTCGGTGCGCACGCCCGAAATTCTGGACAAGCTGGAAAAGCATGCGATCTGGCAGCAGCGCGCGCAATTCAAGCAGGCCTCATCGGACCGCCTGGTCGGCACCGGCGTTGCCTGCGTGACCAAGGACTATGGCTCGGGCGCTGACTGCTCGCTCGGGCGCGTCGAGCTGACCGCCGACGGCAAGATCGCGATCTTTTGCGACCATGTCGAGATGGGCAACGGCGTCGGCACGGCGCTGGCGAACCGGGTGGCAGGCCATCTCGGCGCGATAGCCGACGAGGTCTCGGTCGCCCGCGTCGACAGCTACGACGCTCTCGGTCTCGTCACCTCCGGCGATCCCTACACGATGGATCAGAAGACCCAGGATGCAGCCGAGAGGAATCCGCGCTGGGTGCCGGCGATCAGTTCGGCAACGTCAGCCTCGATCGGCGCGCATGTCGGCACGCATTCGTCTGCGGAGGCTGCCCGCGTCATCTTCCGCTTCGGCCTGTGGCCGGCGGCGCTGGAGCTCTGGCGCATTCCGAAGACCGACGCACGCGCAAGGCAATGGGCCAGCGCGCATTGGCAGAACGGCCAGCTCGTCATGCCCGGCCTCGAACCGCTTGCGCTGCCAGCGCTGGCGGCAACCGCCCATGCGCGCGGCTTCGTCACCGGCGCGGCCGCGCACAGCTTTTCCCGCTGGGCCTGGTCACGCGCCCGCTTCCCGCTGTTCGGCGAGCAATACCGTGCCGACATCGACGCCCTCGCGATCCGCCGAGGTGGCGGCAAGTTCGAGCGCATCAACCGCACCAGCGTCAAGTTTCCCCCGACCGACAACAATCGCATCGGCACAGCCTACACCTCGATGTGCGGCACGGTCGTCCGTGTCGAGATCGAGCGCGCGACGGGCGCCTTGCGCATCGCCAAGGCCTACAGCGTGTTCGAATGCGGCACCGCGCTCGTGCCCGAGGTCGTCATGGGTCAGGCCCATGGCGGCTTCGCGATGGGCGTCGGCTATGCGCTGCTCGAGACGCTGCCGCCCTTCGAAGGCGGTCCGGGCAACGGCGAATGGAATCTCGGACGCTACCTCGTCGCGCGCGGCTCGGACCTTCCCCTGCGCGATCTCGAGATCGAGATGCTGAAGCCGCTGACGCCGGACGAAGAGCCCAAGGGCATGGCGGAGGTCGTCATGATCCCGATCGTGCCCGCGCTCATCAACGCCATCCATGATGCCACCGGCCACCGCTTCCGCGCGCTGCCGGTCACATCAAGCCTCTTGAAGGGAGTGCTCCCGTGACGACCCTCAGCCTCACCATCAACGGCCAGAAGCACGGTCCGGTGGAGGTGCGCGACGACCTCTCGATGAACGATTTCTTGCGCGAGATGCTCGGCATGACCGGCACGAAATTCGGCTGCGGCGCGGCGCAATGTTTGAGCTGCGCCATCATCGTCGACGAGCCCGATGGCACCAGCTACACCAGCCCGACCTGCATCGCCCCGGCCGTGAATTTCGACGGCAAGTCGATCCGCACCGTCGAGGGCCATGCCAGAGATGGCGAACTCTCCGCACTGCAAAAGGCCTTCATCGACCATTTCGCGTTTCAGTGCGGCTACTGCACGGCGGGCTTCCTCAACGAGGGACAAGTCCTGCTCGAACGCCTCACGCGCAAGCCGGTCGCCCGCGACGCGCTGGAGCAGACGATCGCCGACGCGCTCGACGGCCATCTCTGCCGCTGCACCGGCTACGTCAAGTATCACGAGGCGGTGCGCGACGTGATCCTCGCCGATTCAAATCGCTACCTCATTGCGACCAAGTGACACGAGCCATGATCTCCGACACGCGCTTCAAGACGATGGCCGTGATCGCTGCGCTCGCCAGCAGCCTTTGTGCAGGCTTTGCTGCCTCCGAGACGGCGAGCCATGCGCTGGCCTCGCCAGAGAGCTTTGCTGACATCGCCGACACAGAGAAGCGCTCGGCCGCGATCTTCACCGAGCTCGGCAAGGTGCTGACGCATCCGCGCTGCACCAACTGCCATCCGGCCGGAGACAGCCCGCGGCAAGGCGACAATCCGCATCTGCATCAGCCGCCGGTCACGCGTGGTGCCGACGGCCATGGCCTGGAGTCGATGCGCTGTCACACCTGCCACCAGAAGGCCAATTTCGAGCCCGCCCGTATCCCCGGTCATCCCGAATGGCATCTTGCCCCACGAAAAATGGCCTGGGAGGGCAAGACGATTGGCGAGATCTGCGAGCAGATCAGGGATCCCGCACGAAATGGCGGGCGCAAGGTCGAAGCGCTGATCGACCACATCGGCAAGGACACGCTGGTCGGCTGGGCCTGGAAGCCCGGCTTCGGCCGCTCGCCGGTGCCCGGCACGCAGGCGCAGGCCGGCGCGCTGGTCGAAGCGTGGGTAAAGACCGGAGCTGCGTGCCCCGCGCCGTGAGCTGGCGCATTTCAAAGTCCGTGAGTTCAGACTGCGTGATTGGGGTTCCAGTTAGTGCCTTCGACGGGCGATATCGGGCAGACATTGTCCCGCAAGCGAACATGCCGCGGACGTGCCAGGATCGACGCGAATAACCCGAAGCCGAACTCGCACTCGCCAACGTTTCCGCCAGCCTTTGCATCGATGTGTGATAGACATCACATAAGATGCGCTTGCCTTTCAGCAGTCTCTACTTACGCTGCGCACCTATTGTCGGGGACTGTAATGGGCGCTTTTCGTTGGTTTTCCTTGTTCGTTTCCATTTGGCTGATGTTCGGTTCGGCACACGCCGAGCGCCGTATCGCGCTGGTGATAGGCAACTCGGCCTATAAGAGCGTACCTAAGCTCTCCAACCCCGCAAACGATGCCGCCCTGGTGGGCGGCATGTTTAAGAAGGCAGGGTTCGATTGGATCGACATCAGGACCGATCTCAATGCGACCGAGATGCGCAAGGCCCTGCGTGACTTCGGCGGACGAGCGCGAGACGCTGAAGTCGCTGTCATCTATTACGCTGGTCATGGCATCGAGTTAGATGGGACGAACTACCTCATCCCGACCGACGCGGCTCTGGAGACTGACAGTGACGTTCTCGATGAGGCCGTGGGACTTGACCGTGCGTTGTTCGCCGTCGAGCCAGCAAAGCAGCTTCGCCTCATCATTCTGGACGCCTGCCGCGATAATCCGTTCGCTCGGTCGATGAAGCGGACTGTTGCTGCCCGTTCCATTGGGCGCGGTCTCGCCAAGGTAGAGCCGACCAGCCCCAACACCATGATTGCGTTCGCAGCGAAGGCAGGGTCTACGGCTTCGGATGGCGACAGCAAGAACAGCCCATTCGCCTCAGCGCTTGTCGAGCGCCTGCCAACGCCGGGTCTCGATCTGCGCAAGGCGTTCGGGTTCGTCCGAGACGATGTCTTGAAGAACACCAGTTACCAGCAGGAGCCGTATGTCTACGGTTCGCTTGGCGGTGACGATGTGCCGCTGGTCGCAGCGAAGCCTACGGCAACCGGCCCTCAGGCAAGCCCTGAGGAAGCGGTTCGCAGGAACTACGAGCTTGCCCTGCAACTCGGCACCCGTGACGGCTGGACAGCTTTCCTCAACCGATATGCTGATGGCTTTTATGCCGACCTCGCCAAGGGCCAACTCAACAAGATCGCGGCGGAGGAGGCCCGCTCAGCGGCTGCTGAGAAGGCGCGGCTGGCTGAGGAGGACAAGGCACGACTTGCCGCTGAACGTGCAAAGAAAAGCGAGCAGGACAAGGCCGCAGCCACGGCCAAGGCTGCCGAGGATGCGCGGCTCGCCGCCGAGAAAACCAAGCAGGTCGAAGAGGCAAAAGCCGCAGCAGCCGAACAACGGCGCAAAGAGATTGAGGCCGCTGTTGCCAAGGCTCTGTCCGATAAGCAGGCGGCAGAGAAGAAAGTTGGCCCGGAAGGCGACCAGAAGGTTGCGGCACTCCCATCGCCTGCACCTTCGCCTGAACCCGCGCAAGCGCCGCAAGAACTCGCCAAGTCAGTGCAGTCCGAACTTCGCCGCGTCGGCTGTCTTGCTGATGCGGAGACCGGCGAATGGAGCGCCAAATCGCAGCGTTCACTGACTATGTTCAACAAGTACGCCGGGACGAAGCTCAACACGGCGCTTGCAAGCTCAGATGCGTTGGATGCAATCAAGGCCCGGTCAGGCCGCGTGTGCCCGCTGGTCTGTGATCATGGTTTCAAGGCCGATGGAGATGCCTGCGTGAAGATCGCCTGTCGCGCTGGCTATCGCGTCAACGACGACAACGAATGCGAGAAAGTTCAGGACAAGAAGCCCGTCGCGACCCGAGAAGATACCAAGAAGCGAGACACAGAGCGGAAGGAGATCGAATCTGCACCCGCGAAACCGTCCGCATCTGGTCAAATGTTTTGCAATGCGGCGGGCTGTCGGGCGGTACGACCCGGCTGTCGGCTCACTAAACAGGCTTATCCGAGTGGAGCCCCTCCTGGAGGGGCGCAAACCGAAGTGTGCAATTAGGCCGTGACCTAAAACCTGCACAAGGCGTATTTGGAAGCCGTGAATGGCACGTGCCCATCGATTGGCGGCCCTTCTTGTGTTCACTCAACTCAGATGCGACCTGTTGGGTAGCGGACCAGATTTGCTGCAACACTCTACGCCGCTCCACTCGAAGCGGAACCAGCCAATCCGGTGACGCCAGCGATCACCAAGCCTGACAATGACGCGACATTGCGTGCACCGCATACACCACCACCAGCACCATACCGGACCGCTCCAAAAATCGACTTCCCTCCAACTGGTCAGCCGCGCCGGAGAGGTGATCGAGTAGGGCCTTCCATGCTGCGGTACATGAGTCTGCATATGGCCCATCGCGTCGTTTCGCAGCGACGCAATATTTTGGTGCTTCCGGAGGGAAGCGGACGTCGGATGCTGGGCATGATCGGCGGGAGGGTCGTGAATGACCCGAACCTTGACGTCGGGCTGCGTCCAAAGACCGCGCCGCTTGAACGCCACTGTCCGCACCGCAGACCTAACTACATCCGGAGATCTTTCGGAGCCGCCCGGCTAGTCTGGAGTTGGCGCAACAAGTGAAGTGTTCACATCAGAGACCCGGGCGGATTGAACTAAGTCATTTCGGAAGTCGTGACGCAAATCTCAATTTAAAGGAGATTGCAGTGACGAAGATATTCTTGATGGCTCCCGTCAAGGCTTTGATCGTGCTGTTTGTCTGGCACTTCGCGGCGCACGCGCACGATCATAGCCGTCCTGAGCTCAATGGCTGGTTCGAGAGCCTCCAAAGTACCAAGGGGCCATGCTGTTCCCATGCCGACGGCACGGCACTATCCGACGCCGACTGGGAGGTGAGAGACGGCCGCTACCGCGTGCGCATCGCGAGCCAGTGGTGGGACGTGCCGGACGAGGCCGTGATCAAGGAGCCGAACCGTGCCGGTCGCACCATGGTCTGGCCCATCTATTACTGGGCGCTCGACAACGTGCTGCGGATCGACATCCGTTGTTTCATCCCCGGGGCCATGATGTGACGGACACAGCATATTCGAGCAAAACCTTGTGCTGCACTCGGTAGTCCGTTGTTGGCCCTTTTCGGACATACCGCGACGCCCGACCTCAGTCCGCTATGCACAACCAAGCGGGCATCTGGTGAACCTCGTTCGGCGAAGCGACCACTAATGATTTCCGGTAGTAGCCGCATACGTGGAGTCCGAACGGGTTGATCCAGCTCAAGTCAAGTGTGACATGTCCGACTTATTTGAATACTCAGCCCTCGCAGTGATGCTGCTGGCGATCTTGCTCGCATACTACAAAGGACGACACGCGGTTTCTGCAAACGGTCGGTCGCTCGCCTGGACCCAAGTTCCTCTGATCGCGCTTTTGACAGTTTCTATCGGTCCAAGCGTAGTCGCCACACTTATCTATCTTGGCTACAAATCCGGTCTGTTGCAGGCCGGGCCATCGGGATATCGATTTTCGACATTCATTTCTCAGCTCCCCCTTGATTTTGCGGTCATGAACTGGGGATTTGTTGCGTTGTACGTGACTTGCCGGCTGTCACCGAACTCCGGATCGGCACGGTCCGCGATGTGGCTTTCCGCAACTGCGATGTCTTTTCTCAATGTGCCGCTGTTCTTCCTGGCTCCCGAGATGATTGCCAACGTCTTCGATGCCGGGCAAGGCATCGGCGTTGTTCAGGCCATGCTCACCATGCCGATTTGGTTCGGTCCATACCCGGATTTTCTCGATCCCACCTCTGGCATTGGCTCTCTTGTCTTTGCGCCGCTCGCACCCATTCCGTTCCTGGGTTTGATCGGCTGGATCGCTGGACGATTCATCGGATGGCCCGCCAGCCCTTCAAAAGGGAAAACTGCGCGGTCGTAGTGCACTGGAGCTGCCGCCGGCCTGGTTCGTCCTGCCGTTCGAACCGGTCAAGCTCCGCGAGAACTGTCCCGTCACGAGTGCGTGTTGCGGGCCAGCGACGATGACAGATGGGCATTTGGCGGCAACAAGCGCCGCATCGAGGTCCATGGTCGTTGTCTCGATTGTCGCAAACGTGGACGCCAATTGCATAATTCCGCTTTTCCGGGCGCGCTTCGGGTGTCACCATGCTCGTGAAACGACGGGAGGACCGCCATGCGCTGGTGCGTCTGGGTCGGAGCGTTGTTTATTGTGGGGACGGTAGTCGGCGGTGACGTGGCTGGTATCGCCACGCCAAGCCCGAAACCTCGATTTGCCGAGACCAGGCACGATGTACCATCCGTCAATGTCGAGCTCGTTATCGCCGTCGACATCTCCTACTCGATGGATTTGAACGAACTTGCCATTCAGCGCGAGGGCTATTCGCGAGCCATCGCGTCGAATGAGTTCCTTCAGGCGCTGAGGGCCGTTCCGGGCAGCAAGGTGGCCGTGACTTATTTCGAGTGGTCGATGTCGGGCGACGAGAAGATCATCATCCCTTGGCGCGTGATCGATGGCCCGGAATCGGCGGCTGCGGTGGCCGCTGAGATCATGGAAACGCCGGTTCGCCGAGGTTCAAGTACCTCGATTTCCGGAGCGATTAATTTCGCACTGCAGTTGTTCGAAGAAAATCCGTACCGCGGCTCGCGGCGCGTCATCGACATTTCCGGCGATGGACCGAACAATGACGGAGCCCCTGTAACCGGCGCGCGGGACGCTGCCGTGGAGAAAGGCATCATCATCAACGGCCTGCCGATCATGATAAAGGAGCCATCCCTTTCGACGATCGACATCGAAAATCTCGATCTCTACTACGAGGACTGCGTGATCGGTGGGCCGGGCGCCTTCATCATGACGATCAAAAATCGCGAAAACTTCCAGGAAGCGATCCGGACCAAGCTTGTTCTCGAAGTTGCGGGTCTCACGCCGGAAAACGAGATCGTCCCAGCCACCGCGAAAGAGCCCCGTGTGCCCTGTTTGATCGGCGAAAGAAAATCGCAGGAGCGCGGGCGGCGGTGAGTGTCCAGGCGATCACAGAGGCGCGGGACCAACAAACGGCAGGCAACTGTCATGATCCTCGCAGCTAGCGCCCACGCGCCGGAGCATTGGAGGCGCTAACGTTCTCCCTATCCCTAATGCAATTCGAGGTCACGCGACGCTCTTAAAGGGCCTGCTTATCGATGAACACCGGAAGAGGCCGAGGGATCTTCAAAACGACACTCTTGACCCATAGCAGACTCGCGCGGCTTTCCACAGGATTGGGCACCCCTATCTTGCATCATGCCTAGTCAGCGCGCGCCCTTCAGCGTGCAGGAGGTGGTGCAGGTGACCGTCGTGCCGTGGTCGCAGGATTTGCAGGCGGCAACGCACTGGTTCATGTCCCTGGCATTGTAGGTGCTGTAGTTGCGCAACGGGCAAGCGGCGGTCGAGCCGGTAATGTCCTGCTCCGGCTCGCAGGCCGCCGTCATGAGTGAAAGCAAGATGACCACAAGAGCGCGCATGGGATGACCTGCAAAGCAACAGTTCCTGGAGCCACTGCACGGCAACGGCCTCCACATTCCCACCTGCGAGGAATCGCGGCACGCGATCAGCCTCACATCCTCAAGAGGATGCGCGCCAAGTGTTAAGAACGGCTTTCGACCGTCGTCACGCCGCGGCTTTGGGCGCAATCGCCCGCCGGACGTCGGCCGCCAGCTCGTGGTAGTGCCCCGCGAGCTTGAGGTAGAACTCCCGCTTTTCGCTGTCGGTCGCCAGCTTGGCGATCAGCTCGCACTCGGCGGTGAGCGTCTCAAACCGTTCCAGCCTGTCCTGAAGTTCTGTCATCGGCGTGTCCCCATAATACGCCTTCGAAGAACAACGAGCGTAAGCTCGCGAAATAGGTCACGGCCAACATCGTTATCGGACTGAATGAATTTTTTCCCGGAGCGCGGTCTCGCCGAGGCGCGCGTCGGATTTTCGGCATCTTGGGGATGTTGACGCGCCGCACCCGCAAGACACGGTTGCCGGCGGGAGACGCGGCCTTACGCGCGGATTCCCTTCGTCGACGGCTGGATCGTCAGACGGTAGGCCACGAAGGCGAGACCGTTGAACTTCTCCACAAGCTCGTCGCAGGCCGGACAGCGGTACTCACCGGTCGTCGGCGGCTCCGTTGCCAGTTCCAGCCGCCGAAAGCCCGCCTTGCAGTGCGGACAGGTCACGTCGCCCTTCTTCATGGATCACCCCCGTAAAAACACGGGCACATTCATAGCACAGCTTGAGACGGAACCTGACCGCTCAATTCATTCGGGGCAACGCCTTTGGATCATTTATGCTCCATCCGCCAGGCGCCATCCCAATCGGGGACAGGCGGGCTGCTCCGGAGCTGCTCGAGACGGGTAAGCAGCGTGCGCGAGGGGCCATCGCCAGGCACGCTCTCCAGCGCCGCGTTGAAGGCCTGCCGCGCCTCGTCCCAGCGGCCAGCGCGGTACGCCGCAAGCCCTTCGGCATAGTGCGCCCTGAGGCCGATCTGGTCCTGTGGGAGCCCGCCGGCCTTGCCCATGACCTCGAACACGGGCTGCGGCACACTCTGGCCGACGACCGCGAGAAGATCGATCTCGCGCAGCTCGAGGCTCGCGCCGAGCGCAGCCGCCGTCGCCTGCGAAATCAGGATGCGGGTGCCATAGAATTTGTTGGCCGCTTCCAGCCGCGAGGCAAGGTTCACCGCATCGCCCATCACCGTAAAACTCATCATCAGCTCCGAGCCGATGCTGCCGGTCAGAACCTCGCCGGTGGCGATGCCGATCCTGAGGTCGCAAGGAGCGGGCATGGCGCGGATGCCGAGGAGATCGGGGAGCTGCTTCTGAAGCGCCGGCACCTGGTCGGCCATGTCGAGCGCAGCATGGCAGGCGAGCGGGGCCTGCTCGGCCTCCTCGATGAAGGGCGGGCCCCAATAGGACATGATGGCGTCGCCGATATATTTGTCGATGACACCGCGGTTGGCCCGAATGGGTTCCGACATCACCGTGAAGTAGTGGTTCATGACCTTGACGAGGCCGCGAGGCGTCATGCCCTCGCTCATCGAGGTGAAGCCACTCATGTCGCAGAACATGATCGTCATCACGCGCCTCTGGCCATCGACGGCGACCTCCGGCCGGTCGATCAGCCCCTGCACCACCTTCGGGTCTATGTAGCGGCCAAAGGTCTCGCGGATGCGCTCGTTGCGACGGAGCTGCTCGATCATGCGGTTGAAGGCGGCGGCAAGCTCACCGATCTCGTCCTGCGTCGAGACGCTGATCGTATGATCGAAGCGGCCCGCCTCGACCTCGCGCGTGCCGGCAAGCAACAGGCGCACCGGACGCGTGATGCCGCTCGAGACCAGCAGCGCAAATGCGAGTCCGACGATCGCCGCAAGCAGGGTCACCAAGGCCGAGATGACGATCGCCTGCGTCTGATGGCGGATCACCGCCCTCGTGCTCGCGAACACCTGCCCCAGCATGTCGGCGCGGATCGTGTCGATCCGCTGGTTGAACACGTCGCGCAGCGTGTCGACCTGGGCCATCGTGTCACGCGCCGCGGCAAAATCCTTGGCGTCGAGTTGCTTGAGCAGCCTCGTGTCGGCCTCAGAGAGCTCGCGGCGCAGCTCCGAAAGAGCGTTCTCGATCCTGGCATCGATGCGACCGAGCGCAGCGTTGTCCGACGGCGTGGTGTCGTCCTCGATGATCGCATTGATCAGTTTTCGTGCGGCTTCGGCCTCTTTGACGACAAGCGCGTCCGTCTGCCTGTAGTCGCGCAAGCGCGCCGCAAACCCCTCCTCGTCCGGTGGCGTCTGCATTTTCGCGATCACCATGCGTCGCAGCGCCAGGGCCCGCTCCAGCGAGCGCACATTGGCACGCGCCAGGTCGCCATAGGCGGGAATATACCGGTTGGTCAGCTCGTCGAGCAGATGGCCGACCCGGCTCGACATCACCATCGACAGGATCGAGGTGACCACCATCAGCACGATCAGCCCGAGGGCGATGCCGACGATCTTGCGCCTGATCGATTGGTTGAAAATCGGCATGGCGGGCTTGGGCAATTCGAGATTGAGGAACCTTGTGACTCCATACACCGGAACCGCTACCTGAAACACGCGCAAATTGGCCTGAAACGCTGCATCGCAGGGGTTTTTCGCGACAGTCGCCGGAGCGGCCGATCGAAGGTTAACGCACATTTACGATTTCACGGAGCGACCCGCTGTCATGCCAAGCGTGAGTTGCAGAAGCTGTCGAGTTCGATTTCGGCGGCATTTTTGCCGCAATGTTGCCGGAGCGTGACATCGATCAGACGAGGCCGTGCTATCGTTTGAGTCGCTCAAGCCCGCATCACGTCGCGGATCTTGGTTTGTGCTGATGGTTTCGCAGGGGGACCATGGAATGAACCAGTGCCTACGCTCGCTTGCGTGTTTCCTCACCATGGCTGCACTCGCGCTCGTCTCGACGGAGGCGGCGGCGAAGGGCCATCACAAGCAATCCGGTCCGAAGAAGACGCAGGACGCGAAAGCCGGCAAGCAGCGCAGCGCTGCGGCCGGCAAGCATCGGCACAGCAAGCAGGCCGAAGCGAAACGGAAATCGAAGCCGGACGAGGAGCCGTCGGAGCAGCCCTCACGGCCGCCGCTGACCGGCGACCTCGCCGCGCTGAAGGACGCGATCGATCTGGCGCGCAAGGCGAAGACCGACGACGCTACCGCGGCCAGGAACCGGATCGCCGATCCCGCCGGGCAAAAGCTGGCCGAATGGTTCATCCTGCGGCACTCCGAGACGTCCGCCGATTTCAACCGCTACACCGCGTTCGTTGCCGCCAATCCTGACTGGCCGAGCATCGCCTCGTTCCGCCGCCGCGCCGAGGCGCGCCTCTGGCAGGAGAAGAGCGATCCGATCACCGTGCACAGGTTCACCGCCGACCGGCCGCAGACCGCCAAGGGCAAGTTCGCGCTCGCACGCGTGCTGCTGGCCGAAGGCGATCGCGACGCGGCCACAAGGCTCGTGCGTAACGCGTGGCGCTCGGAGGAACTGTCCGAGCGAACCGAGAGCGACGCTTACGAGGCGTTCGGCGAGCTTTTGACTGCGGACGATCATCGGGCCCGCATGGACAAGCGGCTCGGCGCCAAAGAGTATGGCGCCGCGCGCCGCGCCGCAAAGCGGCTCGGCAGCGACGAGCTTGCGATCGTGAAGGCCTGCGCCGCGGTCAACGGCAAGGAGAACAAGGCCAAGGACTATCTGGAAGAGGTGCCGGCGGATGCGCGCCGCGATCTCGGCTACACGCTGTGCCGCGCGCAATGGCACCTGTTGAAGGACCGCATCGACGATGCGGCACAGGTCATCCTCGCGGCCTCTCCCGACACCATGGTCCTCCAGGACACCGACGCCTGGTGGCGCGAGCGCCGGCTCTTGGCGCGCAAGCTGCTTGACCAGGGCAAGTTCAGGACCGCCTACGACGTGGTGCGCACGGCCGCGGTGCCGGCGATGGAAGTCTACCGCATCGACTATCACTTCATGTGCGGCTGGATTGCGCTACGCTATCTCGACGATCCCAAGACGGCGCTGACGCACTTTGCCGCCATCGACGGAGGTTCCGCCAACCCGATCGCGCTGTCACGGGGGTATTATTGGCGCGGCCGCGCGGCGGAAGCCTTGGGAGCAGCCGCCGACGCGCTTCGGAGCTACCAGGCGGCCGCACGCTATTCGACCGCCTATTACGGCCAGCTCGCACGCGCAAGGCTCGGCCTCGAGCGCATCGATTTGCGCGCGCCCTCGCCCGTCCTCGCCTCCGAGGCTGCACAGCCCTCGGATGAGCGCGTGCGTGCGGCCGACATGCTCTACGAAATCGGCGAGCGCGACGTCGCGTTCTCCTTCGTCGCCGATTTTGCCGGCGAGAGCACCGACATTGCCGCGCTCGAATCGCTCGGCGAGCTTACTGGCCGGCGCGGCGACGCCCACGCGATGCTGGAGATCGGCAAGCTGGCGCTCGCCCGCGGGCTCGCGCTCGACCACTACGCCTTCCCGACCATCGGAATTCCCCAGCACAAGCAGGTCGCACCCGAGATCGAGACGAGCGTGATCTATTCGGTGGCACGTACCGAAAGCTCGTTCGACCAGCGCGACAAATCGCCGGCCAATGCGGTCGGGCTGATGCAGGTCACACCGGAGGCCGGGCGCGACACGGCAAAACGGTTCGGCGTCACCTACGACTGGGACCGCATGGTCTCCGATCCCGTCTACAACACCCAGATGGGTGCGGCCGAGCTCAGTGCGCTGCTGTCGGAATATCGCGGCAACCAGATCATGACCTTCGCCGGCTACAATGCCGGCCGTGGCCGGGTCAGGGACTGGGTGCAGGCGCACGGCGATCCCCGCGACCCCAAGATCGATCCGGTCGATTGGGTCGAGCGCATTCCGCTGTCGGAGACCCGCAACTACGTCCAGCGCGTGATGGAGAACGTCCTGGTTTACCGGGCGCGGTTCGAGGAGTCCGGCGCGGTAGCCGCAAAGTCCGACCAGCGCGTCATAACGCAGGAGGTCCGCGCAAGGCCCGCAGCAGCGACGCCGGCGAGCTTCATGGGCGCGGATTGACGCCGATTTCCACTTTCGGATTTCTACTTGCGGATTCTACTTGGAGCCGTGGGTGGGTTAGCGAAGCGTGACCCACCACGATGTGGAGGGGGCGTGGTGGTTACGCCATCTGCTAACCCACCCTCGCTGGTCGACGCCTCCGGGGCTGGACGAGGCGCCTCTCAGGTCTGGTGACTGCGGTCCCACGCGGGCTCAATTGCGTGGTCTCAATTGCATGGCTCGCCATCACCTCCTTCCGTCGCCATCAGGTCGTGAGCGCCCAAACATGCGTCGGTCAATGCTCGCGAGAAGGTCCACATCTGTATCGTGGAACTCCAGCACGACACCGCACCCAAAATTGCGAGGACTTCGATGACGCGACTGGCGACGCTCACGATGTTCTCGGTGGCCCGCGTCCCGGTGAGGCCGGGCATCGACCACTCCATCATCAGCGTCGCGATCTCATTTCGCCGGTAGCAATCATGGTCACAGTAGCGGCGCTGCGTCCGCGCATGCCGGATATAGCCGGATTGGAGCGGTTGGGCGCAGGTGCTGCACGCGGCCTCGGGCGACGGCGGCTCGTGATTGACCACGACAAACTTCATGACGCCGCCCTCGCGCGCTCCTGCTGATCCGCCCCCGCCTCACGAAACAGCGCGTAGCATTCATAGTCGCAATAGGGCAGATGCGTTCCGATTTCGCGCAGATAGCTTCCGCCGATGCGCTCGCAGCACTGCAAGCACCAGGTTTGCCGGAACGGTGTCCTGTCGTTCACCAAGACGAAGGCGAACCTCATGTGGCACCTCCAAATGCGAAGCAGTAGACGGTATCCAGCGGAGAAAGCGCGGGAGGCGGCGCGCAAAGATGGTTGCGCCCATCGGGGTTGTCCCTGTTCCGCTCCACCTTCTGGGCAGGGACCTGGATGTATTTGCCGTCTTCCCTGCGCCGCGCGTAAAGCTTGCCGTCTTCGTACTTGATCTCGGTCGGGTAGCAGTCTGCGCTGTTACAGCAGCTGAGCGCCGGGTTGTCCGGCATATGCCAGGTCGAATAGAATTTTTCGTGCAGAGCCTGATCCTGAGCGGGATGCTGGCGATGAGCAGCCCCTTGCCCAACCTCCTGCGCCTCGACCGCGGCAGCAAAGCCAAGCAGGAGAACGCCCGAGAGAAGGAGCTTGCACGATCGGTTCACACGCTGCCTCCTGAATCAGAATTGCTGAACGGCCAACCTTTCCGGCGAATCCTCAAGCCACCCGCGCACGAAACAGCCAGCGGCGATCGCGGTCGCTGCGAGCACGGAAACGATCGAGGCACTTCTTGGAACAGAGCGCGGTTCGCCAGGAATAGTACCGGATCAAGCCAAACTGCCGGCTACAAACGGCACAGCTCTGGTCTGAAGGACGGCGCTCATGCTGTTCGGACTTGTCGCACATCACTCTCTCCCTCGTTCCGTTGTCCGATCTCTTCCCTTCGAATTCACATGCATGCCGGATCGTGGAAATCGCCGTTTCGCCGTCGCAGTGCGCGACGGATCCTGCGGAACGTACGGGCAACGAGCACAACGCTTTCACTGTCATGGCGACATCCCGAGCAGGGCAGCGGCCTGGTCTTTCGTCCTGCGCCCGTCGGTGAGACCGTTCGAACCGTACACTTGGACCCGGCTCTTTCGCGGTCGCCGCCAGCGGCAGCACCATCGACCTTTCCCGATCGGTCATAAGGCTAGTCCGTCAGCAACGATTTGCTCAATTGTACGGAGGTAAATGACCGACATGACTAGGGATGAGCGAGCTATACCTAGGTTTGTCCCGTAGTTGCCCGGGGCCTTCGACGGCATTTTCGCAACGAGGCGGCGCACGATGCGCCGATTGCACGGCCTCCGGGAAGTCCCGGTCGGCGTTGGTTCACGGCGAGGAGGGGCATGGCAAGCCGCAAATCCAAAGACCGCACGTCGTCCCATCGCCATCGGTCCGACTTTGGTCGGGGGGAATTGCCGATGTTGTTGCAACGTGGTCTACTTGCATCCACCGCAGAAATGAGCCGGGACCGTCTGCGATGAAGCCTGGCCAGATAACAAAAATCTGGAAATCAGCCGCGCAATTCGTCTTCGGTTGCGTCGCGCTGGCGCTGGTGACCGCGGCCTGTTTCTTCCTCAAGATCGGGCTCGCCGCGACCGCGCTCTGCTATCTCATGGTGGTCCTGCCGTTTGCGCTTACGGACAGCTTCCTCTCCTCCGGCCTCCTCACTCTCCTCGCCGTTGCCACGCTCGACTTTTTCTTCGCCCCGCCCCTCTTTGATTTCCACATCTCGGATCCACAGGATCGCCTCGTGATTGCTCCGTTCCTTTTCGCCTGCCTGATCGGGTCGGGATTGATCCAGCAGGCGCGCAGCGAACGGCGGGCTGGCCGCTTCAAGCAGAGCCTCAAGTCCAGCAATGCCGATCTGCACGAGGCGATGACGCAGTGGCAGCAGGTCTTCGAGCACAACCCGGTCATGTATTTCATGGTCGATCCTGTTGGAACCGTGGTGAACGTGAACACGTTCGGCGCCGCGCAACTGGGCTACACGGCAGCGGAACTGATCGGCCAATCCGTGCTCAGCGTGTTTTTCGAGGAAGACCGTGGCTTTGTCCGTCAGTGCGTTGCGCTGTGCCTCGAGACCGTCGGCCAGTCGCACACCTGGGAAATCCGCAAGGTGCGCAAGGACGGCTCGGTTCTGTGGGTACGCGAGAACGCCAAGGCCATGCCGCAAGGCGACGGCAAGCAGATCGTGCTGGTCGCCTGCGAGAACATCACCGAGCGCAAGGAAGCGGAGAATGCGCTGCGACAGAGCGAGGCTTACCTAGCCCAGGCGCAGGCATTGAGCCACACCGGCAGCTTCGGCTGGAAAGCCGCGACCGGCGAGATCACCTGGTCGAAGGAGACTTATCGCATCTTCGAATGCGACGAGACGGAGCAGCCCACGATCCCTTTCATGCTCGAGCGCATCCATACGGATGACAGGCTCGCGGTGCGACGGACCACTGGGCGCGCAATGCGCGAGGGGCGCGATTACGATCACGAATACCGGCTCGTGATGCCTGACGGCAGCGTGAAATTTGTTCGCGCGGTGGCCCGCGCCACGCGAGACGCCGGCGGTAACGTCGAGTTCGTTGGCTCGGTGAGCGACGTCACCCCGGCCAAGGAGGCGGAACGACTGCTTCGCGAGAGCGAGCAGCGCTTCCGCGACTATGCCGAAACCGCGTCCGACTGGTTCTGGGAGACCGGGCCCGACCATCGCGTCACACGCGTCTCCGAACACCCTGAAACGGTCGGCATGGCTCCTTCCTGGGCGGTCGGGCTCGCACGTTGGGACATTGCTCCCGATGCCGCGCTCCAACCTGAGAAGTGGCAGCAGCACCGAGCGGCGCTCGACGCGCACGTTCCGTTTCGCGACCTCGTGTACCGGAGCAAGGACCGGAACGGACAGCCGACCTATGTTCGTACCAGCGGCAAGCCGTTCTTCGACGCCAACGGCAATTTTCTCGGCTATCGCGGCGTCTGCACCGACGTGACCGCGGCCATCCGCGCCGATCAGGCCGAACAGGCGCTCCGCAAGGCGCAGACCGAACTCGCCCATGTGACGCGCGTAACGACGCTCGGCGAGCTGACCGCCTCGATTGCTCACGAAATCAATCAGCCCCTCGCCGCCGTGATGGCCAACGCCGATGCGTGCATCGGCTGGCTGCAGCGCAGCCCACCCGACCTGAAAGGGGCACGCCGCTCGGTGGAATGGATCATCGAGGACGGCAACCGTGCCAGCGAGGTGATCCGTCACGTCCGCGCGCTCGCCAAGAGGACCGACATCGAGATGGTTCCGCTCGACCTCAACCGGGTCGTTCGCGAGGCGGTCACGCTGGTTCAACGCGAGATGGCCACCCATGCCGTATCGGTGCGAATGGAGTTGAGATCTGTGCTGCCCAACATTTTCGGCGACCGAATCCAGTTACAACAGGTATTGATCAATTTGATCATGAATGGGATCGAAGCGATGGAAGGCGTCAAGGACTGCCCGCGCGAGCTGGTGATCCGCTCCGGTCCGGATAAGAACGGATCAGTTCTGGTGAGCGTGGCGGACCGCGGGGTCGGCATTTCTGCCGATACGATCGATCGCATGTTCACGCCGTTCTTCACCACCAAATCCAGCGGCCTGGGCATGGGACTTTCGATCTGCCGTTCCATCGTCGAGGCTCACGGCGGAAGGCTTTCGGCCTCGCCCAATGAAGGGCGCGGCGCGACATTTCAGATCACCCTGCCCTTGCACCAGGAGGAAGCGACGTGAACGAACGCCGCGTCCCCTCCATGCCGCAGGCGGATGACAATGAGCCGATGGTCCTGGTCGTCGACGACGACCCCTCTGTGCGCCGGGCGCTTATCAATCTGTTTGAATCGGTCGGCCTCAGGGTCACGGCATTCGGCTCGGCGCCAGAGATCCTGCAGAGCAAGCCGCCGGAGGTTCCGAGCTGTCTGGTGCTCGACATCCGCCTGCCGGGACTGAGCGGCCTCGACCTGCAGGCCGATCTCGCCAAGGCGGGCATACACACGCCCATCATCTTCATCACCGGCCATGGCGATATTCCCATGACCGTCCGGGCCATGAAGAGCGGCGCGGTCGACTTCCTGACCAAGCCGGTGCGCGACCAGGACATGCTGGACGCGGTTCAGGCCGCGATCGAGCGCGATCGCAAGCGCCGCGAGATCGAGAAGACGGTGTCGAACGTCAGGTCCCGCTTCGAGTCGCTCACCCCGCGGGAACGGGACGTGCTGTCTCTGGTCGCGTCCGGCATGATGAACAAGCACGTGGCCGCCGAGCTGGGATTGGCCGAAATCACCGTCAAGATCTATCGCGGCCAGATCATGCGGAAGATGGGTGCCAAGTCGTTGGCCGAGCTGGTGAGAATGAACGAAGCGCTCGGGATTCAGCATGCCAGGCGGGACGAACAAACCTAAGTATAAGTTCCAAATCCCGCTTGATGGGCTCACCGTGGTCCCCGGCCGGCATGTTACGGCAGGCAGCTCGGGAGCGGACGTTTTGTCAGCGCCTTCAGTGATTTCGGTGCTCGACGATGATCCCTATGTCCGGGCGGCGATCGACAATCTTCTGGCGTCGCGCGGATACGTCGTGCACACATTCGCCTCGGCCGAGGAATTCCTGGGTTCAACCGATCTGAACGCTGCCAGTTGCGTGATCGCGGACGTGCAGATGCCGGTCATGAGCGGGATCGACCTGTTGACGCAGATGCGTACCCAGGGCTCGGCGATGCCGTTCATATTCATTACGGCATTTCCGGATGAGAGCGTGCGCGCGCGGGCGCTGAGGGCCGGTGCACTCTGCTTCCTCGGCAAGCCGTTCGTCGCCTCCGATCTGATACAGTGCCTTGAGATGGCGCTGGAAGGACGAGGAAATGCCACGGCGTGATGCCGTACGATGCGCCCGGCTCAATCCACCTTGATGTCGGCCGCCTTGATGATCGGCCACCATTTGGCGATCTCGGCCTTCTGCCGCGCGCCGAGCGCTTCGGGGCTGAGCTGGTCCTGTGGCGGCATTTCGAGGCCGAGATTTTCCATCTGCTTCTTCACGGCGGCATCGCCGAGCGCTTCCACCACCGCGGCGTTGAGCCTCGACACGATCTCCTTCGGAGTGCCCTTGGGCACCCATAGGCCCGACCAGAGCGTCATGTGAAAGCCCTTCAGTCCGGCCTCGTCGGCGGTCGGGATTTCGGGCGCGGACGCCAGGCGCTTGTCGTCGCTGATCGCGTAGGCACGGATGGTGCCGGCGCGGACCTGGTTGATGGAGTTGGAGGTCTGGTCGACGATGATGTCGATCTGGCCGGCGATGAGGTCGTTCAGCGCCGGCCCCGTGCCACGATAGGGCACATATTGCAGCTTGATGCCGGAAGCGCTCTCGAAATAGACCCCGGCAATGTGGCTGCCGGAGCCCGCACCGGCCGTGCCCGCGGTCGCGGGCGCCGGGCGCGACTTCAGCCAGGCGAGCAGCTCTTTCAGCGACGTCGCCGGCACGGCGTTCTTGCTGACGATGATCATGGGGTTGCTCGGCAGCAGCACCACCGGCTCGAGATCGGCGACGAGATCGTAGGGGAGCTTGTAGACCGCACCGTTGGCCACGTGCGTGCCAAGATGGCCGAAGGAGATGGTGTAGCCATCAGGGGCCGAATGCACGGCGCGCCCCACCCCGATCGAGCCGCCGGCGCCGGTGACGTTCTCGACCACCACGGCCTGGCCGAGGCTCGCCCGCATGCGCTCGGCGAGCGCGCGCGCCATCGCATCCGACGGCCCGCCGGCTGCGAACGGCACGATGATGGTGATGGGACGCGAGGGGTACGTGTCGGCACGCGCGCCCGCGATGAATCCAAGACTCGCGGCGAGTAGCACCAATAGCAATCTACGCATCATGCCTCTCGCCTCCGTTCGATCCTTGGCCCGCGCGGCAACGCCGCGTCTGTCGATTTGAGCAGACCAATATCACGCTCTTGGCATTAGACACACGATTGCGAATTACGTAATTCGTCGCGGCCCGCAGCATGAGGCTGGGGCGGGATGGTGCTTGGGAATGTCGCAGGCCCTTCTTGGCCGACGCGATATCACAACAAGCCCATGATGACGGCATCGGTAACGCCGCCCTACGCACCGCTTCTGCGGTGGATTCACTGGACCACTGCCGTCCTGTTCATCATTGCGATGCTGATCGGCTTTTATTGCGGGCTGCAGCAGCCGGGAACTTCGCCGCGCCGCGAATTGCTCGAAGTGCACAAATCGCTCGGCGAGACGCTGTTTTTCCTGACCATCCTGCGCCTCCTGGTTCGCGCTGCGACCAAGACGCCACCGCAGCCAGCTACGTCAAACGCGCTCGTCCGGGTCGCGGCCGGGTTGAACCATCTGGTCCTCTACGCCCTGCTCGTCGTGATGCCGGTCACGGGATATTTGTTCTCTTCAGCCGGTGGCTATCGACTGAAATATTTCTGGACGTTCGATTTGCCGCGGCTCTTCGCCGGCAATCAAGTGGTTGCGCATCTCGGCGAGACCGTCCACGGCCTTCTTGCCTGGCTCGTCTACGCAGCAGTCGCCGCGCATATCGGCGCGACGTTCTGGCACGTCATCGTGAAAAGGGACGGCACGCTTGCACGCATGCTGCCGCCCCGCTTCCCGGCAGGATCCGTCCGCGACGGATCCTGATCGGCCCGGACGACTGGTCAGAACTGCGAGAAGTCGATCGGCTTGTGGCGGTCGAGCGTGCGGGTGACCGGCGGCAGCGGGTATTTCAACCCGGTCGCGCAGTTGAACAGCATCACGCGATCATTCTTGCTGACACGGCCGTCGGCAAGGCTCTGCTTGTAGGCGGCGTAGGTCGCGGCACCCTCGGGACACAACAGCAACCCCTCCTCGCGAGCGACCTCGCTCAGCGCCGATGAGATATTGTCGTCATCGACGGCGATGGCAAAGCCCTTGCTTTGCCGCACCGCACGCAGGATCAGGAAATCGCCGATCGCCTGCGGCACGCGAATTCCCGAGGCGATCGTGTGCGCATCCTCCCAGCGCGCCGCATGCTCGGTGCCCTCCTCATAGGCCCGCACCATCGGCGCACAGCCCGACGCCTGCACGGCAACCATCCGCGGACGCTTGGTACCGATGAAGCCGATCTTCTCGAGCTCGTCGAAGGCCTTCCACATGCCGATCAGGCCGGTGCCGCCGCCGGTCGGATAGAAGATCACGTCGGGCACGTCCCAGCCGAGTTGCTCGGCAAGCTCCAGCCCCATCGTCTTCTTGCCCTCGATCCGGTACGGCTCCTTCAGCGTCGAGGTGTCGAACCAGCCGACCTTCGCCTTGCCCTCGCCGACGATCTTGCCGCAATCGTCGATATAGCCGTTGACGCGGTAGACGGTGGCGCCCTGGAGCTCGATCTCGCTGACGTTCACCTCGGGCGTATCGGCCGGGCAGAAGATCGTGGTCTTGATGCCGCAGGAGGTCGCATAGGCCGCCAGCGCCGCGCCCGCGTTGCCGTTGGTCGGCATTGCCATGTGCTTGATGCCGAGCGCCTTGCCCAACGACACCGCCATCACGAGACCGCGCGCCTTGAACGAGCCGGTCGGCAAGCGGCCCTCGTCCTTCACGATGATCTCGCCGCCGCCGAGCTTTTGCGACAGTTTGGGCAGCCGGATCAGTGGCGTCGTGACCTCGCCGAGGGAGACGATGTCCTTGCATTTGCGCACCGGCAGCAGCTCGCGGTAGCGCCACATGTCCGCGGGGCGCTGGCTTAGCGCATCCTTGGTCAGCGCCTTCTTCACCCCAGTAAGGTCGTAGCGCACCAGTAGCGGTTTGCCGGCCTTGGAAAGATTGTGGATCTGGTCTGCCGGATAGTGATCGCCTTCCATCGCGCATTCGAGATGGGTGACGAAGGTCGGGCGCTCGATGGTGAGGTTGTCGTTGTCTTTCATGGCTTATTTCTTTCTTCTTATGCCAATGGCCTCTCCGCCCGTCATTGCGAGCGCAGCGAAGCAATCCAGACTGTTTCCGCGGATGAACTCTGGATTGCTTCGCTGCGCCCGCAATGACGATAGCGGTCAGATATTCAACACCCTTCCATACGCATCCAGCACGGCTTCCTTCATCATTTCCGACAGCGTCGGATGCGGGAAGACCGTGTGCATCAGTTCCTCTTCCGTCGTCTCCAGGTTCATGGCGACGACGTAACCCTGGATCAGTTCGGTGACCTCCGCGCCGATCATATGGGCGCCGAGAAGCTGGCCAGTCTTCTTGTCGAAGATCACCTTGACGAGGCCCTGGTCCTCGCCGAGCGCAATCGCCTTCCCGTTGCCGACGAAGGGGAAGCGGCCGACGCGGATCTCGCGGCCGCTCTCTTTGGCCTTGGCTTCGGTGAGGCCGACGGACGCGACCTGCGGATGGCAATAGGTGCAGCCCGGGATCATGTTCTTGTCCATGGCGTGCGGGTGCAGGCCCTTGATCGCCTCGACGCAGATCACACCCTCATGCTCGGCCTTGTGAGCCAACATGGGCGGACCGGCAACGTCGCCGATGGCATAGATGCCGGGGACGTTGGTCTTGCCGTAGCCGTCGACGACGATGCAGCCACGGTCGGTTTTGACGCCGAGCTTTTCAAGGCCGAGGTTTTCAATGTTGCCGACGACGCCGACCGCGGAGATCACGCGCTCGAACTCGGTCGTGACCGGCTTGCCCTTGCCGTCATCGATGGTCGCAACGACGCTGTCGGCCTTCTTGTCGAGCTTGGTGACCTTGGTCGAGGACATGATCTTGATGCCCATTTTCTCGAAACGCTTTCGCGCAAGGCCTGCGATCTCCGCATCCTCGACGGGCAGGATCTGCGGCAGCACCTCCACCACGGTAACGTCGGATCCCATGGTGTGGAAGAAGGAGGCGAACTCGATGCCGATGGCGCCCGAGCCGACCACCAGCAGCGACTTCGGGATCCGCTCCGGGATCATGGCCTCGAAATAGGTCCAGACCAGCTTCTTGTCGGGCTCGAGTCCCGGCAGCACGCGCGGCCTCGCGCCGGTCGCAACGATGATGTGCTTGGCCTGATAGGTCCCCTCGCCCAGCGTGCCCTTCGGCCCCTCGACGTCGGATTTCTTCACCGTGACCTTGCCGGGTGCGTCGATCGAGGCCGCGCCCCAGATCACGCTGATCTTGTTCTTCTTCATCAGGAAGCCGACGCCGTCGTTCAACCGCTTCGAGACGCCGCGCGAGCGCTGCACCACCGCCTTCGGATCGAACGAGACCTTCTCCGCCGACAGGCCGTAATCCTTGGCGTGCTGCATGTAGTGGTAGATCTCGGCAGAGCGCAGCAGCGCCTTGGTGGGGATGCAGCCCCAGTTCAGGCAGATGCCGCCGAGATAGTTCTTCTCGACGATTGCGGTCTTCAAGCCGAGCTGCGCGGCACGGATCGCGGTGACGTAGCCGCCGGGGCCGGAGCCGATGATGATGACGTCGAAGGATGTGTCGGCCATGGTGGCTCCCATTCAACTCAAACTAATGCGCCGTGATCACGGCGTTTCGAAATCATCGATCTGACCAGCCATTCGATGACGCAGATCGAGATTAAAATCGCGAAGCCGATGAACGCGATCGGCTGGGCAATGTTTCGCGAGAGAGCTTCGCCGCTGAAGAACGCGTCGTGACCGACTTCCGTGCCGATCGGGCTGACGAGAACGATGATCGACAGCAGCATCGAAATCCAGGGCCAGCGTGTCCGGACATTCAACCTTGCCCCTCCCGAACCCGCGCGTCAGACCATCATCATGACGGGATTTTCGATGAGCTGCTTGAACGCGCCGATCAGCTCGGCGCCGAGCGCGCCATCGATGGCGCGGTGATCGCAGGACAGCGTCACGCTCATCATCTGTGCGATCTCGATCTTGCCGCCCCGCACGACGGGCCGCTCCTCGCTGGTGCCTACCGCGAGGATCGTCGCATGCGGCGGGTTGATCACCGCTGTGAAGTCCTTGATGCCGAACATACCGAGGTTGGATACCGCAGTCGTGCCGCCCTGGTATTCCTCAGGCTTCAGCTTGCGCGAGCGGGCTCGGGTCGCAAAATCCTTCATCTCGTTGGAGATGGTCGAGAGCGTCTTGGTCTCCGCCTTGCGGATGATCGGCGTGATCAGGCCGCCGGGCATCGCCACCGCGACGCCGACGTCGGAATGGTGGTGCTTGATCATGCCGGACTCGGTCCAGCTCACATTGCAGTTCGGGATCTTCTGGAGCGCGACCGCCATCGCCTTGATGACGAAGTCGTTGACCGAGATCTTGTAGAGCGGCTTCTTTTCCTTGTCCTTCGGAGCAGCCGCATTGATTTCCTCGCGCGCGACCAGCAGCTTGCCGATGTCGCAGTCGATGGTGAGGTAGAAGTGCGGAACGTTCTGGATCGAAGCGGTCAGGCGCTGCGCGATGGTGCGGCGCATGCCGTCATGCGGGACGATGTCATAGGAGCCCGGCTCGAACAGCGCCAGGATCTGCTTGTCGGACATGGTCGGCGCGATCGACGGCGCGGCTGACGGAGCTGCCGCCGGCGCTTTCAGACCCTTGCCGGACTTGGCCTCTTCGACGTCGCGCGCGACCACACGGCCGTGCGGGCCGGTGCCCGTAACCCTCGAAATCTCGATGCCTGCGTCCTTGGCAAGCCGGCGCGCCAGCGGCGAGGAGAACACGCGGCCGGCCTGGCCGTTGCCCTTCGCGGCCGGTGCAGCGGCCTGTGGTGCCGGAGCAGCGGCGGGAGCCGGTGCCGCCTTCGCAGCCGGTGCGGGCGCCGGAGCCGGCGCGGCAGCCGGTGCTTCCGCGGCTTTCGGCGGCGCAGCCGATGCGGCGGGCTTGGCAGCGCCCGCGGCCTTCACGTCCTCGCCCTCGCCGGCGAGAACCGCGATCACATCGTTGACCGGCACGTCTTGCGTGCCCTCGGGCACCAGGATCTTGGCGATCGTGCCTTCGTCGATCGCCTCGACCTCCATGGTGGCCTTGTCGGTCTCGATCTCGGCGATGACGTCGCCGGATTTGACCTTGTCGCCTTCTTTCTTCAGCCACTTGGCGAGGTTGCCCTTCTCCATCGTCGGCGAGAGAGCTGGCATCAGGATGTTGATGGGCATGCTGACCTCACGAAGAACTTCTTAAAACGTCGTCTCCCGACCCACCGGAAGAGCGACAGACCACAGGATTAGTTGCCGATGTCGCCCTGCCACGGGCGCTCATTGGCGGGATTGGAACGCCACGACTTCATCATGGCGATGGAGCGGTCGTCGACAAGGTCGATCTTGTCGAGAATGTCCTTGGAGCCCGGGAGGGTATCGGCCTCGCCGATCGCCCCGAGCATGAAATCATGGTGACAGGATTCGACCGCCACGCTCAGTGCCCCTTCTGTCCGCGCGGCGTCGTGGTGCCCATGTCGGTCGGACGCTCGATCTCGGCCTCGAACATATCGAGGATCCGGTTCAGCGCGTCCTCCTCGCTCATCTCGCTTTCGCGCGCATAGGCGCGCGCGGCGTGGCGGGCGAGGTCGACGAGCAGCAGGCCCCACATGTCGGGCTCCTCAAACGCCCGCTGGAACGCCATCGAAAGCCCGCCGTCGAGCACGAACACGCGCAGAATCTCGATCGCGTCTTCGCGTCCCATCACATCAGGCGGAAGTGGCTGTTCCTTGGGCCCTGCCATGGTCTACCTGTAGCAAACGGCTTTGGCGGCCTCGACCACTTCGGCTGCCGAAGGCAGCGCGAGCTTCTCCAGGTTCGCGGCATAGGGCATCGGCACGTCCTTGCCGGACACGCGCGCTACCGGCGCATCCAGGTAGTCGAAGGCATGCTCCATGATGCGCGCGGCGATCTCGGCGCCGACGCCGCTCTGGGCCCAGCCCTCCTCCACCGTGACGGCGCGGCCGGTCTTCTTCACGGAATTGATGAAGGTCTCGGTGTCCATCGGCCGCAGCGTGCGCAGGTCGATCACCTCGGCCTCGATGCCGTCCTTGGCGAGCTCTTCGGCGGCCTTCAGCGCGTAGGTCATGCCGTTCGACCATGAGATGATCGTGACGTGGCTGCCGGAGCGCACGATGCGCGCCTTGCCGATCGGGATCACATAGTCGTCGAGCTTCGGCACCTCACCGGTGTGGCCATAGAGAACTTCGTTCTCGAGGAAGATCACCGGATTGGGGTCGCGGATCGCGGCCTTGAGCAGACCCTTGGCATCCGCGGCCGAATATGGCGCGATGACCTTGAGACCCGGAACGTGCGAATACCAGGAGGAATAATCCTGGCTGTGCTGGGCGGCGACGCGCGCGGCGGCGCCGTTGGGGCCGCGGAACACGATCGAGCAGCCCATCTGGCCGCCGGACATATAGAGCGTCTTGGCGGCGGAATTGATGATCTGGTCCATCGCCTGCATGGCGAAGTTGAAGGTCATGAACTCGACGACCGGCTTGAGACCCGCCATCGCAGCGCCGACGCCGATGCCGGCAAAGCCGTGCTCGGTGATCGGCGTGTCGATCACGCGCTTGGCGCCGAATTCCTGCAAGAGGCCCTGCGTGATCTTGTAGGCGCCCTGATATTCCGCAACCTCTTCGCCCATCACGAAGACGTCGCCGTCACGCCGCATCTCCTCGGCCATGGCATCGCGCAAGGCTTCGCGGACCGTCTGCTTCACCATCTCGGTGCCGGCCGGCACCTCGGGATCGGGCTCGGCAACAGCTTGCGGCGCGGAAGGCGCCGCTAATTTCGGCGGCGCTTCCGCCTTGGCCGCTGCGGGCGGCGCGGCCTCGGCGGCCTTGGCAGGCGCGGGCGCCTTCGCGAGATCGGCTGCGCTCTCGCCGTCGGCAAGGATCGTCGCGATCGGCGTATTCACGGCGACATCCGCCGTGCCTTCGGGGATCAGGATCTTGCCGAGCGTCCCCTCATCGGTCGCCTCGACCTCCATGGTCGCCTTGTCGGTCTCGATCTCGGCGATCACGTCGCCCGACTTGATCGTCTCACCCTCTTTTTTCAGCCATTTGGCGAGGTTGCCCTTTTCCATCGTGGGCGACAGCGCGGGCATCAGCACTTGAATTGGCATATCGACTCCAAAAGAAAGCTTGCGCGCTTTTAGCGGTAAACGTCGGTCCAGAGCTCGGACACATCCGGCTCCGGATCATGCTGGGCAAAGTCGGCGGAAGCGTTGACGATGTCGCGGACCTCGGCGTCGATCGCCTTGAGGTCCTGCTCGCTCACCTTGGCGGCGAGGAGGCGGTTGCGCACCTGCTCGATCGGGTCCTGGTCGTGGCGTACCTTCTCGACCTCCTCGCGCGTCCGGTATTTTGCAGGGTCCGACATCGAGTGGCCGCGATAGCGGTAGGTCTGCATCTCCAGGATGACCGGGCCCTTGCCGGCACGACACCAGGCGACTGCCTCGTCGGCCGCGGCCTTCACCGCGCGGACGTCCATGCCGTCGACCTGATAACCGGGGATGTTGAAGGACAGGCCGCGCTTGGAGAAGTCCTGCTGCGCCGAGGCACGCGACACCGACGTGCCCATGGCATAGCGATTGTTCTCGATGACGAAGATCACCGGCAGCTTCCAGAGCTCCGCCATGTTGAAGCTCTCATAGACCTGGCCCTGGTTGGCCGCGCCATCGCCGAAATAGGTGACGGCGACGTTGTCGTTGCCGCGATAGTGGTTGGCGAAAGCGAGCCCTGCGCCAAGCGAGACCTGGGCGCCGACGATGCCGTGGCCACCGTAAAACTTCTTCTCCACGCTGAACATGTGCATGGAGCCGCCCTTGCCCTTGGAATAGCCGCCGCGGCGTCCGGTGAGCTCGGCCATGACGCCGTTGGCTTCCATGCCGGTGGCGAGCATATGGCCGTGGTCACGATAGCCGGTGATGACCTGGTCACCGTCCTTCAGCGCCATCTGCATGCCAACCACCACGGCCTCCTGGCCGATATAGAGGTGGCAGAAGCCGCCGATAGCACCCATGCCGTAGAGCTGGCCGGCCTTCTCCTCGAATCGCCGGATCAGGAGCATGTCGCGGAGCGCCTTGAGCTCCTGCTCTCTGGTGAATTCCGGGGGTGAGCCGCCGTTGGTCTTGTCCTGTGCTGCGCTCGAGGCGGCTTTCTTGGGTGCGGCCATAGGAATTCCGGGTCAGAGAAAACTAAGCCCTCTCTAACCTAACTCAATCGCGTGTGAAAGCACTGCGGTGACATCGCACGACATTCATTATGCCGCACTGCAACGTGGCCGAAATATTGCAAAATCTTTGGCGCCGATCGGGCAACAATTGCTCACCGCGGCCGGGCCTCACCAGCCCAGCTCTCGCAGATACGCTGCACGGGCGCCCACGCCGGTATGCGTGAAGTCGGTAAAGACCCCATCCACGCCGAGCCGGAAAAATTTGAGATATTCGAGGCTTGGATCGCCGTGATAGTCGCCGGCCAGATACTTCTTCTCGTTTCGGAAAGTGAAGACGTGCACGAACAGGCCGAGCTTGTGCGCGTCCGCAACGAGACTGGTTGCTTCCCGCGTCGAAGCCTCCGGCGTCGACCCCTTGTAGGGGGTGCCATCGGCGTTGCTGTCCTTCCACGGGGAAACCTTGAGCGGCACGATATAAGCCTTCCACGGACCAATGCCGTCGGCATAGGTCTTGATCTCCGCGAGACCCTCAGGCGTCAGCATTGCATCGTACAGGCGCGCGTCGCCCGAAACCGTCCAGTCGAACGGACGGGAGTTGGTGATGTTATCGAGAAGGACCTTGCCGTTCTTGAAGTCGATACCGTTGCCATCGATGAGCTGGACCTGCCGCGTTTCCAAACCGTGGCTGCGCATATATTTCAGGCTGCCCGGCTCGAAGCTCTGGACAAAGATGGGCGCTTCCTTCGCGTTGAGGCCGTTGTCCCTGATGATCTTGATCAAGGCGTCCTCGAGCGGACGGCTGCCGGGCGCACCGCAGCCATTGGCGATCGCCTGGGCGTTGTTCCAGGTCGGATTCTTGGTTTCCGGATAGACCGCGATGGGGCGCCCCGTCTCCTTGCTCTTGGCCTTGGCGATGTCGATGATGTCCTGGAAACTGATGATCGGAAACTTGCCGTTGAAGACCTTTGGTCTTTCGTTGGCCGCATCATAGGTGGTGCCGGCGATCCAGTCCTTCAGCTCGGCCATCGTGAAGTCGGTGATCGACCAGTCATTGGTATGGTCTTCGCCATCCACGATCAGCGATTTCAGTACCGATTTGGGATCGGCCGGATCGGTGAGGTCGGTGAGGTATTCAGCAGGCCCGCTGGTGGGAGATTGGGGCCACTTCATTTTGACGGTGACGCCGGGCACCGTCCGTTTGCGGGCCGCAACCGCAGGATTGGTCTTCGCCACCTCGGCAACGTTGGTATTGTCGCCCAGCCAGGGGTTGTGACGCGCGACCAATATGCAATCCTTGGTAAGGTGCAGGTCCTCTTCGAGCGCGTCGGTGCCGAGGGCAGCGGCAAGGTCATACGATGCCTCTGTCTCTTCGGGCACCAGCCCCGGCAGGCCGCGATGCCCGAGGATCAGTGGCGGCTTTCCGTCAACGGTGAGGAATTGCTTGGCACCGGCAGGCGCCGAGCCGGCCTGTGCGAAGGCCATCGAGGGCGGGAGGAACGCCAACGCCGCTGCGCCGAACAGCAGCATCGCTCCAATATGCACATTCCGTCGTGAACAACCGTTCTTCATGGCCAAGCCTCCGTGTTTCGCCTGGCATCGCTACCAATGCCGAAAGGGCCGAGCTCAATGAGCCCGGCCCCTCGTCTTGTCTCAGTTTTCTGACAGGCGGATGACGAGGCGGCGCCGCATTGACGCCGCCTCTTCTCGATCAGAAGAAGCCGAGCTTCTTCGGGCTGTAGCTGACCAGGAGGTTCTTGGTCTGCTGGTAGTGATCGAGCATCATCTTGTGGGTCTCGCGGCCGACACCCGACTGCTTGTAACCGCCGAACGCCGCATGCGCGGGATATGCGTGATAGCAGTTGGTCCACACCCGACCGGCCTGGATGGCACGGCCGAAGCGGTAGCAGCGGTTGGCGTCGCGGCTCCAGACACCGGCACCAAGGCCATAGAGCGTGTCGTTGGCGATCGCGAGCGCTTCCTCGTCGGTCTTGAAGGTCGTGACCGACACGACGGGCCCGAAGATCTCCTCCTGGAAGATCCGCATCTTGTTGTGACCGTGGAACACGGTCGGCTGGACGTAGTAGCCGCCCGAAAGATCGCCGCCGAGGCTGGCGCGGCCGCCGCCGGCCAGGACCTTCGCGCCTTCATTCTTGCCGATGTCGATATAGGACAGAATTTTCTCCAGCTGCTCGCCGGAGGCCTGGGCACCGATCATGGTGTCGGCCACACGCGGATCGCCCTGCTTGATGGCGGCAACGCGCTTGAGCGCCCGCTCCATGAAGCGATCATAGATATCCGCATGGACCAGCGCACGGCTCGGACAGGTGCAGACCTCGCCCTGGTTGAGCGCGAACATCACGAAGCCTTCGATTGCCTTGTCGAAGAAGTCGTCGTCCTCCGCGGTGACATCCTTGAAGAAAATGTTCGGCGACTTGCCGCCGAGCTCGAGCGTGACGGGAATGAGGTTCTGGCTGGCATATTGCATGATCAGCCGGCCCGTCGTGGTCTCGCCGGTGAAGGCGATCTTGGCGATGCGGGGGCTGGAGGCCAGCGGCTTGCCGGCTTCCACACCGAAGCCGTTGACGATGTTGAGGACGCCGGGCGGCAGCAGATCGCCGACGATCTCGGCCCACACCATGATCGAGGCCGGCGTTTGCTCGGCGGGCTTGAGCACCACGCAATTGCCGGCGGCGAGAGCCGGCGCGAGCTTCCAGCACGCCATCAGCAGCGGGAAGTTCCAGGGGATGATTTGGCCGACGACACCGAGCGGTTCATGGAAATGATAGGCGATGGTGTCGTGATCGATCTCGCCGATCGAGCCTTCCTGGGCACGAACGACGCCCGCAAAGTAACGGAAGTGATCGATCGCGAGCGGAAGGTCGGCGGCCCGGGTCTCGCGGATCGGCTTGCCGTTGTCCCAGGTCTCGGCGACCGCGAGCCGCTCGAGATTTTCTTCCATGCGGTCGGCGATCTTGTTGAGGATCGCGGCGCGTTCGGCGGTCGAGGTGCGTCCCCACGCATCCTTGGCGGCATGCGCCGCATCGAGCGCTGCCTCGATGTCCTGATGGTCGGAGCGCGCGATCTTGCAGACGACCTGCCCGTTCACGGGCGATGCGTTGTCGAAATACTTGCCGGATTGTGGGGCGACGAATTTGCCGCCGATGAAATTGTCATACTTCGCGGCGAAGGGCACCTGTGCGACGTTGACGAATTCGACCTTGTTCATGTTCACTCCCGATGTTGCTGGTTTGCACGATCGTCGTGTGTTCACGACTTGCGCAGACGATGTCGCGGGAGTTGTTCTCTGTCAGCCCCAGTAGAAGCGATGATCGCGCAGACCTGTCGCAGTTCTGCGACAGGTGAAGCAGCCACGCACACGGATCCAATCCCGAGACGCGCCCTTGCCCCGCGTCGTCATTGCGCGCGCAGCGAAGGAATCCAGAGTCTCGCGAAAGGATCCCGGACTGCTTCACTGCGTTCGCAATGACGAATTGAGGAGAGGAGCAAGCGCTCAGTGCTTCAGCTCGAAACGCTTGAGCTTCCTGTGCAGCGTGGCACGGCTGACGCCGAGGGCCTTGGCGGCGGCGGAAACGTTGCCGTCCGCGCGCAACAGCGCCCGCTGCAACACCGCGCGCTGGCCGCCGGCGAGGTGGTCGCGCGCCGCATCGCCACCGAGAAGATCGGCTGCGGGCACCGGCCGCAACGGGCGGCCGGGCGCGATCCCAAGTCCGACCCGGGCGGACCTCGTCGCGCCTATCACGAGATCATCGCTATCCACCGCGACGAGGCCGCCGCAATGACCGTCGGTAGACGGTGTCAGCACGATGCGGGCGTGGGCGAAGGCGTTGCGGAACAGATCGGCCTCGATACGCTTGGCCGCCTCCCCCGCGGCAAGCGCGATGAGGTTGGCAAAGGCGTCGGTGCGGTCGGCACGGCAGGAGGAGACGTCGAGCACGCCGGCGAGCATTCCGTGGTGGTCGTAGATCGGAACCGCCGTGCAGCTCAGAAGCGTGTTGCGGGTGAAGAAATGCTGGTCGCGGTCGATGGTCAGCGGACGCTGCTCGACAAGGCAGGTGCCGATGCCGTTGGTGCCTTCATGCTCCTCGCTCCAGAGCGCGCCGGTCCACAATCCCCAGGATTGAAAGGTGGAGTCATCGGCCGGTGTGCCGCGGCGATCGACCGGAGTGCCCTCGCCGTCGGCGAGCAGCACGCAGCAGCCTGCTGCGCCAACGGCCTGGTACAGCCGGTCCATCGCACCTTGCGCAGCGGAGAGCAGCGGTGCGACGCGTTCGCGCGCGCAGTGCAGCTCACCTTCGGTAAGACGGATCGGCGGCCTGCGGCCCCCGGGATCGAGATGATGCAATCGGGAGGAACGGCACCACGAGGCCACCAGCGCGGAGCGTGCCGCCTGGCCTGACGCGATGGCGGCCTCGACACGGGCCGCGTGACGCTGGAGCGCTTGCCCATTCATCACTGTTTCCTCCGCACGGCAGTCTAGATCCTGCCGACCCAGCCCGATTGATTTGCGTCAATTCTCAAAGCAGCCTGCAACAAGGCATGAACCCGGCGCGCCGTCGCCGTCAAGACGGAAGTCCTTTCCGCACTTACGACCTTCGGCATAGGCACGAAACCGAATTGCAACGCGCCCTCGCAAAAGTCGGAACGCGCGTTCCATGCAGCCGTCGAAAAACAGAATAGAGCGCAGTCCGCGCGTCACCTATGTTGAAGGTCTCGAACATCTTCAACAGGAGTTGCCGTGAGCAGCCTATCGTCCCTTTCAAGACGCACCCTACTCGGCGCGCTCGCAGGAGGATTCGTCGCTGGCAGCGCGAGAGCGCAAGGCAAGCCGGCAGATATCGATCTCTGCGGCGTCACGTTGCGTGTCGCCTGTTACAAGGGCGGCTGGGCCGCCCTGCTCCACGCGGCCGGCGAAGACAAGACGCCCTACAAGATCGACTGGAAGGAACTCAACAACGGCGTACTGCATATCGAAGCGCTGAACAGCGACGCGCTCGATCTCGGCTCGGGCAGCGAAATTCCCGCCATGTTCGCCGCGCGCAAGAATGCCAGCGTGCGCTTCATCGCGGTCACCCATGAAGATCTCAACACCCAGGTCACGGTTGCGGCGAAGGACGCGCCGATCCATTCGATCGCCGACCTCAGGGGCAAGAAGGTCGGCTATGTCCGCGCCACGACCGCGCACTATTTCCTCGCCAAGCAACTCGAGGAAGCGGGCCTCTCCTTCAACGACATCGAGGCCATCAACCTGACGCCGTCGGACGGCTACTCGGCCTTTTCTTCCGGCAAGCTCGATGCCTGGGCGATCTACGGCTACAACGGACAGCTCGCGATCTCCAGGCAGGGCGGGCGCCTGCTCAAGACCGGCGTCGGCTATCTCTCGGGAAACTTTCCGATCTATGCCAATCCGAAGGCGGTCGACGATCCCTTGCGGCATGCGGCGCTCGCCGACTTCCTGCTGCGCATCCAGCGCGCCTACGCCTTCGCCAACAAGAATTTCGAGGTTTACGCGAGGGCGCAGGTCGCAGAGACGCATCTGCCGCTTGAAGACATCCTCGATCAGTTCGCCCATCGCAGCGCCGACTTTTCCCTCGCCGGCGTCACGCCGGACGTGCCGGCCACTCATCAGAAGGTCGCCGACACCTTCCTCAAGTTAGGAGTGCTCGACGCGCAGACCGACGTCACAAAATTCTGGGACACGAGTTTCAGCGACGTCCTCGCCAAGGGCGCGGAGAAGCTGGCAGCGCTCTAGTTGTTCGAATCGTTCATTCGCACGAGGTCGTGCGGATTGACGAACTGGAGCTGGAAGCGCGCACGCTCGTCCAGCATGTCCGGGTCGATTTTTTCGGAGCGCAGCAGCGAGACCCGCTGCTCGCCCTCGGCGCGCTCGCGCTTCAGCCGCGCAAGCTCGCTGGTCAGCGCGATGATCTCCTGATCGAGTTCCTGGCGCGCGTTGAGACCGTATTTGCCGGTATACGCGTTGATGCCGAAATAGCCGACGATCGCGGCCGCCATGGCGTAGAGGGCAAGGCCGGTAAGGATCGATTTCAGGCGCGCGCGAGTGACCATGTCCGGCAAGATGGGACAGGTTGGTTAAGGGAGTGCTAATTCACTGCGACCCGTCACTCCGGGGCGGCTTGAAGAGCCCGCCCCGGAATGACACTGAAAACGCAGAAACCGTCAGGATGAGGCGATCAGCCCTGGTGCTTGGCGACGTGCACGGCGAAGGCGTCGATGTACTGCTGGAGCACCGTCTTCAGCGAGTCCTTGACCAGGTTGCCCGCAGCGTCGAAGGCGTCACCAACGGCGTTCAAATAGGTTTCCGGCTGCTGCAGGATCGGGCCCGCGATGCCCGGCAGGATATTCTGCAACGTTTTCGCCGCACTGACTCCGCCCTGCGGGCCCGGCGAGTTGGATATGATGCCGACCGGCTTGCCGTTGATCGAGCTCTTGCCATAGGGCCGCGAGGCAACGTCGATGGCGTTCTTCAGGACACCCGGGATTGCGCGGTTGTATTCGGGAGTCACGAACAGAACGCCGTTCGACTTCTGGAGCTTTTCGCGGAAAGCCAGCCAGTCGGCAGGCGGCGCGCCCTCGAGATCCTGGTTGAAGAACGAGATACCCGCCGGCGTGATGACCTCGAGCGTGAGGGATGCCGGCGCGAGCTTTGCGAGCGCGTTGGCGATCTTGAGCGAAAAGCTCTCCTTGCGCAGGCTGCCGGCGATCGTGACGATGTTGTAGGCCATGGTTGTCCTTGAACCTCTAAGCGGGAAACGAGCCCGCGCACTTAATCCACCTCCGCCAGAGGATGCAAGTGCATGGACCGTTTCGATTTGGAAACGCTGGGTTTCGCGAAAGCGATCGGTCGTCCAGAACAATCGGGCCGCCCAGTGGCGGCCCGATCAACCTGACGAGAAAAACCGAGCCGATCAGATCGTCGGATTCCAGGCCGACGGGATCAGGCGATATTTGGCGCCGTCCTTCTCGACGTGGCCGACCGAGGGGAAGGTGAAGTGGAAGCCGACCACCGTCGCCTTCTCCGCCGCTGCCATATCGTAGAACTTGTGGCGGCTCTGCTGAGCGAGATCGCCATCGGTATCGAAAGCCACGTGCCAATCCGGATTGCGCAGGAACAGTTCCGGAATGTTGGTGACGTCGGACTGGATCAGAACCTTGGCATTGCCCGACGCGACAGCGAAGGAGGTGTGGCCGGGGGTATGGCCGGGCGTACCGATCGAGGTGATGCCGGGCGCAACCTCCTTGCCCCAATCATACTTCGTCACCTTGGATTCAAGACCCGCAAAGGTCTTCTTCACGTTGGCGAAGTAGTTCTTCATCATCTCGTTGGACTGGGCCTTGGCGGCGTTCTCATCGCTCATCCAGAATTCCCACTCCTTGGCCGGCACCATCAGCTCCGCATTCGGGAATGCGACGGCTCCATCCGCGAGGCGAACGCCATTGGTGTGATCGGGATGAAGGTGAGAGAACAGCACGACGTCGATGCTCTTCGGGTCGACGCCTGCGGCCGCGAGGTTCTGAAGGGTACGGCCGACCGCTCCCTTGCTCGCCTCGAAATTCGCGACACCGTTGCCAGTGTCGATCAGCACCAGCTTGCTGCCGGTGTTGATGAGCTGCGGATTGAAGGGAATCGTGACCATGCCTTTCGGCATGTAGGCGGCATCGGCGGCGGAGAGCGCCTCCTCCTTCGGGATGTTGGTGACGAACTTGTCGGGCATCGGGAAGGTGCGCGCCCCGTCATTGATCGAGGTGCATTCGTAGGAACCGACCTTGTAGCGATAGAAGCCCGGCGCCTGCGCGCCGCTTTGCGGCACTGCGGCATTGGCTGAAATGGTTCCCAGGCGCGACAGGCTCGCCGCGCCAATGGCAGCGGCGCCGGCAAGCAGGTGACGGCGGTTGAGTTCGGTCATGGGAATGTCCCCTTCTGAGCGTTGCGGTTTTTTCCGCTTTTCAATTGCGGCGGGAATGTTCTCCCGCCTCGCTCAGAAGGCAAGACCTTCTTTGGTCACGCTCGCGCCAGCGTCACGCAAATTTATTTGGATTGATGAGGAATTTTTCGCCGGTCGCCCGTTTGGCGTACACCGCGATATTGGCCGGATCGAGCACCTCGGGAAGCGACACGACCTTGGTGTAGTGGCTGGCAAACGTCGTCTTCAATTCGCTCGCAACACGCTGGCGCAGCCGTCCGATCTCGGCCGGCCCGATCTTCTGGAGGAACGGGGTCAACAGCCAGCCGCCGACGCCCCAAGCCATGCCGAAGCCGGGCGGCAACTCGATCGGACGCGTGTCGAGCATGCCGTAAACATAGACCTGCTTGTGCACGCTGGAGCCGTAGCGGCTGTACTCCTTGGCGGTCTTGTTGATCGCGACTTCCATGCACCTCAGGATATTGCCGGCAAGCCTGCCGCCGCTGATGGCATCGAAGGCGATGGTGGCGCCGGTCTCGACCAGCGCGTTGGTGAGATCGTCAAGGAAGCTCGGCGCGGTGGAATCGACGACGTACTTGGCGCCGATCTTGTGCAGGATGTCGGCCTGCTCCTTGCTGCGCACGATGTTGACGAGCGGAATGCCGTCCTTGATGCAGATCTTGTTCAGCATCTGCCCGAGATTAGACGCGGCCGCGGTGTGCACCAGCGCCTTGTGGCCCTCGCGCCGCATGGTCTCGGTCATGCCGAGCGCGGTGAGCGGGTTGACGAACCAGGAGGCGCCCTCCGCCGCAGTCGTCCCCTCGGGCAGCGGCTGGCAGTCCCTCGCCTTCAAGGTCCGGTACTGCGCATACATTGCGCCGCCGATCATCGACACTGTCTTGCCCATCAGCGCCTTCGCGGCGTCCGACGAGCCGGTCCTGATGACGACACCGGCGCCTTCGTTGCCGACCGGCAGGGATTGGTCGAGCCGGGCGCCCATCGCGGCCATCGCGCCCTCAGGCACCTTGGCGGTGATGACGCGAGCATCCTTGGTGCCCGACGCCTTCGCCGTGCTCATGTCAGCCGCGCCGACGAGCAGGCCGAGATCCGACGGGTTGATCGGCGTCGCCTCGACGCGGACGACGACTTCGTCCGCGTCAGGCTCGGGGGTCGGCACGTCGACGAGCGAGATTTCCAGTTCACCACTCTTCTTGATCAGAGAACGCAACTGAAGTCCGTTTCTGCCGTCGCTCATGTCGACCTCCCCTTTTCTATTCGTTGCTTATGCCAGCGCCTTCAATGCCGCCTTGCCGGGATAGACGGCCTGCTTGCCGAGCTGCTGCTCGATGCGCAGGAGCTGGTTATATTTGGCGGTGCGATCGGAGCGCGCAAGAGAGCCGGTTTTGATCTGGCCGCAATTGGTGGCGACCGCGAGATCGGCGATGGTGGAATCTTCGGTCTCGCCCGAGCGGTGCGACATCACGGAGGTGTAGCCGGCCTTGTGCGCCATCTCGACGGCGGCGAGCGTCTCAGTCAGCGTGCCGATCTGGTTGACCTTGATCAGGATCGAATTGGCGCGGCCCGCCTTGATGCCCTCGGACAGGCGCTTGACGTTAGTGACGAAGAGATCATCGCCGACGAGCTGGCACTTCTTGCCGATCAGATCGGTGAGCTCCTTCCAGCCGTCCATGTCGTCCTCCGACATGCCGTCCTCGATCGTGACGATCGGATAGCGCGACACGAGGTCGGCGAGATATTTGGCCTGCTCGGAGATCGAGCGGGTCTTGCCCTCGCCTTCATAGACATATTTGCCGCCCTTGAAGAACTCGGTCGAGGCGCAGTCGAGCCCGAGCACGACGTCGGAGCCCGCCTTGAAGCCGGCTTTGCCGATCGCGTTCATGACGAATTCGAGCGCGGCGTCGGCCGACGGCAGGTTCGGCGCAAAGCCGCCTTCGTCGCCGACATTGGTATTGTGGCCGGCCTTCTTCAGTTCGGACTTCAGCGTGTGGAAGACTTCCGCGCCGTAGCGCAGACCTTCGGCGAAGCTCGTGGCGCCGACCGGCAGGATCATGAACTCCTGGAAGTCGATCGGATTGTCGGCGTGCACGCCGCCATTGATGATATTCATCATCGGCACCGGCAGGACCCGCGCTGAAGTGCCACCGACGTAACGGTAGAGCGGCATGTCGAGCGAGTTCGCGGCGGCCTTGGCGCAGGCGAGCGAAACGCCGAGGATCGCGTTGGCACCGAGACGGCTCTTGTTCGGCGTGCCGTCGAGATCGATCATGACCTGATCGATCTGGACCTGGTGCTCGACATCCATGCCGCTGAGCGCCTCATAGATCTCGCCATTGACGGCACCGACCGCCTTCGAGACGCCCTTGCCGAGATAGCGGCCTTTGTCGCCATCGCGCAGTTCCACCGCTTCATGGGCACCGGTGGAGGCCCCGGAGGGCACCGCGGCGCGGCCGAGCGAGCCGTCCTCCAGCACGACGTCGACCTCGACGGTGGGATTACCACGGCTATCGAGAATTTCGCGGCCGATGATGTCGACAATGGCGGTCATGATTGCGCTTCCGTTCGTTAGAGCTGTCAGTTCGCGGGGGCGTCTTTACACGGAGCGCAAGCAAATGTGAACGCTCAGGCCGCCGCCTTCGACTGACGCGTGAAGAGCCTCAGATTAAACTTGATGCCACTCGGCCCGTGCGTCCAACCTCCATATGAAACAGTCGGGGTAACGCCATGAATCGCCGCCAGTTTCTCGCCTCCGGCGCCGCCCTCCTCGCAACCCGCCCAGCTTTCGCCCAGCAGGGCCCGTTCCGGACAAAATATTTCCCGATCAGCCCCGGTATCGGCCTGCACGACCTCACGCCCGCCCCCGACGGCACGATCTGGTTCACCGCGCAAGGCAAGGGCATGCTGGGCAAGCTCGATCCCGGGGATGGCTCGTTCAGGACCGTCAGCCTCGGCCAGGGCGCAGCGCCCCATGGCGTGACGATTGGCCCCGACGGCGCGCCCTGGATCACCGAGGGCGGCCAGAACGCGATCGCGCGCGTTGATCCAGCGGACCTGAAAGTCACGCTGTTCCGTCTGCCGGAAAAGTTCGCCTACGCCAATCTCAACACCGGCGTCTTCGACAAGACCGGCACCTACTGGTTCACCGGCCAGTCCGGGTACTATGGCCGGCTCGTGCCGAAATCAGGCGAGATGACGGTGTTCAAGGCACCGAAAGGCGTCGGCCCATATGGCATCACGGTCACGCCCAAAGGCGACATCTGGTACGCATCCCTCGCCGGCAGCTACATCGCCAGGATCGATCTTGCGACCGGCAATACCACCGTCGTGCAGCCGCCAACACCGAATGCCGGCTCACGCCGCGTATGGGCGGATTCGAAGAGTCGGATCTGGGTCAGCGAGTGGAACAGCGGACACGTGTCGGTGCACGATCCGGCCGATGGATCGTGGAAGACCTGGAAGCTGCCGGGCGAACATCCCCGCGCCTATGCGGTTTTCGTCGACGACAAGGACAAGGTCTGGGTCACCGATTTTTCCGCCAACGCGATTCTCCGCTTCGATCCCGTGACCGAGAAGTTCAACGTCTTCGCCAGCGACAAAGCGAACGCGAATGTTCGCCAGCTCGATGGCCGGCCGGGCGAGCTGTGGGGCTGCGAGTCCGGCAACGACCGGATCGTCATGATCCAGACGCTCGCGACCGGTTGACGGCGACGCCAATTGCGTCCATCTCGACGTCCGAAAAGGACGATAGATGATGGCGAAGAAACCTCTCCAGCTCGGCCGTGCGGTCGAATGGCCGCACACACCCGAAGAAGCCCAGCTCGACCGCGTGCCCAACCCGCAAAGGGGCTCGGACTATCTGGTGCGCTTCACCGTGCCGGAATTCACCTCGATCTGCCCGGTCACGGGCCAGCCGGACTTCGCACATCTCGTGATCGACTACGCCCCCGGCCAGTGGCTGCTGGAGTCGAAGTCATTGAAACTCTATGTAGCGAGCTTCCGCAACCACGGCGCCTTCCACGAGGACTGCACCGTGATGATCGGCAAGCGTATCGCTTCCGAGATCAAGCCGAAATGGATCCGCATCGGCGGCTACTGGTATCCGCGTGGCGGCATCCCGATCGACGTGTTCTGGCAGACCGGCCGCGTGCCGAAGGGCCTGTGGGTGCCGGAGCAAGGCGTCGCGCCGTATCGCGGGCGGGGCTAGCGACGGACCGGTCGCGTCTTCCGCTGCTTTGGCGCCGCTCGTTCTCGCTTCGCCGCAACCCGGCGCGCGGCCTCCATGGCGGACCGCGCCCAAGCCACCAGCTCATCGGGATCGTCGAACAGCCGCTCCGGTGCCCGCCAGAACGAGAGATCGATGGTGCCGCCCTTCTTCGCATAGTTCAGCGGCGGAAACGCCTCAGCTTCCCTCAGAGCATGGCGGTTGCCATCATCGACGCGGAAGTAAAGCGTATCGTCTCTCACCATCCCCAACATGACGCCGTCGCAGAACACGCCCGCCTTGCCGAACATGCGCCGCACCGTGATGCGCCCGAGCGGAGCAAGTTGCTCTCGCAGGAACTCGATAAAGCTGGCGCTGGCGACCATGTTGAGCCTCGGCGCACCTTACGCCACCGCGCGCACCTTGCCGATGAAGCTGTCGACCTCCGTCGTCAGCGAGGTCGACTGGTTCGACAAGTTGGCGGCCGCCTTGAGTACCCCCGCTGCGGCCCGGCCGGTCTCATTGGCGGACGACGAGACGCTCGCGATGTTGCGCGTCACGGTGGAGGTCGCTTCCGCGGTGTGCTGCACGGTGTTCGCGATCTCGGCGGTCGCCCTGTTTTGCTCGTCGACGGCAGAGGCGATGACGCGGTTGATGTTGGAGACCTCCTCGATGGTCTTGACGATGCCGTCGATCGCGGACACGGCCTTCTGCGTTGCGTCCTGGATCTGCGTGATCTGGGTGCTGATCTCTTCCGTCGCTTTTGCGGTCTGCGAGGCCAGGTTTTTCACCTCGCTCGCAACCACCGCAAAGCCCTTGCCGGATTCGCCGGCGCGCGCGGCTTCGATGGTTGCGTTGAGCGCCAGCAGGTTGGTCTGGCCGGCGATCGAGGTGATCAGGCCGATCACCTCGCCGATGCGATCCGCGCCCTCGGCCAGCGCTCGCACCGTGGTGTCGGTCTCCTTCACCGTGCCGACGGCCCGCTCGGTGGCGCGCGTCGCCTGCTCGACTTGTCGGTTGATCTCGCGGATGGAGGCGTTGAGCTCCTCGGCCGCGGCGGCAACGGTCTGCACGCCGCCGCCGACCTGATCGGCAAGGGTCGAGGCCGATCCGGCCTGATCCTGCGCTTGCGCCGCGGTGCCGGACATCGCGCGCGCGGTGGTCTCAAGATCATTCGAGGCGTCCGACAACGTCTGCACCATCTGGCCGATACGGCTCTCGAACTGCCTCACGAGGCCAGCCAGCTCCGCGGCCCGCTTCTCCTTGTCGGCACGCTCGGCAGCCTGATCGCCCGAGAGACGGTCGGCATTGATCATGGCCTCCTTGAACACCTGCAACGCTGCGGCCATGCGGCCGATCTCGTCGTTACGCTCAAGGCCCGGCACTTCGCTGGCGAAATCATGACCGGCGAAGCGAGTCATGACGCCGGTGATGGCGGTTAGCGGGCGCGTGACGCGGCTGCGCACCATCAGAAGGCCGCCAATCATCAGCGTGAGCGAAACGGGCAGCAAAACTCCGTACAGGATCAAGCCAAGGCGCGCCTGAGCTGCCCCCTGTTCCGCGCGCGCGATCATGTCGGCAAGTGCCGATTGAGTGACGCTGACCAGCTTGTCGGCACCGGCGAGCTGGCGATCGCGGTGCTCGATTCCGGTGACGCCAGCCGACTCGCTTTTGAGAAGGCGGGCGGCCATCGTGTTGCGATCCTCAAAGAGCTGGCCCGACATGTCAGGCTCGGCGTCGCGGATTGCCTGCAGCAGCGCGGGCGAGGCAACGTTCGTACTGAGATTGCGAACGATGCTCCAGGCCTGCTGCGAGCGGCCGCGCTGATCGGCAAAGTCGAGACCATCGGACGGCGCCCAGGACTTGCCGGCCATGATGGCGCTGAACTGCGACAGGATGGTCGCGCCGACGGAATCACGCGTCTGCCAGGAGGATTGCTTGATCAACAGCAGGCGGTCGATCACGGGATCGATCAGCATCATCGCAGCATCGATGTGCGTCGTCACCTCGCCGACCGCGTCCATATACGCGTTCGCCGCCTTCGCCCAGCTGGGGACGAGAGTCGCGTCGCGCGCAGCCTTCTCCTGCCGCAAGGCCGCCGACACGCGTGGCCGGAGGCTTTCGAGCTCGCTCCAGATCGCGCGCAACTTCTGCATGCGCTCGGGCAGACCAGGCAGATCCAGCTGATCAACCGTTTGCAGCGCCTGCCCGTAGTTCTTGATGGCCGTGCTCCGCCATCCCATGATGAAGGAGACCACGTTGTCCGATGCGGCCCCGGCCGCCGACAGATTGCCCAGGGTATCGCCACGCTCCAGACGAAACGCCACGAGCGCGTCGGTCATGTCGCGGCTGGCAACCGCGAGAGAGACGATCCGGTTGCTGTCCGAATAGCGGCCGATCGCCTGCTTCAAGCTGTAGGCGCAGATAACCACGAGCACGATACCGAGGGAGCCAACTACCGCGCCGAGGATGCGGGCGACCGAACGTTGCTTTTGCATAGAATGACCCAAAAATGATGCCGCAACCGGGCACCTCGGCGGCATTTTGGAACCCAAAGGTGAGATTTGATTTAAATTTGAAGGGCCACCCCTCCATTATTCAGCGGACTAGGCCGGTCGCCCGATTAAGGAATTGCTAACCTGCGCGGGCCGTGCGCTCAGCGCGCATCCGCCGGAGCACGCGGCTTGAGCAGCCGAGCGCAAACCAGACCCAGCAACACCATGACTCCTGCACTCGCAAACAATGTCGGCCCCTTGCCGCCGTGCGCGAGCCCAAAACCATAGGCGAGCGGGCCGACGGTCTGCCCCATGAAGAAGAAGAACGAATGCAGCGACAGCGCGGTGGCGCGCGCTTCGACCGATAGCTCACTCGCAAACACCTGAAGGCAGCCATGGGCCATGTAGAAGCCCCAGCCCATCACCACGAGGTTGAGCGTCTGGACTTCCCAGCGCGGACCGAAGGCGACCGCGACGAGCTGCGAGGCCACCAGGACGGTACCCGCGATCATCATGCCCTTGACGCCGAGCCACGGCAAAAGGCGTGACACCGTCATGGTGTAGAACAGCCCGCCGACCGCAAAGCCGGCGATGACGATGCCGGCAACGGATAGCGACGTCACGCCGAGGTCGAACAGGAACGAGGCGACGTAGGGAAACAGGCCGAGCACGCAGCAGCCTTCGATGAACACGGCCGAGTAGCATACCGGCGCATTCGGATTGGTGAAGATGGTCCGATAGCCCGTCTTCAGCGCCGAAAGGCTTGTCTTCGGCGGATGCATGATCCTGGCGCCACGGAAGCCGGCCGCGACTGCAATCGAGGCCACAATAACCAGCACGCCGAGCACGGCCAGCACGCCGCGCCAGCCGAGGAAGTCGCCAATCAGGCCCGAGGCAGACGCGCCGAGGAGATTACCGGTCATGGAGCCCGCGAGCGTGCGGCCGATCGCGATCTGACGCTTCTCAGGCCCGACGAGTTCGCTGGTCAGACTGAGCGCGATCGGAAACACGCCGCCCGAGCCGATGCCGGCCAGGATGCGGGTGGCGAACAGCAGCGAGAACGAGGTCGAGAGCGCGCCAAGGATGCTGGCGACGCCGAGCACCGTGAGGCAGCCGATCATCAGCCGCGTCTTGCCGAAGAGATCAGCAGCGGCGCCGATCAGCGGCTGGATGATCGCGAAAGTAAAGGCGAATACCGCGGAGAAGCCCGCGGCGGTCGCGATGCTGACGCTGAAATCCTCGGCGATGTGCGGCAGCAGCGGATCGAGCGCACGCGCCGACAGCGATGCGGCAAAGCTCGCGCCCGAGATGACGTAAAGCGCTGGCGGCAGGCCGTGTTTCTGCGGCCGCGCCTCCGTCCGCGGCATCACCGCGGATTCTTTGCGAGAGCGTCAAATGCCATCAGCGTGCGGATGAGCCCTTCGAATTCACTCAGCGGCACCATGTTGGGGCCGTCCGACGGCGCGCGGTCGGGATCGGGATGGGTTTCGATGAACACGCCGGCGACGCCGACCGCAACGGCCGCGCGGGCCAGCACCGGCACGAATTCGCGCTCGCCGCCGGACGAGGTGCCCTTGCCACCCGGCTGCTGCACCGAGTGCGTCGCATCGAAGATCACGGGCGCGCCGGTGGTGCGCGCCAGGATTGGCAACGCGCGCATGTCCGAGACAAGCGTGTTGTAACCGAAGGACGCGCCGCGCTCGGTGACGAGCACGTTGGGATTGCCGGCGCTCGTGATCTTGGTCACGACATTGGCCATGTCCCAAGGCGCGAGGAACTGACCCTTCTTGACGTTGACGGTCTTGCCGGTTGCAGCGGCGGCCAGCAGCAGATCAGTCTGCCGGCACAGGAAGGCCGGAATTTGCAGGACATCGACAGCCTGCGCGACCTCGGCGCATTGCGCAGCCTCATGCACGTCAGTGAGAACAGGCAAACCTAGCGACGAACGGATCTCCGCGAAGATCGGCATCGACTGCGCCAAGCCCAGCCCGCGCGCAGCGGACGCGCTCGTGCGGTTGGCCTTGTCGAAAGAGGTCTTGTAGACGAGGCCGACCTTCAACCGGGCCGCGATCTCCTTCAGCGCGGAGGCGACCTCCAGCGCATGCTGCCGGCTCTCGAGCTGGCACGGGCCGGCGATGATTGCGAGCGGCAGATCGTTGCCGAACCTGACCGGGCCGATGGTGACGATCGGCGCTGCAGAATTGGTGTCGCTCAAGACCAAAATCCCTGTTTCGGCGCGACCATAGCGGCGATCAGGGGTGGATCAACCCTATTCGGCCATGCCCCTTGAATATCAGGGTTGCAGCGCCGGCTCCTGAACCGCCGTCATTTCACCGACGAGAAGGCGGTCGGTGCCAAAATCTGGCTGACGATGTTGGCGACGATCTGGCCGTCCGCTTCCGTCTTGGCGCGCGCCTCGATCCATTCCGGATCGGTCATGAAGGCAGTCCATTTCGTCTCGCGCTCGGCAAGCGACTGCCAGGCCAAGAAATAGGTCAGCTCCTGGTTGGATTCGCCGATCAGCGTGGTGAAGAACCCGGCCTGCTTGATGCCGTGCTTCTCCCAGATTTTCAGCGTGATCGTGTCAAAGCGCTTGAGCAGCGCCGGCAGCCGGCCCGGCACGCAACGATACTGGCGCATCTCATAGATCATTGGAGCTCACTCCCTCATTGTTCTTGCGGCAAGGAGTTGTCGCAACAATTTGCGCACGCGTCAAAGGCCGGAGGTGCTTACACCAGCCGGCTCTGCTTCGCCGCCGCCTCGATGAACGAGGCAAACAGCGGATGCGGCTCGAAGGGACGCGACTTCAGCTCGGGGTGGAACTGCACCCCGATGAACCAGGGGTGATCCTCGTATTCGACGATCTCCGGCAGCACGCCATCGGGCGAGAGGCCTGAGAACTTCAAACCGTGCTGCTCAAGGCGGTCCTTGTAGGCGGTGTTGACTTCGTAGCGGTGGCGATGGCGCTCGGAAATCTCGGTCGCGCCACCATAGACCTGCGAGACGCGGCTGCCGCGCGAGAGCGCCGCGGGATAGGCGCCGAGCCGCATGGTGCCACCGAGGTCGCCGGCCTGCGAGCGCTTCTCAAGCTCGTTGCCGCGCAGCCATTCGGTCATCAGACCGACGAGCGGCTCCTTCGTCGGACCGAACTCGGTGGAATTGGCGTCCTCGATGCCCACGAGGTTTCGCGCGGCCTCGATCACCGCCATCTGCATGCCGAAGCAGATGCCGAAATACGGCACGTCGCGCTCGCGCGCGAACTGCGCCGCCTTGATCTTGCCTTCGGCGCCGCGCTGGCCGAAGCCGCCGGGCACCAGAATGCCGTTGACGTGCTCGAGGAACGGCGCGGGATCTTCCTTCTCGAATATCTCGCTTTCGATCCAGTCGAGATTGACCTTCACCTTGTTGGCGATACCGCCATGCGACAGCGCCTCGATCAGCGACTTATAGGCATCCTTCATGCCGGTATATTTGCCGACGATGGCGATGGTGACATTGCCCTCGGGATTGCGAACGCGCTCGTTGATCTGCTGCCAGCTCCGCAGCTCCGGCGGAATCCGCGAGCCGATGCCGAACGCAGCCAGCACTTCGTCGTCGAGGCCCGCGTTATGATAGGCCTCGGGGACAGCGTAGATGTTGTCGACGTCCCGTGCCTCGATCACGGCGCTTTCGCGCACGTTGCAGAACAGCCCGAGCTTGCGGCGCTCTTCCTTCGGAATCTCGCGGTCGGTGCGACACAGCAGGATGTCGGGCTGGATGCCGATCGAGCGCAGCTCCTTCACCGAATGCTGCGTCGGTTTTGTCTTCAGCTCGCCGGCGCTCGGGATGTAGGGCAACAGCGTGAGATGAATGTAGACGGCGTGATCGCGCGGCAGCTCGTTCTTGAGCTGGCGGATCGCCTCGAAGAACGGCAGGCCTTCAATGTCGCCGACGGTGCCGCCGATCTCGACCAGCACGAAATCGTAGTCGTCATTGCCGTCGAGGACGAACTCCTTGATCGCGTTGGTGACGTGCGGCACGACCTGGATCGTCGCGCCGAGATAATCGCCGCGGCGCTCCTTGGTGATGATGTCCTGATAAATCCGGCCCGTGGTGATGTTGTCGGCTTTCGTCGCCGGCCGTCCCGTGAAGCGCTCGTAGTGACCGAGATCGAGATCGGTCTCTGCGCCGTCATCGGTCACGAACACTTCGCCGTGCTGATACGGCGACATCGTTCCGGGATCGAGATTGAGATAGGGGTCGAGCTTGCGGAGGCGGACCTTGTAGCCCCGGGCTTGCAACAGTGCACCCAGTGCCGCTGAAGCCAGACCTTTGCCGAGCGAAGAGACCACGCCGCCGGTGATGAATATGTACCGCGCCATGGGACTTAACCTTTAATCCCCCGAACTCGATTCGCCAAAGCGATTCGCGTCCCGCCCCAAACAATTTGCGGGCCTGTGGGTGAGCCAGAACTGAGTGTGTTGCCAGAGCCTTGATGGGGGTTGTTGATGCAGGATGCTAGGCGTCGTCCTGCATGGCCCCTCTGCTTTATTGCGAACGTGGCGCCTGCGGACCGGCCGGTGCCTGATTCTGCTGCTGCTCGTCCGCCTTCTTCAGCGTATCCAGGACACCGCCCGAGGTCGGCGGCGCCACCGGAGTTGCACCACCCGCCGGCTGGCTCTGCGATGCAGGCTGCCCGATGATGGACGAAGGCTTGCGGTCGTAGCCGGCATACCAGGACAGGAACAGGCTGGTGACGAAGAAGCCGACCGCGAGCACGGCGGTGGTCCGCGTCAGCAGATTCGCGGTGCCGCGGCTCGACATGAAGCCTGCGCCTCCACCCATGCCGAGGCCGCCGCCTTCCGACTTCTGCAGCAGCACGGCGCCGATCATCACGGCGACGATCATGAGATGGATAACGATCACAACGGTCTGCATGGTACCCTTCCGTCACAAGCGCCTAGCGCCGGTGCCGGCAGCCATCGCGCTTTGCGGGTTTTCCTGAAGTTGCGCGGTGTTACACGATCAGGACTGGCATTGCCACCCCCGATCGGCCCGGACTCCGCTTTGAGCCGCCGGCGCTTTGCCGGTTAGCTAAGGGCAGCCCTTGGCAATCGCAAGGAAATCGGCCGCCTTGAGGCTGGCGCCACCGACCAGCGCGCCGTTGACGTTCTTGACCGCCATCAGTTCGGCTGCGTTCGACGGCTTGACCGAGCCGCCATAGAGGATGCGCATCTTCGCACCGTCAGCCTTGAACCGGGAGGTCAGGAGTTCCCGGATAAACCCATGAATTTGTTCGACATCCTTGGCCGTAGGGGTCAGGCCCGTACCGATCGCCCAGACCGGCTCATAGGCCACGACCAGATTGGCGGCGGTAGACCCGTCCGGCAGGGAGCCACTGAGCTGGCCGCGCAGGATATCCAGGGTCTGGCCGGCGTCACGCTGGCCTTGGGTCTCGCCGACGCAGACGATCGCGATCGCCCCTGCCCGCCAGGCAGCCTCGGCCTTCTGCCGCACCAGATCATCGCTCTCGCCGTGGTCGGCGCGGCGCTCGGAATGGCCGACGATGATGGCGGAAGCGCCCGCATCCACCAGCATTTCCGCCGCGATATCCCCGGTATGGGCGCCGGAGGCCTTGGTGTGGCAATCCTGGGCGCCGACGGAGACCGTCTTGCCGGGTGCCTTCGCCGCAAAGGCCGCGATCAGCGTCGCCGGCGGACACACCAGGAGATCAGCTTTGGCGGCAACCTCTGCCGCGCCCGTAAGCATGGCGTCGAATTCGGCAGCGGAGGCCTTCAGGCCATTCATCTTCCAGTTTCCAGCGATCAGCGGTCGGATGGCGTCTGTCATGTCCAAATTCCAGCGAAATGAGGTTCGGAATGCGCTAGCAGACCGGGCGTCCCAGTTCCAGAGATCCGACCCTGTTAACACAGCTTAAGGGAGCGGCAGGTTGCGGGGGGAAAGCCGCCACTTTATGATGCCATATCAATTCGGTGATGCGCTTTTGCGGAATCTGCTTTAAGGCGCGCCCGGTTCCCTCCTGCCAAAACAAGTTGGACGCAATGCTTCGAGGAATGCGTAAGGCCTCATCAAACTGGCTCGGCAAGACGATTATGGCCGTGGTGATGGGCGTATTGATCATCAGTTTCGGCATTTGGGGCATCGCCGACATTTTCCGCGGCTTCGGACAGTCCACGGTGGCCAAGGTCGGCCACACCGAGATTTCGCTGAATGAATTCCGCCAGATCTACACCGACCGCATGCAGCAGATCGGCCGCCAGTTCGGCCGCCCCCTGACGCCTGACCAGGCGCGCGCCTTCGGCCTTGACCGCCAGGTGCTCCAGCAGACCATCGCGGAAGCTGCCCTCGATGAAGAGGCCCGCCGGCTCGGGCTCGGCGTGTCGGACGACGAGATCCGCCGCATGATCATGAACGACCCGAACTTCAAGGGCGCCGCCGGCAATTTCGATGCGCAGCGCTTCCAGGCCATGATCCGCAATTTCGGCTATACCGAGCAGCGCTATGTCGCCGAGCAACGCAAGGTCTCGCTGCGCCGGCAGATCACCGGCACGATCGGTGCGGGCCTCGATCCGTCCAAGACCATGATCGACGCGCTGAGCCGCTACCAGAACGAGCAGCGCTCCATCGAATTCGTCAAGCTCGACGCCGCGCAGGCCGGCACGATCGATCCGCCCTCGCCCGAGGCCCTCGCCGCCTATTTCGAGGACCACAAGGTCCAGTTCCGCGCGCCCGAATTCCGCAAGATCTCCTTTGTCGTGATCTCGCCGGAGGAGATCGGCAAATGGACCGACGTCTCCGACGACGACGCCAAGAAGGTGTTCGAGCAGCGCAAGGACCGGCTCAGCACGCCGGAGAAGCGCCAGGTGCATCAACTCGTGTTCCCGACGGTCGAGGAGGCGCAGGCTGCGCGCACCCGGCTCGCCGGCGGAACGTCGTTCGAGGACCTTGCCAAGGAGCGCGGGCTCAATGCGGCGGACGCCGATCTCGGCCTCGTCACGAAATCCGCGATCCTCGATCCGGCCGTGGCTGACGCGGCCTTCGCGCTGCCCGCAGGCGAGATCAGCCAGCCCGTGCAGGGCCGCTTCGGCGTGGCGCTTGTCAAGGTCGACAAGATCGAGCCGGGCGCGGAGGCGAACTACGCCAACGTCGCCGCCGACATCAAACGCGAGATCGCGGCCGAGCGCGCCCGCACCAAGGTCGCCGAATTGCGCGACAAGATGGAAGATGAGCGCGGCGGCGGCTCCAGCGTCATCGACGCGGCGCAGAAGCTCGGGCTCGCTGCCGTGACCATCGAGGCCGTCGACCGCTCCGGCCGGACGCCCAGCGGCCAGCCGGTCGCCAACATTCCGCAAGGGCTCGACGTGGTGTCGCAGGCCTTCAACAGCGATGTCGGCGTCGACAATGATCCGATATCCTTCCGCGGCGGCTATGTCTGGTACGACGTGCTCGGCATCACGCCGTCGCGCGAGCGCAACCTCGACGAGGTTCGCGACCAGGTCGAGGCGCGCTGGCGTCAGGACCAGATCACGACCAAGCTGCGCGCCAAGGCCACCGAGATCGTGCAGAAGCTCGAACAGGGCGGCAAGCTCGCTGACGAGGCCGCTGCCATCAACGCGAAGGTCGAGACCGCCAAAGGCTTCAAGCGCGAGGACTCGCCTGCTGGCGTGCCGTCGAGCCTGGTCGCGGCCGCATTCCGGACCGCCAAGGACGGCGCCGGCCAGACCCCGGGTACGGGCGGCGAGGTCATCATCTTCCGCCTGACCGACATCGTCGATCCACCGGTCGATCTTGCTTCCGAGGGGATCGCCAAGTTGAAGGAGGCCCTTGACCGTTCGCTGACGGACGAGCAGGTCGCGTCCTACGTCAACAAGCTTGAAACCGACATCGGAACCACCATTAATCAGGCCGCCTTCGCGCAGGTGACGGGCGCGAACCAGTAATCAGTTGAAAGCACGCGATGGACGACCTGAAATCGATCATTGGAAAAGTGGCGACCGGCGCCAGCCTGTCGCGTGACGAAGCCGCCTCCGCCTTCGATGCCATGATGTCCGGCGAGGCCACGCCCTCGCAGATGGGCGGGCTTCTGATGGCGCTGCGCGTGCGCGGCGAGACCGTGGACGAGATCACCGGCGCGGTCTCGGCGATGCGCTCCAAGATGCTGTGCGTGGACGCACCGGCCGATGCCGTCGACATCGTCGGCACCGGCGGCGACGGCTCCGGCTCGGTCAACGTCTCGACCTGCGCGTCCTTCATCGTCTCGGGCGCCGGCGTGCCGGTCGCAAAGCACGGCAACCGCGCACTGTCGTCGCGTTCGGGAGCAGCCGACGTGCTGGCCTCGCTCGGTGTGAAGATCGATCTCAAGCCCGAGGATGTCGGCCGATGCGTGCGCGAATGCGGCATCGGCTTCATGTTCGCACCAGCGCATCATCCCGCGATGAAGAACGTCGGCCCGACCCGCGTCGAGCTCGCCACCCGCACCATCTTCAACCTGCTCGGACCGCTGTCCAACCCGGCCGGCGTGAAGCGGCAGATGGTCGGCGTGTTCTCCCGGCAATGGGTGCAGCCGCTGGCGCAGGTGCTGAAGAATCTCGGCTCCGACTCGGTCTGGGTCGTGCACGGCTCCGACGGGCTCGACGAGATCACCCTCACCGGCCCGACCTTCGTCAGCTCGCTGCACAAGGGCGAGATCAAGACCTTTGAGATCACCCCCGAGGACGCGGGTCTTCCGCGCTGCGAAGCGGTCGGCTTGAAAGGCGGCGATGCCGATGCCAACGCGATCGCGCTGCAAAGCGTGCTCGACGGCAAGCCCAGCGCCTATCGCGATGTCGCCCTGGTCAACGCGGCGGCCGCGCTGGTGGTGGCCGGACACGCCAAGGACATCAAGGAAGGTGTGGCGCTCGGCGCCAAGTCGATCGACAGCGGCGCGGCGTCGGCGCGGCTGAAGCACCTCATCGCGGTCTCCAACAGCTGAGCCTTGCATGTCGGACATCCTGACCAAGATCGAGGCGTATAAGCGCGAGGAGATCGCATCGGCCAAGCGCGCACAGCCGCTAGCCGCGTTGGAAGCCAAGGCCAAGGTCGCCCCCGCGCCGCGCGGTTTTCTGCGCGCGATCCGCAACAAGCTCGCCAATGGCGAGTATGCATTGATCGCCGAGGTCAAGAAGGCGTCCCCCTCCAAGGGCCTGATCCGTCCGGATTTCGACCCGCCGCTGCTCGCGAAGGCCTACGAGACCGGCGGCGCGGCTTGCCTGTCAGTATTGACGGATACGCCCTCCTTCCAGGGTCATCTCGACTTCATGGTCGCGGCGCGCGCGGCTACGTCGCTGCCGGTGCTGCGCAAGGATTTCATGTTCGACACCTATCAGGTGGTCGAGGCCCGCGCCCATGGTGCCGATTGCATCCTGATCATCATGGCCGCGCTCGACAATGCAGACGCAAAAGATATCGAGGACGCCGCACTGTCCCTCGGCATGGACGTCCTGATCGAAATCCATGACGCGAGCGAGCTCGACCGCGCGCTGAAACTGCGCTCGCCGATGATCGGGGTCAACAATCGCAATTTGCGGACCTTCGAAACCACGCTTGCGACCAGCGAGGCGCTGGCGCCGCTGATCCCGCGGGAACGGCTGATGGTCGGCGAAAGCGGCATCTTTACGCCAGCCGACCTTGTCCGCCTCGAGCGCGTGGGCATGTCGACCTTCCTCGTCGGCGAAAGCCTGATGCGGCAGGCCGACGTGACGGCTGCCACCCGCGCGCTGCTGTCGCGCGAGACCCCGCGCGCCACGGGCACGCGCTGAGATGGCGCGTTCACCGTCCAAGACCAAAGCCAAGACCGAGGCCAAGGCAAAATCCGTCCTCACCCATATCGGCGCCTCCGGCGAGGCGCGAATGGTGGACGTGTCGGAGAAGCCTGCGACGGAGCGGCTGGCGGTCGCAGAGGGATGCGTCGTCATGACCAGAGCGACGCTCGACCTGATCCGCTCCGGCAACGCCAAGAAGGGTGATGTGCTGGGGACCGCCCGCATCGCCGGCATCATGGCTGCCAAGCGCACCTCGGAGCTGATCCCACTCTGCCATCCTCTCGCGCTGTCGAAGGTGACCGTCGACATCGAGCCTGACGACAAGCTGCCGGGCTGCCTCGTCCGTGCCGCCGTGAAGGTCACAGGTCCGACCGGCGTCGAGATGGAGGCGCTGACCGCCGTGTCGGTTGCCTGCCTCACGATCTACGACATGATCAAGGCGGTGGAGCGTGGCGTGCGCATCGAGGCCATCCATCTCGTCGAGAAGAAGGGCGGCAAGTCCGGCCACTACCGCGCCTAAGCGCGCGCCCAGTACCAAAGCGGAAATGAGTTTTGGCTGAATCCACTTCTCCCGTAGGAGAGGTGTTCCCCGAACGGCCTGCCACACGCAATCTCGCCCGCACTACCGGGCCTCGCGCCGGCGCTCACGATAGGCACGTGTCTTCATCCGGTTGCCGCATAGCGTCGACATGCACCAGCGCCGCGTCGACGGTTTCGACCGGTCGTAGAACACCCGGCGGCATTCTTCCGACGCGCACATCTTCAGCCGGTCCAGCGTACCCGCAAGCGTGCCGTCGTGAAACTCGATGGCGATGGCCGACAGGCCAGCGAGAGCATCCTGACGGACCGCTGCGAGCGTTGCGCCGCGGCCCGCACGTGCCTCGACCCGTAACGGAAACGGTTCGAGCCCGACATCGAGCGCGCCAAGGACATCCCTGTTCCTGCGCCGCTCGGCCGGCTCGCATTGCAGATAGGCGCGCAGCGCCCCGCGCAGCCGCAGCGCGGTCTGGAACATCGCCGGCGTGATCTTCGCGTCGCCCTCGCCCATGCCGTGCTCCGCCAACCACTCCCCAAGCGCCTTCGGGCCGGAAAGCGCGTCGCTCTGCGGATGCTGCACGCCGAAATGCACGAAGTGGCGGACGTCGAGCGAATTGGCAAAGTCGTAGAGATTTGCCAGCTCGTCGGGAACCTTGAATTTCCGGGATTGCTTCGACATACACACCAATAAATCATTTTTACTGGTGTGCGGCAACCGACACCGATATAAATCGTTTAACCGTGTCATAGCGTCCAGACCACGGAGGCCGAGATGACAACCGGAACAACGACCTTCACCCGCCCGCGCATCTTCCACGGCTGGCTCGTCGTCGCTGCGGCCTTCGCGGTGACATTCGTCGGCTTCGGTTCCGCCTACACGTTCAGCGCGTTCCTGGAACCGCTCCAGCGCGACTTCGGCGCCTCGCGCGGCTCGGTTTCGCTGGTGTTCTCGATCGCGGGCTTTCTGTATTTCGCGCTCGGAGTCCTCAGCGGTCCGCTCGCCGACCGCTTTGGCGCGCGTCCTTTGGCTGTGACGGGCATGATTGTGGTCGCCGCAGGCCTTGCGGCTGCAAGCGCGGCGCGCTCCCTCACCGAGGTCTACATCGCCTACGGACTCGGAATTGGCCTCGGCGTCGGCTGCGCCTACGTCCCCGCGATCGGCGCGGTGCAGCGCTGGTTCGTCAAGCGCCGCGGCTTTGCCTCCGGACTGGCCGTCAGCGGCATCGGGCTCGGCACGCTGGCGATGCCGCCGATCGCGTCGCTGCTGATCGCGAGTTTCGGCTGGCGCGGGGCCTATCTGATGCTGGCCGCGGTCGCCGTCGTGCTGGGCGGCGGGATTTCATTGCTGCTCGAGAACGATCCGCGCGACCGCGGCGTAGGCCCGGACGGCGATCCGCCTGAGGCCGCACGCACGATCGCGGGCGCGGGAACGCCGGTGCAGGAGGCTATACGCTCGGCGCGGTTCGTCGGCCTCTATCTGTCGTGCCTGGTCTGCTCGTTCGGCGCTTTCGTCCCCTTCGTGCACCTCGTGCCCTACGCACGCGATCACGGCGTTGCGACTTCGTCCGCCGTGCTGCTGCTCGGCACGATCGGCGTCGGCAGCACCGCCGGGCGTTTCCTGCTCGGCGGGCTTGCCGACCGGATCGGCCGCGACCGGTCGCTGATCATGGTCCTGCTCGGCATGGCACTCGCCATGGCGGTCTGGGCGTTCTCGGCGAGCGTCCTCGCACTCGCTGGTTTCGCCTTCATCTATGGTGTGTTCTATGGCGGCTGGGTCGCGGTGCTCCCCGCGGTGGTGATGGACCATTTCGGCGGGCGCAACGTCAGCGGCATCATCGGCGTTCTCTACACCAGCGTCGCGTTCGGCACGCTGATCGGACCGAGCGCCGCTGGCTTCGCCTATGACGTCACGCACAGCTACACGCTGCCGATCTTGATCAGCGCCGCCGCGAACATCGTCGCGGCGCTGATCGTGGCAGCGCCGGTGTTGCGGAACGGAACACGGACGATCAGCGCAGCGAGGCGCTGATCGATCCGAACTTGCTGTTGAGCTTGCTGCCGAGCCCGTTGATGACGGTGATGATGGCAAGCGCGATGCCGGCGGCGATTAGGCCGTATTCGATCGCGGTGGCGCCGGACTCGTCGGCAATGAACTTCTGCAACACTGTCTTCATGATCCTGTTGTCCTGTGCTCTCGGGGCGATGACGGGACAACTCGCAAACCACGTGCCACGGCGCGCGTGAGCGTCGCCAGCACGTTAGATGGTTAAGTCTTCGTTGATGCAGCCGCGACCGGCAAGAACTGACCGGTCATATGCACCGTACCGGCAATAAGTGCTGGCCTGCTCATCACACGCGTGTCACGGATTGCAGGCTCGATTTACCCTTCATTAACCGGGATTCCTAACGTCGCTTCCACATCGTTCCCGTAAACCAACGGATGTTTCCGGGCTCAAGAACTGATCCTGGCGTGTGCACGGCAGCGTTTCAGATCATGACGGGATTCGGCAGTCGCCTCCTCGAGCAAACGGCACTGATCCGCAGCGGGCCGATCCGCTGGCTGGTGGTGGGCGGCATGCTGCTGATTGCGGCGATCGCGATCGGCGCGACGCTGATGGCTCAGAATTTCCGCGAGCGCGCACTGCGCAACAGCGCGCGCGAGCTGGACAACGCGGCGCTACTCCTCGCGCACCATTTCGACCAGCAGCTTCAGGACTTCGAGGTCATACAGAAAGACCTGATTACGAATATGCGTGCCAGCGGCATCGCAAGCGTCGAAGACTATCGACGCCGCCTGTCCACGCAGGACGTCCACCGGACGCTTCGCTCCAAGATGGAGGCGCTGTCCTATGTCGGCGGCGTCAACATCTTCGACGCCGACGGCGAGCTGATCAATTCGTCGCTCGTCTGGCCGCCTCCGAAAGTCAACGTCAACGACCGTGCCTATTTCCGAACCCTCAAATTCGATCCGAGCTCGCCGGACACGCTCGTCCAGCCAGTCCACAGCCGCGTCTCGGGCGTTTGGACGATCCTGATCCTCCGCAAGGTCACCGGCCCGAACGGCGAGTTCCTGGGCGTGGTCGGGCGCGGCATCGAGCCCGCCAGTTTCGAGACATTCTTCGCCTCCGTCGCGCTTGGCGAAGGCGCGACGATCTCGATGCTTCATCGCGACGGCACGCTGCTCGCCCGCTACCCTCATATCGAGGACGCAATAGGACGGAATTTCAAATCGGGGCCGGATGCCCAGCGGAAGATATTCGACCTCGATCACTTCACCGGGCGCTTCACGAGTACGGTCGACGGTGACGACCGCCTGATCTCGTCACACGCCCTGCCCCACTTCCCGATCGTCATGGTCGCCACCAACACGAGAACGGCGGCGCTCGCGGACTGGCGCGAGCAGATCGGATTCCTGATCTCGATCGCCATCGCCTCGGCGCTCGCCATCGCCGGGCTGCTGATTGCGGTGGTTCGCAAGCTTTCCGCACAGCACCGCCTTTCACGGGAACGGCTGACGCTGGAGAAGCAGCGGCTCGACCGCGCCGTCAACAACATGACCCAGGGGCTCCTGCTGTTCGACGACTCGCGACGGCTGATCGTCTGCAACCAGCGCTATCTCGAGATGTACGGACTCTCGGCCGACGTCGTGAAACCCGGTTGCAGCTTCCACGACATCATCGCGCACCGCAAGGCGACCGGCTCTTTCGCCGGCGATGTCGACCGCTATGTCGCGCGCGTGCTGCGCGACGTCCACATCCGCAACTCCATGGTCATCGACACCTCCGACGGCCGCTCGATCCAGATCGTCAACGAGCCACTCGCCGATGGCGGCTGGGTTGCGACGCATGAAGACATCACCGAGCGCCGCCGTACCGAGGAGCGCATCACCCATCTTGCGCATTACGATGCGTTGACCGACCTGCCCAACCGCACCATGTTCCACGAGCATTTGCGGGGCGCCTTGGAAGCTATCGCCGACGGCGAGCACATCGCCGTGCATTACATCGACATCGACGAATTCAAGAGTGTCAACGACGCACTCGGCCATCTCGTCGGCGACGAGTTGCTGAAATCGATCGCCGCGCATCTGAACCGCTGCGCCGGCGAGACCGAATTCGTCGCCCGCCTCGGCGGGGACGAATTCGCGATCGTGCAGAGCGCCGTGAGCTCGCCCGACCACGTCACCGATCTTGTGGCACGGGTGTTCGCCGCCATCCGCGAGCCGTTCGACTGCATGGGCCACCATCTCACCACCGACGCCTCGATCGGCATAGCGCTGGCGCCGGACCATGGCACCGAGCTCGATCAGATCCTGAAGAATGCGGATCTGGCGATGTATGCAGCCAAGGCCGCCGGACGCCACACCTACCGCTTCTTCGAACCAGAGATGGATGCCAAAGTCCGCGAGCGGCGGCAGCTCGAGACCGATCTCAGGCATGCCATTGCCCATGGCGGCCTCGAAGTCTTCTATCAGCCCTGCCTCAGCCTGAAGGACGACACCATCACGGGCTGCGAGGCCCTGGTGCGCTGGCGCCACCCGGAGCGCGGCATGGTTTCGCCCGCCGAATTCATCCCGATCGCGGAGGATACGGGCCTCATCAACGAGATCGGCGAGTGGGTACTCGCGACGGCCTGCCGGGACGCCGCAACCTGGCCGGATGACATCCGCCTCGCGGTCAACGTCTCACCCGTGCAGTTCAAGAGCGGCACGCTGGCGCTGAAGATCATGGCGGCGCTCGCCGCCTCCAACCTGCCGGCAAGCCGGCTCGAGCTCGAGATCACTGAGGCCGTGCTGATCCGCGACGACGACACCGCGCTCGCCATCCTGCATCAGCTTCGCGCCATCGGCGTGCGCATCGCGCTCGACGATTTCGGCACCGGCTACTCGTCGCTGAGCTACCTGCACCGCTTCCCCTTCGACAAGATCAAGATCGACCGCTGCTTCGTCGAGGACATTGCGGGACCCGACGGCTCCTCCAGCATCGTGCAGGCCGTGGTCGGCCTCGCCGCAGCGCGGCGAATGACCACGACCGCGGAGGGCGTGGAGACCGAGGAGCAGCAGCGCTTGCTCCGCTCGCTCGGCTGTAGCGAGATGCAGGGCTATCTGTTCAGTGCAGCGAAGCCGGCCGACAAGGTCCAGGAGCTGTTCACGCTCCACCGCAGCCGTCTTGCCGAGAGGACCGGCCACGAAAGCCGCCGCAGGGAGGCTGGCTAGGCGCCAGGCCTTCGCATCGCAATTCGCAGGGTGGATTAGCGGAGCGCAACCCACCTCTTTGCTTTCCAAGCCTTGAGAAGTGGTGGATTACGCCTACGGCTGACCCACCCTACGACGGCAGCCTAGTTCGGCACCGCCGCCTTTTGGGCCGGCTTCGCGGCTGCCGCATTCACGGTCACGCCGTGTAGGAAATCGAAGGCAGCGTGCAGCGCCTTGTCGTCCTTCTCCTCCGGCGGAACGTAGGATTGTGAGCCGGTCTGCTCGCTGCCGTCGGCTGCGGAGAGATGGCCGCGCATCTGGGATTCAGCCATCGTGTCGACACGGCCCTTCAGCTCCGGCGGGATGTCCTGAAGGATCTCGATGTCGGGCGCGATGCCCTGCGCCTGGATCGAGCGACCCGACGGGGTGTAGTAGCGCGCGGTGGTCAGCGCCAGCGCGCCGCTGCCCGAGCCAAGCGGAATGATCGTCTGAACCGAGCCCTTGCCGAACGATCGCGTGCCGATCAGCGTGGCACGCTTGTGGTCATGCAGCGCGCCGGCCACGATCTCGGACGCGGAAGCCGAGCCGCCGTTGATCAGCACGACCAGCGGCTTGCCCTTGGTGAGGTCGCCGCCATGCGCGGTGAAGCGCTGGGTCTCTTCCGGGTTCCGGCCGCGGGTCGATACCACCTCGCCGCGGGCGAGGAAGGCGCTCGACACCGAGACCGCCTGGTCGAGCAGCCCGCCCGGATTGTTACGGAGATCGACGACGTAGCCTGCGAGCTTCTCCTGCGGGATATCCTTGGAGATCGACGCGATCGCCTTGCGCAAGCCGTCGGTGGTCTGCTCGTTAAACGAGGTGACGCGGATATAGCCGATATCACCGCCCTCGGTATGGAACCGGACCGGGCGCACATGGATGATCTCGCGCGTGATTGCAACGTCGAGCGGAGCGTCGGCGCCCTTGCGCACGATGGTGAGCTTGGTCTTGGTGTCGACCGGACCCTTCATCTTGTTGACGGCCTGCTCGAGCGTCATGCCCAGCACCGCCTCGCCATCGATCTTGCTGATGAGGTCGCCGGACAAGAGGCCGGCCTTGGAAGCCGGCGTGTCGTCGATGGGCGCCACGACCTTGACGAGGCCGTCCTCCATCGTGACCTCGATGCCGAGCCCGCCGAATTCGCCGGAGGTGGTCTCCTGCATCTCGGTCCAGGCCTTGTCGTTCATGTAGCGCGAATGCGGATCGAGCGAGGTCACCATGCCGTTGATGGCACCCTCGATCAGCTTGGCGTTGTCGGGCTTCTCGACGTAGCTGGCCTTGACCCGCTCGAACACCTCGCCGAACAGGTTCAGTTGCGAATAGGCATCATCCGCGCCCGCCGCCGCTCTTGCCACCCAGTGCCCGCCTTGCGGAGAGGTCGCCAGCAGAGTCAAACACGCGCCGGTCAGCGCGCCGAGGGGGAACAGCAGGGTTTTCCGCATGGATTGATTGGCCTTTTCGCTGGCGGTTGGGAGCCGCCATGCAAATGGCGATCCAGCCCGTGTCTCACAATACCATTCTGTTTTCTTCAAGGCCGGTCCGCCACGTCGGGCTCGCATCCGGCAAGAATCGCTTCGTCCCAGCCTAAACTTTTGGCAACGTGCGCCGGCCGGTTTCGCGCCGGGCGGGAATCGCCCCGTCCGGCCACGCGTTCAAGCTATGCGATTTTGGGATGGTTTTGGCGCGCCGAACCGGTTAGGCGATGGAATACGGCTTCAAATTCTCGGGAGGATAACAATGAACGAAGCGCCCCGCATCCGTCCCCAACGAAACGTCGAACTCGGCGCCAGCGACGAGCCGTTCCAGAACCTGCACGAATTCATCCGCAAGGCACGCTCCAACCTCAACCAGAATGCCTGGGACTATATCATCGGCGCCGCCGAGACCGAGACCACGATGCGCCGCAACCGCATGGCGTTGGACGAGATCGCCTTCCGCCCGCGGGTGCTGCGCGACATGCGCAGCGTCGACGGTTCCGTCGAGCAGTTCGGCCGCAAGATGCGCCTGCCGGTCGTGCTGGCGCCGGTCGGCGCGCTCGAAATCTTCGATCCGCACGGTGCAGCCTCGGTTGCACGCGGTGCCGGCGCCTTCGGCGCGGCGCATATGCTGAGCTCGGTGTCGGACCCGGGCCTCGAGAAGACCGCGGAAGCAGCTCCCGATGCGCTCCGCTTCTATCAGCTCTATGTCCGTGGCGATGACGCCTTCGTCGAGGATGTCGTCGCCCGCGCGGTGAAAAATTCCTACGCCGCATTCTGCCTGACGGTCGACACCGCCCATTACAGCCGTCGCGAACGCGACATCGCCAAGCGCTATGTTCGCGAGAGCCGGCTGCGCGCCACCGGCGGCGACTACCAGAAGGGCCTGGAGTGGCGGACGGTGAAGCTGATCAAGGACAAGTTCAAGATCCCGCTCATCATCAAAGGCATCGCGACGGCCGAGGATGCGCTGATCGCGCTCGACCATGGCGTCGAATGGATCTACGTCTCCAACCATGGCGGCCGCCAGCTCGATCACGGCCGTGGCACCATGCATGTGCTGCCGGAGATCGTCGATGCCGTGAAGGGTCGCGCGAAGATCATGGTCGATGGCGGCTTCTGTCGCGGCACCGATATCGTCAAGGCGATCGCCATGGGCGCAGATATCGTCGGCATCGGGCGCCTGCAGTGCTGGGCCCTGGCCGCGGCCGGCGAAGCCGGTATCACGCGGATGCTGGAGCTGCTGGAAGACGAAGTGCTGCGCTGTCTCGGGCTGCTCGGGTCCACTTCGTTTGCCGAGGTGAACGCATCGTGCCTGCATGCGGCGACCGCTACCAACGCACCAAACGTATTCAGCGCGTTTCCACTGCTGGATATCGAGCCCTACCGCTACTGAAAGGATGCAATGACCTCCCTCCTCTCTCCCGGCTGCGCGGATGCGCTTCTGTTCGATCTCGGTCGCGTGGTGCTCGACATCGACTTCTCCAAGGCGATTGCCTGCTGGGCGGGACATGCCGGCTGCGAACCGCAGGCCATCGTCGCGCGCTATGTGCGGGACAGCGAAGCCTATCGGCTGCACGAGGTCGGCAAGATCAGCGACGAGGCCTATTTCGACTCGCTGCGGCGCTCGCTCGAGATCGAAATCTCCGACGCTCAGTTCCTGGAGGGGTGGAATGCGATCTTCGCGGGCGAGATGCCCGACATCGCAAACCTGTTGCCGCGTGCCGCGAAGCACATGCCGCTCTACGTTTTCTCCAACACCAATCGGCCGCATGTGGAATATTTCTCGAAGGAGTATGCCGACCTGCTTGGCCATTTCCGCGAGCTCTATCTGTCCTCCAGCATCGGCCTGCGCAAACCCGATGCGGAAGCCTTCGACCATGTCGTTGCCGCGATCGGCGTACCGGCGCAGCGAATCGTGTTCTTCGACGATCTCGCGGAAAACGTCGAAGGCGCGCGGGCACGAGGGCTGACCGCAGTTCACGTGACGTCGCCTCGCGACGTCAGTGAGGCGCTGAAGGCCCTGGGACTGTGAAAAGAACGCCCATATTGCCGCGGTAGCTCAGAACTCGGTTCCATGCGCCTCGAGGAACTTTTCGAGTAAAATGTGGAACCAACTCACTCTGTGTATTTTTGTACAGAGTTCCCGGAACGGATCAGCGCGTCGAGAGTCATATGCCCGTTGGGATTCTCTACAACGGACGCGTGATCGTGTTGGGCAAGACCTACTTCAACAAGCAAGCCTCCATCCTTCTCAAGTTCGCCAAGTCAACGTCGAACTCACAGCTCTCCGCCAAGCTGGTCAGCAAGGCGGCGGATCTCAAATCGCAGGGTGATCCCCTGCCCGAGACGGATCACAGCCTGAAGGCGCCGGACGTCGATCCGGACAATAAAACGGGAGCCACCTGATGCTAGCCGTGAGCCTGGTCGTCGCAGTGGCATGTCTGGCCACCGTCATTCCGGTCTTTTTCGTCATCGAGACGATCGCGCGGCGACCAAGGTAAGCACACTCAACTGCGCTTGGGTTGGGGCCGATCGAGACGCTGCCGTTGTGCGCGCATCCGGTTCGTCTTCTCCTTGAGCGCTTCGATCTCCTCGTCAAGCTTTGCGCTCCTCGATTTCGGCGGCTCATCGCCGCGCAGCTTCTCGAGCGCCTTTTCAACCGACAGCTTTGAAGTCTCTGCCATCAGGGTTCTCCCGGACGTCTCCTGACGCGCCTTCATGCAGTGGCGCTCAACAAGTCTGAGCCCGAAGCGGGACGGCACGATATTGTCCCAAAGGGCACCTCGGCCTCTGCTGCCGGAGGGATAATTCGTCTCCGCCTCCGGATCCCCCTCCTTTTGCCTCGATGCGCGCACTCGGCTAGAACGCAACGCGACCTGTCATTATTATTCTCCCAGCAGGAGTTTTGCCCGTGGCCCTGATGCCGGTGTCCGACGCGCTTGCCGCGGTGCTTGCGGGCGTCGCGCCCGTGGCGGAGGAGATGGTCGCGCTGGATGCGGCCTACCATCGCGTGCTGGCGCACGACGTCGCGGCGCGGCGTACGCAGCCGCCGCAGGCGATGTCGGCGATGGACGGCTATGCGGTGCGCGCGGCCGATGCGGCAGCGGCAGGCGCAGAGCTCACCGTGATCGGCGAGGTCGCGGCCGGGCGGCCGTTCGCGGGATCGGTTGGCCCTGGAGAGGCGGTGCGGATATTCACCGGCGGCGTGGTGCCCGACGGCGCGGATGCGGTGGTGATTCAGGAGGACACGGTCGCTGACGGCAAGCGCGTCACGATCAAGGAGGCAGCGATCGCCGGACGGCACATCCGTCCCGCCGGCGTCGACTTCCGCGAGGGCGACGTGCTCCTGCGACAGGGAGCCAGGCTGACCGAACGCGACCTCTCACTGGCCGCCGGCATGAACCATCCGGAGCTTGCCGTCCGCCGCCGGCCAAGGGTCGCGCTTCTCGCGACCGGCGACGAGCTGGTGATGCCGGGCTCGACGCCGGCCGCGGGCCAGATCGTTTTTTCCAACGGCTACGCCCTGCACGCGCTGGCGCGGGCCGAGGGCGCAGAAACGATCGATCTCGGCATTGCCGCCGATACCGTTGCGGCGACCACCGCCGGCATCCGCCGGGCCCGCGAGAGCGGCGCCGACATCCTGATCACGACCGGCGGGGCTTCTGTCGGTGACCACGATCTGGTCAGGCCGGCGCTTCAAGCCGAAGGCTTCGAGATGGCGTTCTGGAAAATCGCGATGCGGCCAGGCAAGCCGATGATGCACGGCCATCTCGGCGCGATGCGGGTGATCGGCCTGCCCGGCAATCCGGTCTCGTCCTATGTCTGCGGCTTCCTGTTCATGGTGCCCTTGATTCGCGCTCTTGCTGGCCGCTCTCGCGTTCATCACCGCCGCGAGCGCGCCGTGCTCGGGCGCGACGTCGGGCCTAACGACGTCCGCGAGGATTACTTGCGCGCCCGGCTCGAGGAGCGCGAGGACGGCACGCTCGTGGCCGTTCCCGTCAACCACCAGGACTCCTCGCTGCTTGCGAATCTCGCTATGGCACAGGGACTTCTCGTGCGGGCGCCGTTCGCACCGAAAGCCGAAGCAGGCACGCCTTGCGAGGTGTTGCGGCTTCCCGTGTGAACGCAATCTGATTCGTCCGTGGCGCGAACCTTGGCGGCGTTCACACAAAATTAAGTGGTTGCGGAACACATATCGAACATATAGTGTCCGTTCATGATTTGTTTCGAGCATCTAGCGGGTTCTGCTGAATCTTGCGTCTCGGAATCGAACGACGTCAACCGGGGGACTTGGTCAAGATGTTAACGCGCAAACAATACGAGCTTCTGCGGTTCATCAGTGAGCGCCTCAAGGAAAGCGGCGTGCCGCCCTCCTTCGACGAAATGAAGGACGCGCTCGATCTGCGCTCGAAGTCGGGCATCCACCGCCTGATCACCGCGCTGGAAGAGCGCGGCTTCATCCGCCGCCTACCCAACCGCGCGCGCGCCATCGAGGTCATCAAGCTGCCCGAACTTCAGGCCGCAGGTGCCGGCCGCCGCGGCTTCACGCCGAGCGTCATCGAAGGCAATCTCGGCAAGGTACGAAGCACAAGCGCTCCGGTTGACGACGGCGAGCGTCCGGTCGCCGTGCCCGTGATGGGACGGATCGCGGCCGGCACGCCGATCGAGGCCTTACAGACCCGCAGCCACACCATCAGCGTCCCTCCGGACATGCTCGGCTCGGGCGAGCACTACGCGCTCGAAGTACGCGGCGACTCGATGGTCGACGCCGGGATCCTGGATGGCGACATGGCGCTGATCCAGCGTAACGAGACTGCCGATACCGGCGACATCGTCGTGGCACTGATCGACGACGAGGAAGCGACGCTGAAGCGCTTCCGCCGCCGCGGCGCGTCGATCGCGCTGGAGCCCGCCAACACCGCCTATGAGGTGCGCATCCTGCCGCCGAACCGGGTGAAGATTCAGGGCAAGCTGATCGGCCTGTACCGGAAGTACTGACTGCCCTCTCCGGCGGCCGGCCGGTGATCGATCGACAAGACGGCGCGGATGGATTGTCCGCTCCGCGACGACGGCGTTTTCGTTTCTCCACGCGATTGTCACGCGCCTGCGCAGAGCTAGATCCTCGAGCACCGCAGGCGCGAAGGCGCTGTTTATGATGCAGGGAAACAGCCCGGCGATAGAGATTTTGAGCGTGATCTCGGCGGCCTTGATCGCTCGACATCCACGAGCGACGCAGCGCAACACCACCATTCCGTCCGCAAGACGGAGCACGCGGCGACCAGTGCGCCATGCCGCAACGCCAACAATGCGATCGCACCTGCGCCGCAGGGCGAGCTGTCCTTCTTCGGGGTACTCCGCTCCTGCCGGCCGCTGATGAAAACTCGTGCGAGTGAATGGTGTGAACCAAGATAGACTAGTAGCGAGAGGCTTTGTTCCTGGTTTGCCGGGAAAGATAAAGTGATCGGGCGGCGCGCAGTCGGGCCGCAGATTTGCCCACAAACGCGATACACTCGAAGGCTTCCACTCTGATAGAGGCCTGCGCCTCCGGGGGGCGCGGACCGGCTATCTCGCATGAGGAGCACTTCGATGTGTGACTACAGCCTGCATGCCGTTGCGACCCGCCCCGCTCAAGTCGGCGAGACGATCGTCACGACAACCTTCCGCGGCACCTCGACGCGTGGATTTGCGTCGGAGCGCGATCTCTCGGTTGCCGTCTGCCTCCTGCCCGGCACCGAGCTCGCCTTCGCCGACAACGTCCGCTACGACAATCGCTGGATCTGGACGCGCACCGTCAATTCGCGCGTCGGCAAATTCGGCAAGGTTGATCCGCACATTCCCGATCGTCATCATGATGCGATCGAATTCCCAGACGGCAACTACGTGCTGGTGACGCAGCTCGTCGAAGGACAGCGTGCCACGGTTCTGCAGTTGCCGGTGACGCAGCCGCTCGGCGAGAAGACAGAGCAGCCCGCCGTCGAACAGCACACGACCCCGACGCCCACGACGCGCCTGCCGATCGGCTGACGCGTCTTCATTCCTCGGCCTGCAGGTCGGCCTCCGACGGCGTAGCATCTTTGCTGCGCGGAGTGGCCGGCCGCGGTGCGAGGTTGAGCTCGAAATCGCTATCGCCGGCCCCAGCCGGCGACCAAGGGCGGTTTGCGCCCCTTGCTTTCACCGTTTGCAACGTGAAACCGTCGCCCTCGCGCGAGAGCGCAAGGGCACCTTGTGTCTTCAGGCGGTCGCGATCCACGACCATCGCCGCGCAATCGATTGCTGCAGGCTTTGCAGTCACGACCAGCGCGGCGCGGCTGCAATCATCCGCCAGCGCATCGACACGCAGCGGGAGCGCAACCAGACGACCATCGGCGAGTGACGCCACGCAGCCGGCCTCGTCGCATGAGACACCGTCGGTGAGCGACGCATCAGTCACACTGCGCGGATCGGCATCGGCCGCAAGCCATTCCTTGAGAAGAAAATTGTCCTTGCCGGTTCGGATCAGGTGCAGCTGGCCGTCCCTGCCGCGCACCGCGACGCTGTGGCCGTCGCCTGCAATCAGAACGTCGGGCTGGCGCACGTGCAGCGCCCAGCCAATTGCAAGCGCCAGCACGATGGCGCCCGTCCAGCGCAGTGGCGTGCGCAACAGGCCCACCACGATAAGGCCGAAGCTGGCGGCAATCAGCGGACCGGTCCCGAACGCGGTGACGCGGCCAACCGCGCCCGGCAATGCCGCGACCCAGCGCGTCACAACGACCATCCAGTCGATGCCGATCCCCATCAGCCACCAGAACACGCCATCCAGCCCGAACGGCGCTGCCATCAAGCCGAGCAGGCCGGCGGGCATCACCAACGCGGAAACCACCGGCATCGCCGCGAGATTGGCGAGCACGCCGTAGGGCGTGACGCGGTGGAAATGAAAGGCTGCATAGGGCGTGGTCGCAAGCCCTGCGATCAGCGAGGCCATCAGCAGCATGACGAGCTCGCGGCCACCCCAGAGCGCGATACGCGCAGTCGTGGAATGATCCGGCGAGGCCAACAGGTTCGGCATGCCGATCTGCACCATAGCGACCAGACCAAGCGTTGCCACAAACGACATCTGGAAGCTCGGATGCACCAGGGCCTCCGGCGCGACCGCGAGCACGATCATCGCGGCAACGGCGAGCGTGCGAAAAGTGATGGCGCGGCGATCGACTATCACCGCGATCAGCACCACCGCCGTCATGAAGAACGATCTTTGGGTCGCGACCTCGGCGCCGGACAACAGCAGGTAAAACGCGGCGGCGACGAGCGCTGCCGCGGCCGACCATTTCTTGATCGGGTAGCCCACCGCAAATCCCGGGATCAGCGCCAGCAGCGCGCGCAGGGCGAAGAACACGACGCCGGCGACGACTGCCATGTGATAGCCGGAGATCGACAGCACGTGCCCCAGGCCCGAGATGAACATGGCGTCGTTGACGGGCTCGGTGATTGCGTCGCGCCGCCCGGTGAGGAGCGCGGTGGCGATCGCACGATTGTCGCCGTCGAGCGTGGCGCGGATGCGCGCGTCGATCGCATCGCGCAGGCCCTGCATCATCGCGGCATAGCGCAGCCGCAAGCCGCCGACCTCGGGCGCTGCGGCGACCGTGATCGCGCCCATCGCAAAGCCGGACGCGCCGATGCCCTGAAAAAACATGTCGCGCCCGAAATCATAGCTGCCGGGCCGTAAGGGAGCGAGCGGCGGCATCAGGCGCGCCTTGAGTTGCACGAAGCTGCCGACCTCCGGCGCTGTGCCCTTGCGCACCGACAGCCGCACACGCTCGAGCTGGACATCGCCGCGCGGCGCCTCCATCGCGGTCACCCGCAGCACGAAGCGGTCGGTCCGCTCACGGATATCGCGCGTCTCGACGAAGCCGGACAGCGCCACCGAATAGAGCGGCTTTGCGAGCACGGTGTGCGCGATGCGCGCGGTCTTCCAGGTCGCGGTCGCAAAACCCGCGGCGATCGCAGCGATCATGATGGCGGGTGCGAACAACCGGCTCCGCCGCAACAGCACGGCACCCGCCATGAGCACCAGCGCCGTGATTGCGGCGACCCAGAGCACGGGTTCGTGGTCGGCGGCAAAATAGAGAGCAATCCCGGTACCAAAGGCCACGGGGACCCATGGCAGCAACCGCCCCGCGCCGGCTTCCGCCTCGGCCCATCCGCGCAACGTCTCGGCCAGCGACGACCACGCGCCAAAGCCTGCCGGCACAAGGCCGCCAGCCGAAGCGGCACGGCCCACAGGCCATGTCCCGGCAATCCCTTGCGAGCGGTGTGGCCGGGAAGGCTCCGCCATTCCTACACCTTACGATACGCGACGGCTGCGGAAGCTATCGGAAGGTGTGGGGATGCGAATAGCGGAACGGAAAGGGAACCGGCCTAAGGACCGCTACTTTTCCTCTTCCATCGTCACCGCCACCGCCGCCTTGGCCGAGAGGCGGACCTTGTTGCCCTCGACATCGGCCACGAGCCCCTTGTCGATGAAATGATGATGGCCCTTGTGGCTGCCCTCGCCGCTGTCCTTCCTGGTCAGCTTGATGCGGTTGCCCTCGACACGGTCGACGGTGCCGATATGAACGCCGTCGGCGCCGATCACTTCCATATGCTCTGCGATGTTCTGCATGGTGGGATCCTCGTTGGACCCAAACAACGCCGGGAGGGCGAGGTTCGTTTCTCTGGCCAAAATGACGATGCCGTGGCCAAAATGACGATGCCGTGCACGCCACGCTTGTCAGATCAGCGGCGCACGCGAGGAGGCGTGGTGATTGACTATTTTCCAGTCATCCTGCTCACGAATGATGACCCAGCTCATCTTGACCGAAAAATCCGGACGTTCCCCGGCAAGATCGAAGGAGACGATTGCGGCCATGTTGATCAGGTCCGGACTGACCCGAGCCGCCCGCACTTCGGAAAAGGCCGCACTCGGCGAACGCCAGCGCGGCAGGCCGTTGAAATAATCGGCGACAGCATCCCTGCCCCGATAGAGCCGTGGATTGGAGCCGAAGAAAAAGGCGCTTCTCGAATACAGCGACGACAGCGCCGCCGCATCCAACGTTGCGAAGCCGGCGGACCATTTCGCGATGATGGCGGAAACGATGGCGTCGGCTTCCTCCTGCATGCGTCAGCTCCGTCCTTGCCGGCCTTTTCTCAGCCCTTGGCGACTTCCTTCGCAAACGTGTCGCGCAGGCCGATGGTCCGCGAAAATACCGGCTTGCCCGGCGTCGAATCCTTGTCGCGCACGAAGTAGCCCTGCCGCTCGAACTGCATCGGCTCGGTCGCGTTGCTCTCGGCAACCGACGCCTCGATCCGCGCATCGGGAAGGATCTCCAGCGACTGCGGGTTGAGATCGGCGGCAAAATTGGCAGCGTTCGGGCTCGGGTTCGAGAACAGCTGGTTGTAGATTCGGATCTCCGCGGGCACCGACTGCGCCGCCGGCAGCCAGTGCATCGTCGCCTTCACCTTGCGGCCGTCGGGCGCGTTGCCGCCCTTGGTCAGGGGATCATAGGTGCAGCGGAGCTCGATCACCTCGCCGGCATCGTTCTTGATCACGCCGGTGCACTTGATGAAATAGGCGTAGCGCAGCCGCACCTCATTGCCCGGCGACAGGCGGAAGAACTTTTTCGGCGGGTTCTCCATGAAGTCGTCGCGCTCGATATAGATCTCGCGAGAGAACGCGATCTTTCGCGTGCCGGCGGACGGATCGTCGGGATGGTTGATCGCCTCGAGCTCCTCGACCTGCCCTTCCGGATAGTTCTCGATCACGACCTTCAGCGGCCGCAGCACCGCCATGCGCCGCTGCGACGTGCGGTTCAGCTCCTCGCGAATGCAGAATTCGAGCATGCCGACGTCGACCACGCTGTTGGCCTTCGCTACACCGATGCGCTTGACGAATTCGCGTAGCGCCGCCGGCGGCACGCCACGGCGGCGCAGGCCTGCCATGGTCGGCATGCGCGGATCGTCCCAGCCCGCGACATGGCCGTCGCGCACGAGCTGGGTCAGCACGCGCTTCGACAGCACAGTGTAGGTGAGGTTCAGCCGCGCGAATTCGTACTGATGCGGCTCCGAGGGCACCGGCAGCTTCTCGATGAACCAATCGTAGAGCGGACGGTGATTTTCGAACTCGAGCGTGCAGATCGAATGGGTGATGCCCTCGATCGCATCCGACTGGCCGTGCGCGTAGTCGTAGCTCGGATAGATGCACCATTTGTCGCCGGTGCGCGGATGATGCGCATGCAGGATGCGGTACATCACGGGATCGCGCAGATTGATGTTCGGCGAGGCCATGTCGATCTTGGCCCGCAGCACCCGCGCGCCGTTCGGGAATTCGCCGGCCTTCATGCGGCGAAACAGGTCGAGGTTCTCATCGATCATGCGATCGCGGAACGGCGAGTTCTTGCCGGGCTCGGTCAGCGTGCCGCGGGAGCTGCGGATTTCGTCCTGGGTCTGGTCGTCGACATAGGCAAGACCGTCGCGGATCAGCTTCTCGGCCCATTCGTAGAGGCGGTCGAAATAGTCCGAGGCATAGAACAGGTTCTTGCCCCAATCGAAGCCGAGCCAATGGACGTCGGCCTGGATGGAGTCGATGTATTCCTGTTCCTCCTTGACCGGATTGGTGTCGTCGAAGCGCAGGTTGCAGCGGCCGCGAAACTCCTCGGCAATGCCGAAATTGAGTGCAATCGACTTGGCATGGCCGATATGCAGGTAACCGTTCGGCTCCGGCGGGAACCGGGTCACGATCTCCTTGTACTTGGCCGCATCGAGATCGGACTGGACGATGTCACGAATGAAATCGCGCCCCGCCTCAGTCGCCACCGGTTCTGTCGTCATTCCGAAAATCCTGTAGGGAAATCAGCGGTCCTTCTGCCAGTTTCGGAAGGCTGAGCCAAGCCCTCAGCCCGGTCCGAAACGGTCCGCCGGCAGGCTTTAGTTATGCACCGTTCCTGCTATACACCACGGCCTCCAATGCATAGGCCGTTCCACTCATGACCGATTCCGTCGTCACGCGCTTCGCCCCCTCGCCGACCGGCTTCCTCCATATCGGGGGCGCCCGCACGGCGCTGTTCAACTGGCTCTATGCGAAGAAGCACGGCGGCAAGATGCTGCTTCGGATCGAGGACACCGACCGCGAGCGCTCCACCGAGGCGGCTATCGGCGCCATTCTCGACGGGCTGAAATGGCTGGAGCTCGGCTGGGATGGCGACGTCATCTACCAGTTCAGCCGCGCCGCACGCCACCGCGAGGTGGCCGAGCAGCTGCTCGCGGACGGCAAGGCCTATCACTGCTACGCCACCGCCGAGGAGCTCGCCGCAATGCGCGAGAAGGCGCGCGCCGAGGGCCGCACGCGCCTCTACGACGGAATGTGGCGCGACCGCGATCCGGCAACCGCGCCAGGCAACGTCAAGCCGACGATCCGGCTGCGCGCGCCCCAGACCGGCGAGACCGTGATCGAGGACCAGGTGCAGGGACGCGTGGTCTGGCAGAACGAGAACCTCGACGATCTCGTCCTGCTCCGCGGCGATGGCACGCCGACCTATATGCTCGCGGTGGTGGTCGACGACCACGACATGGGAGTTACCCATGTGATCCGCGGCGACGACCATCTGATCAACGCCGCGCGCCAAAAGCAGATCTACGATGCGATGGGCTGGACGCTGCCGAGCATGTCGCACATCCCGCTGATCCACGGCCCGGACGGCTCGAAGCTCTCCAAGCGGCATGGCGCGCTCGGCGTCGATGCTTACCGCGCCATGGGCTATCTGCCGGCCGCGCTGCGCAATTACCTCGTCCGCCTCGGCTGGAGCCATGGCGACCAGGAGATCTTCTCGACCGAGGAGATGATCGCCGCTTTCGACCTTGCCAGCGTCGGCCGCGCTGCCGCGCGTTTCGACTTCGCCAAGCTCGAGAACCTCAACGGCCACTACATCCGCAACGCGGACGATCAATCGCTCGTGAAGATGTTCGAGGACGTGCTCGATTATGTTCCGGGACGTGCCGAGCTCAAGGCCAAGCTGAACGACGCCACGCGCGCACAGCTTCTGAAGGCGATGCCGAGCCTGAAGGAGCGCGCCAAGACGCTGATCGAGCTGATCGACGGGGCCTATTTCATCTTCGCCGATCGCCCGCTGGAGCTCGATCCCAAGGCGGCAGCCCTGCTGACGCCCGAGAACCGGGCGCTGATCGGCCGGCTTCATTCCGCGCTGAAGAATGTCGAGAATTGGAGCGGGGCCACAACGGAGGCGGCGCTGCGCGCCTATGCTGAGGAAAATAGTCTCAAGCTCGGCGCGGTCGCCCAGCCGCTGCGGGCGGCGCTGACCGGACGAAGCACCTCGCCCGGCATTTTCGAGGTTTTGGACGTCCTGGGACGCCAGGAAAGCCTCGGACGCCTCGAGGACCAGTCTACGACCTAAGTCCTGTGCGGTGCCCATCTTGCAGCGCACACAGCAATAATATACCCATCTCACCCGTACCTTCTGGAATATCCGGCTTGCCCCGCCATCTCTTGGGGGACGATCAGGTCCGGCCCGCTTCACAATTCATCGGGGACTTACGATGGACGCAAAATCCACAAAAACAGCAACGCTGACGGTCGGAAACAAGAATTACGATCTCCCGATCCTGAGCGGCAGCATCGGCCCTGACGTCGTCGACATCGGCAAGTTGTACGGCCAATCCGGCCTCTTCACCTACGATCCGGGCTTTACCTCGACCGCGAGCTGCCAGTCCAAGATCACCTACATCGACGGTGACGCCGGCGTGCTGGAATACCGCGGCTATCCGATCGAGCAGCTCGCCGAGCACGGCGACTTCCTCGAGACCTGCTACCTCCTGCTCTACGGGAATTTGCCGACGGCAGCCCAGAAGAAGGATTTCGACTACCGCGTCACGCACCACACGATGGTGCACGAGCAGATGGCCCGCTTCTTCCAGGGCTTCCGCCGCGACGCTCATCCGATGGCAATCATGGTGGCGGCGGTCGGCGCGCTTGCCGCCTTCTATCACGACTCCACCGACATCAACGATCCGAAGCAGCGCATGATCGCCTCCATGCGCATGATCGCGAAGATCCCGACGCTGGCGGCAATGGCCTACAAGTACACCGTCGGCCAGCCTTTCGTTTATCCGAAGAACTCGCTCGGCTTCGCCGAGAACTTCCTCCACATGTGCTTCGCGGTACCCTGCGAGGACTACAAGGTGAGCCCCGTGCTCGCCGACGCGCTGGAGAAGATCTTCATCCTGCACGCCGACCACGAGCAGAACGCCTCGACCTCGACGGTGCGCATCGCCGGCTCGTCCGGCGCAAATCCGTTCGCCTGCATCGCGGCCGGCATCGCCTGCCTGTGGGGCCCGGCGCATGGCGGCGCCAACGAAGCCGCGCTGAACATGCTCTATCAGATCGGGACCGTGGACAAGATTCCCGAGTTCATCGCCAAGGTGAAGGACAAGAACAGCGAAGTCCGCCTGATGGGCTTCGGTCATCGCGTCTACAAGAACTACGATCCGCGCGCCAAGATCATGCAGAAGATGTGTCACGCCGTGCTCAAGGAGATGGGCCATGGCGACGATCCGATGCTGAAGGTCGCGCTGGAGCTCGAGAAGATCGCGCTCAGCGACCAGTACTTCATCGACCGCAAGCTCTACCCGAACGTCGACTTCTATTCGGGCATCACGCTGAAGGCGATGGGCTTCCCGGTTTCGATGTTCACCGTGCTGTTCGCGGTCGCGCGCACCGTCGGCTGGATCAGCCAGTGGAGCGAGATGATCGAGGATCCGCAGCAGAAGATCGGCCGCCCGCGCCAGCTCTACACCGGCGTCACCCGCCGCGACTACCTGCCGATCGACCAGCGCAAGTAAGGTCGGCTTCGAGATAGATCAGAACGGCGCCATCATGGATGGCGCCGTTTTTGTTTGGAAACGCAGCAGATCGTAGAGTGGGCAAAGCGCAGCGTGCCCACCATTTTTCTCCCCGGTCTCGGCAAGGCGGTGGGCACGCTGCGCTTTGCCTACCCTACGAAGCTATCGTGTCGCGACGTTCTCCCGCATCGTCGCAAGCACGATGTCGGCGGCGAGCACGCTCGGCGACTTGTTGCCGGTCGACATGATCGTGTCGAGCTGGCCAAAGGCCTCGACTTGCCGCTTGCGCTGCGGCGTATCCGTCAGCACCTCGGTCAGCCCCTGCGCAAGCTTCTCTGGGGTGCAGTCCTCCTGCAAGAATTCGGGGATGACCTCTTTGCCGATCACGAGATTGGCGAGGATCACGGAGGGGACGCGGATGGCGCGGCGCAGGATGAAGGCCTCGATCGCGCCGACGCGATAGGCCGTCACCATGGGAATGCCCGACAGTGCAAGTTCGAGGGTCACGGTGCCGGATTTCGCCAGCGCCGCGCGCGCAATCCGGAACGCGGCACGTCGCTCGGCTTCGCCGACCACGATCTGCGGCTTGACCGGCCAGCTTGCGATGCCTTCGCGCACCGTTGGTTCGAGATGCGACATGGTCGGCAGCACCAATTCGAAACGCTGGCCCGTAGCCTGCAATTTGCCGAGCGCCGCGCCGAACACGTCGAGATGATGCCTGATCTCGCTGCGCCGGCTGCCGGGCAAGACCAGCAGCACCGGCGGCTCGCCGTCGCGGCGCTTCTGCTCCTCCGCATTCGGCCGCAGCGAGGACAATTGCTCGATCAGGGGATGGCCGACATAGCTGCAGGGCGGTCCGCGCAGCTTGCGATATTCCTCGGGCTCGAACGGCAGCAGGCCGAGCACGTGATCGACATAGGACAGCATGGCCCGTGCCCTGCCCGGCCGCCAGGCCCAGACCGAGGGCGAGACGTAGTCGACGATCGGGATCGCCGGATTGCGCGCGCGGACGCGGCGGGCGACGCGATGGGTGAAGTCGGGACTGTCGATGATGACGAGCGCGTCGGGCGCGGCTTCCATCACGGCATCCGCGGTCTCGCGGATCAGCCGCAACAACTTCCGTACTTGCAACAGCGGCGCGACCAGGCCGACGATCGAGAGCTCCTCGATCGGAAAGCGTGAGGCCAGGCCCTCGCGCACCATGGTGCGGCCGCCGACGCCTTCGAACTGCACGCCATCGCCGAGCCGCTGGCGCAGCACCTTCATCAGCGCAGACCCAAGCCGGTCGCCGGATTCCTCCGTTGCGATCAGAAAGATCTTTCGCTTTGGATCGCGTCCCGGCATCATGCTTGCAGGCCGATGACGAAGAGATAGTTGGCGTCGGCGCGCTCGATCATCGCCTGCGGCTCGGCAGCGATGGTGTTGCCCGCGATCACGGCGATGCCCGAAAGGCCCGCGCCGGCGACACCTTCAACGGTACGCGGGCCGATCGTCGGCAGATCGAAGCGCAAATCCTGTCCACTCTTGGGCGCCTTCACCAGCACGCCGCGCCCGCTCGCCGCACGGATACGGCCCTCGCTGCGCAGTCGCGCCACGCGTTGCAGCAGCCCGTCGGTGCCCTCGATGTCCTCGACCGCGACGACATGGCCGTCGATCACGACCACGGCCTGGCCGATGTCGAACGGGCTCAGCGCGGCCAGCACCGCGCGGCCGCGCTCGATGTCGCTTCTGGCGTTGTCTGCCGGCCAGGCGCGGGTGATGCAGCCCTCCGGCATTAACAGATCGGGCGCGACATCCTTGATCCCGACCATGCGAAAGCCGTCCTGCTCGAGCATGCGGCCGACGCCGGAGAGCAGATGGTCGTCGCCGCCGCGAAACGCACGAACGACGTGCCCGAGAAGTTTGAGCGTCTTGAGATCGAACCGCACTTCCGACAGCGAGGGCCGCATCAAGGTGCCGATGAAGATCAGGTCGCGGCAGCCCTCTTCACGAAACAGCCGCATGGCGCGGCCGAGCTGGCCGACCGAGATCCAGCGATGTCGGAACTTTTCCACCTGGACCGGATCGCAGGCGCCGCGCAGCGGAAACAGCACCGGCGCGATGCCACGCGCGGCGAGCGACTCCGCAACCGCAAACGGCATGGCGCCGCCGCCGGCGATGACGCCGACCGGTGACGAAATCTCTGGAGCCGCCGATGTCATGCTCGCGGCCATCCCCGTGACTACTGCCCGATCGCGGGAAGGCAGAGCGGGCGATGCTTGCCCTTGCCGATGAAGTCGAGGATTTCGGCGATCGCGGGATCCTCGGCTGCAAGCGGCTGCACCGAAGCGAGCCGGTCGGCGAAAATGCCGGGACCGTGGAACAGCTTCTGATAGAACGCGCGCACGGTCGTGAGCCGCTGCTTGGTGAACTTGCGCCGCTTCATGCCGATGAGGTTGAGACCTTCGAGCACCGCATACTGGCCGTTGACGAGTCCGAACGGGATGATGTCGTCGCGTACGCCGCAAACACCACCGACCATCACCTGCGGGCCGATGCGGGTGAGCTGATGCACTGCTGACAGGCCGCCGATATAGACGAAGTCACCGATCTCGCAATGACCGCCGAGCGTCGCCGACGTCGCGAAGATCACGTTGTTGCCGACCATGCAGTCGTGGCCGACGTGGCTGTTGTTCATGAAGTAGCCGCCGTTGCCGACGCGCGTCAGGCCACCGCCCTTGATGGTGCCGACGTTCATCGTCGCCCCTTCGCGAATGATGCAGCCGGAGCCGACCTCGAGCTTCGTGGGCTCGCCCTTGTAACTGAGATCCTGCGGCGCGCCGCCGAGCACGGCGAACGGCGAAATCACGCAATCGTCGCCGATCGACGTGTGGCCGATAATCGTGACCTGCCCGATCAGCTTGCAGTTTCTGCCGATCACGACGTTCGGGCCGATGATGCAGTAGGGTCCGATCTCCGTGCCCTCGCCGATCACGGCGCCGTCTTCCACGCGCGCGGTGGGATCAATCTTGCTCATTAAGAAGGTCTGGCTATCCGTTGAAGTCGCTCGGTTTTCCGGTGGTTAGCGCGACTTTGCGTGATCTGTCCAGTGACGTATCATCTCGGCTTGTTTCACACTGGGGTCCAGGCCTGCGCGCTTCGCGCGCATCCCGATTGCGCAAGTGCGCAATGGAGATAACGAAGCCGATGGAAGCGACAAAATCTTCCGAGACGCGCGCCTCAGTCCGTCAGCATCGCACCGACGTCGGCTTCGGCAACGACCTGGCCGTTGACCTTGGCGTCGCCGTGAAACCACCACATCGCCTTGCGGCGGCCGATCGAGCGCATGTGGTATTCAATGGTGTCGCCGGGCAGCACGGGCTTGCGGAATTTGCACTTGTCGATGGTGAGGAAATACACCGCCCGCGGCTTCTCGGTGCCATCGACCGATGTAATGCCGATCACGCCCGCGGTCTGCGCCATCGCCTCGATCATCATCACGCCGGGATAGACCGGCCGCTCGGGGAAATGACCCTGGAAGGCCGGCTCGTTGAAGGTGACGTTCTTGATGCCGATGCCGCTGTAATCGGTGCGGATGTTGATCACCCGATCGATCAGCAACATCGGGAAGCGGTGCGGAAGCGTGCGCAGAATCGCGTTGATATCCACGAGCTCGAACCTGACCGGTGCTTCCTCCATCACTCCCGTCCCTCGTCCTTCTGATCGGCCTTGCTGTCGCGCACCAGACGCTCCACCGCGATGATCTCCTTGAACCACTGCTTGGTCGGCTTGGCAAAAAAGCCGCCCCAACGTCCGCCTGCCGGGATGTCGTCCTTGACGCCGCTCATCGCGGTGACCTGAGCCCCATCGCCGATCTTGAGATGATTATTGATGCCAACCTTCGCTCCCAGCGCCACGTTGTCACCGATCGTCAGGCTGCCGGCGAGGCCGATCTGAGCCGCCAGCAGGCAGTTCCGGCCGATCGTCACATTGTGGCCGATCTGGACCTGGTTGTCGATTTTGGTGCCCTCACCGATCACGGTATCGCGCAAGGACCCGCGATCGATGGTGGTGCCAGCGCCGACCTCGACGTCGTTCTGGATCAGCACCCGTCCGGTCTGCGGGACCTTGAGGTGGCCCTCGGGGCCGAAAAAGACAAAGCCGTAGCCGTCCTGCCCGATCGAGCAGCCGGGGTGGATCAGTACGTTGTTGCCGATCAGGGCGCACTGGATGGCCGTGCGGGCGCCGACGTCGCAGTCCCGGCCGATCTTGACACCGGGACCGATCACCGCACCTGCACCGATCACGGTGCCACTGCCGATCTCGACGTCGGGGCCGATGACCGCTAGCGGATCGACGACGACGTCGTCCTCCAGACGCGCCGTCGGATCGATGATCGCCGACGCCGCGATGCCGCCATTACCGACCGATGATTGCGGCCTCAGCGCATCGCCATGCCATTCCCGGGCGATCCTGACGAAGGCACGGAACGGCTGCGCCACGCGCAGTACGGCGACGTGAGCCGGCACTCGCGCCTCGAAGCGTGGGCTGACGAGGCACGCGCCGGCTTTGGTCGCCTGGAGCTGGTCGATATATTTGAGGTTGTCGAAGAACGTCAGATGCATCGGGCCGGCTTCGTCGAGCGAAGCCAGGCCCGTGATGACGTGGCCGGCCCGGGCCGGGTCGACCAACTGCGCCTTCGTCAGCGTGGCGACATCAGCCAGCGCCGACGCAGGCGGCTTCTTGAAGAAGGACGGTTGTGCCATTCCACCCCGTCGAGGTCCGGCCGGAGATCAGCTTAGAACGACGTACCGCCGCCGAACCGGAACTGCTGCACGCGGTCATACTGGCCCTTGGTGAGCGGCACTGCGTAGTCGAAGCGCAGCGGTCCGAACGGAGACTGCCAGATCAGACCGACACCCACCGACGAGCGGATGACCTTGCTGTCGTCATACACCAATCCGGTACAAGTTCCAGCCGAGGCCGGGTTGACGGTCGACGGCGTACAGTTCGAGTTCTTCGTCGTCGTGTTTTCGCCGGTGAGCGCCCAGGTCGTCGGGCCCTGGTAGTCGTACAGACCGCCGGCGTCGGCATAGACCGCGCCCTTCAGGCCCACTTCCTTGGGCAGGAACCAGAACGGCATCTGCAATTCGAGCGAAGCGCCCCAGTACTTCGTGCCACCAAGCGCGTCCTGCGTGCCGTAGGGGTTGAGGTCGCGCGGACCGATGCCGTTCGGCGCAAAGCCGCGGACGAGGTTCGGTCCCATCTGGAAGTGATCGAGCATGCGCAGTTCGGTGTTGCCCCACTTGTTGAGGATACCGCCCTGCACGTGGACGAGGCCGACGAGATCGGACACCAGCGACTGGTAGTACTTCGCATCGACCGCCGTCTTCAGGTAGGAAACGTCGCCGCCCACGCCGGCAAAGTCCTGCCGGAAGTCGACGAGGAGGCCGTCGGACGGGTTCTTGTTGTTGTCGAGCGTGTTGTAGGTCAGCGTGTAGCCGAGCGCCGAGGTCAGCGTCTTGCCACCAGCGAGCTCCTTGCGTACCGGCAGCGAGGCTTCGCCGTTCTGGTAGCACCCGAGGCCATTGGTTGCCGACAGATCGACCGGCGGAATCTGCGACGCCGCAAAGGCCGGGCTCATATTGGCCGCGATGCCCAACGTGTTGTTACAGTCCTGCAGATAGGACGGCAGCGTAATTTCCTGACGGTAGACCGAGTAGCGCAGCTGCAAGGCCAGGTCTTCGCGCAGGCTGAAGCCGAGGCGCGGGCTGAAGCCCAGCGTCTTGGTGCCGTAGGAGATGTAGCTGTTGGACAGCTGCGTGCGCTGGTAGAGGTCGAGGCCGAGCGCGACGCGGTAGTCGAGCAGGTACGGTTCGACGAACGACAGCGAATAGCCGCGCGCATACTGGCCGTAGGTGACGGATGCCTTGGCGAACAGCCCTCGGCCGAGCAGATTGCGCTCGGAGACCGAGACTTCAGCCAGCGCGCCGTCGGTTGTGGAGTAGCCGCCGGACACCGAGAAATCACCGGTGGACTTTTCCTCGAGGTCGACGATCAGGACCACGCGGTCGCTGGATGAGCCGGGCTCGGTGGTGATCTTGACGCTCTTGAAGAAGTCGAGGTTCTTCAGGCGGCGCTCGGCGCGATCGACCAGCGCACGGTTATAGGCATCGCCCTCGGAGAGGTCGAACTCGCGCCGGATCACGTAGTCGCGCGTGCGGGTGTTGCCGCGGATGTTGATGCGCTCGATGTACGTGCGCGGACCTTCGTCGATGTTGAATACGACGGAGACGGTATGCGCATCGAAATTGCGGTCGCCGCCCGGCCGAACCACGGCGAAGGCATAGCCGCGGCGCGAGGCCTCGATCTGCATCTCCTCGACCGACTTCTCGACCGATTCGACGTTGTAGAGCGAGCCGACATTGACGCGCGAAAAGCTGCGCAGCACGTTGGGATCGAAATTCGCGATGCTCGTGCGGAAGTCGACCGAGCCGACGCGGTACTGCTGGCCTTCCTCGATCTTGAAGGTGACGAGGAAGCCCTTCCTCTCCGGATCGTATTCGGTGATCGCGGCAACCACCTGCACGTCGGCGAAGCCGTGCTTGAGGTAGAAACGGCGAATCAGGTCGCGGTCGGCCTCGACCCGGTCCGGATCGTAGACGTCGGCACTGCCGAGGAAGCTCAGGAGATTCGTCTCACGGGTCTTGATGACGTCGCGCAGGCGATAGCTCGAATAGGCAACGTTGCCGACGAAATCGATCGACTTGACGCCGGTCTTGGCGCCCTCCTCGATCGTGAAGACCAGATCGACGCGGTTGTTCGGCTGCTCGATGATCTCGGGCGTGACGTGCACGTCGTAACGGCCGGAGCGGCGATAGATCTCGGCGATGCGCAGCGTGTCCGACTGCACCACGGCGCGAGAGAACGTGCCACGCGGCTTGGACTGGACTTCGGCGGAAAGCTGCTCGTCCTTGACCTTCTTGTTGCCCTCGAAGGCGACGCGGCCGATGACGGCGTTTTCGACCACCGAAACCACGATCCGGCCGCCGACGCGGTTGATCTTCACGTCCTGGAACAGGCCGGTCTCGATCAATGCCTTGAGGCCGTCGTCGATCGCGGCCTGATCAAGGCGCCCGCCAGGGCCGGCCTTGAAATAGGAGCGAATGGTCTCGACCTCGACCCGGCGGTTCCCCTCCACGGAGATCGAATCCACGGTCTGGGCCGCAACAGGCGAGGCCACAAAAGCGGCCCCCACCGGAGCAAGCACCGGCACGCCGAACATGATCAGGGTGGCGAGCAGGCCCCCCCGGACCTTCATACCAAACATCATGCGCAACGACGCCCTTATCATTCCAGTGCCAGACCCAACCCCAACGCCGGTCTGGGAGATTCCCCAAAGTTTCATGCCGCTTGTAGCTAATTTCACCGACGCCGCAAACGGCCGAGCGCGCCGTAATTTCAATTTCAGTCCAGGACGTTGCCCAAGAGCAACGTCACAAAAAAGCCCGCTTCACGATGCCGCCAGATGGAGGATGTCGTTGTAGGTCGCGAACACCATCAACATCAGTACCAATCCGAGCCCGATTCGGAACCCCATCTCCTGTGCGCGCTCCGATAAAGGCCGGCCCCGCACCGCCTCCACCGCATAGAACAGAAGGTGCCCGCCATCGAGCAGCGGAACCGGGAACAGGTTCAGCAGCCCGATCGAGATCGAGAGCACCGCGGCCAGATGCACCAGCGCGGCCATGCCGATGGTCGCGACCTGCCCGGAGATCTGGGCGATTCGTAGCGGTCCGCCGACCTGATCGGCCGCCTCACGGCCCGCAAACACTCCGCCGATATAGGCCAGCGTCCGGTCGATCACGAACCAGGTTTCCTTCACGCCGAGCCACAGAGCGGTGGCAGGGTCGACCCGCTCGGTCACAGTGTCACCGGCCGCCGTCTGCCGGGTGATCCCGAGCACGCCGAGCCGGTGCACGTTGCCGAACGGATCCTTCACCTCGCGCAGCTCCGGAGTGCCGGCCAGATCGACCAGGGAATCGCCCCGCTTCACCGTGAAAGTCAGCTTGTCGCCGGCATGCGTGCCGACGATCCGCTGCATGTCGGAGAAGCTGCCGATCTTGGTTCCGTCGATGGCGGTCACGACGTCACCGACCTGGAAGCCGGCCGCCGCTGCGGCGCTGCCGGCCTCGATCTTGTCGACCCGCGCCGTCGTCGATGGCTTGCCGAAGAAGGTGAAAAGGCAGGTGAAGATCACGATCGCGAGCAGGAAATTCGCGATTGGTCCTGCCGCGACGATCGCCGCCCTCGGGCCGACTTTCTTATGATGGAAGCTGCCGGCACGTTCCTCCGCCGACATCGCGGCCAGCGTCTCGGCCGACGGCGTCGAGGCCTCGGTGTCGTCGCCGAAGAATTTGACATAGCCGCCGAGCGGGATCGCCGAGATCTTCCAGCGCGTGCCATGGCGGTCGTTGAAGCCGACCAGCTCGGGGCCGAAGCCGAGCGAGAAGGTCAATACCTTTACGCCGGCCCAGCGCGCGACCAGGAAATGGCCGAGCTCATGGAAGAACACAACGATGGTCAGGACGAACAAAAAGGGGATCGCGTAGCCGATGAGCCCATGGCTCAACGTGCTGAAACTATGGATAAAAAACTCAGTCATCGATTTCCCTCACCCGAGGCCTCGCGGCCTCGGTCCCGAACCCTCTAGGTTGCCTTTAAGGCAATTTGAGGCAATAGGGTGGCCGCTCTATTTCGTGCAACATGGTCAACGGTGATCGCATCATCCGCGGAGGACAAGGGCGCCAGATTACCACCCTTGATCCAGTCTTCGAGCGTCGCTTCGACCAGCCGCGCGATGGCGCCGAATCTGATCTTGCCGGCGATGAAGGCCGCGACCGCGACCTCGTTCGCAGCATTATATACCGTAGTCGCGCCGCGTCCGGTCCTTAACGAATCGTAAGCAAGCCGCAGTCCCGGGAAGCGTTCGAAATCCGGCGCCTCGAAGGTCAATTGCCCGATCTTGGCGAGGTCGAGCTTGGCGGCCGGTCCCTTGATGCGGTCGGGCCAGCCAAGACAGTGCGCGATCGGCGTACGCATGTCGGGCGCGCCGAGCTGGGCAACGACCGAGCAGTCGGAGAATTCGACCATGCCGTGGATGATCGACTGCGGATGGACCAGCACGTCGATCTCGTCCGGCTTCAAGGCGAACAGATAGGACGCCTCGATCACCTCGAGGCCCTTGTTCATCATCGAGGCGGAATCGATCGTGATCTTCTGGCCCATGCTCCAGTTCGGATGCTTCAGCGCCTGGGCCAGGGTCGCCTGCTCGATGTCGGCGCTCTTCCAGGTCCGGAACGGGCCGCCGGAGGCGGTGATGATGACGCGCACGAGTTCGTCGCGATTGCCCGAGCTCAAGGCCTGGAAGAGTGCATTGTGCTCGGAGTCGGCGGGCAGGATGCAGGCCCCCGCCTTGGTCGCGCGCTGCATGAAGAAATCGCCGGCGCAGACGAGGCATTCCTTGTTGGCGAGCGCGACATGGGCGCCGCGATCGACCGCGGCGAGCGCGGGCTTCAGTCCGGCCGCACCGCTTACCGCTGCCATGACCCAGTCGGCCGGCCGGGCGCCAGCCTCGATCACCGCGCTCTCGCCGGCGCCGCATTCGGTCTTGGTGCCGGCGAGCGCGTCCTTGAGCTCGGCAAGTTTCGAAGTATCCGCGATGGCGACGAAGCGCGCGGAAAACTCTTTTGCGAGCTTCGCGAGGGCCTCGACGTTGCCGTTCGCGGTCAACGCCTCGACGCGATAGCGCTCGGGCGAAGCGCGCAACAGATCCATCGTGCTGTCGCCGATCGAGCCGGTGGCACCGAGGACGGTGACGCTGCGCACCGCGGATGCCGCGGGCTTGTTGTTACGCAAAGGGACTGGGCTCATTGTTTCACCAAACCATAAGACCGCTTCCCGCGCTATGCACACCATGGCGCAGGTAGCCGAAAATCCAAGCCACCAAAATGGCGGCGATGAAGCCGTCCAGGCGGTCCATCAGCCCGCCATGGCCCGGGATTAAGTGACTGGAATCCTTGACGCCGAAGCGACGCTTGACCGCGGATTCGAAGAGATCGCCGGCCTGCGAGACCACCGACAAGAGGGCGCTGAGGGCGAGCAACGGAACCGCCTTGCCGAACCCGGAGGCGGCAAAACCGCCTGCAATCGCCAGGCTCGCGACGAAGCCGCCGAGCGCGCCGGCCCAGGTCTTTTTGGGGCTCACGCGCGGCCACAATTTCGGTCCGCCGATGCCCCGGCCCGCAAAATAGCCGCCGATGTCGGTCGCCCAGACGACAAGCAGCACGAACATCAGTGCGACGAATCCGTTCACCGGATCCTGCCGCACCAGAATCGAGGCGAGCAGCGCAGCCACCGCATAGGCAAAGCCGCTCCCCGCCCAGATGAACTTGTCTTTCGCAAGCAGCATGATCGCAGCGCCGCCGACGACGCCGATCACGACCGCAGACTTGAGCGCCCCGAAGGCGACACAGAACCCCATGATGGCGAGAACGATCGTCCCGCACGCCGTCAGGACAACCCGCCCTGCCCCGACCACCGTCAGCCATTCCACGAACAACCCGATCGAGGTGAGCGTCACCAGGAATGCCCAAAGCCAGCCGCCGGCATAGGCGAGCGCGATCGCCAGCGGCGCCAGCACGAGCGCCGCCAGGACACGCATCATCAGATTGCTTGAAGCCGGCGTTGAGCCCGCCGGCGCGGCGTCATTTTCGGTCACGAGGCGGTTTTCGCAACCAGGCCGCCGAAACGGCGCTCGCGTCTGGCAAATTCGGCGATCGCGCCTTCGAGCGCGGCCTTGTCGAAATCCGGCCAATGGATCGGCACGAACACCAGCTCGCTATAGGCCGCCTGCCACATCAGGAAATTCGACAGGCGCTGCTCGCCGGAGGTGCGGATGATGAGATCGGGATCGGGAATCTCGGGGGCGTCGAGATGTTGCCCGAGCGTTTCGGCATCGATCGAGGCCGGATCGCGCTTGCCCTCGGCGACTTCCCGCGCGAGCTTTTGCGCGGCTTTCGCAATCTCCTGCCGCGAGCCGTAGTTGAACGCGACGATCAGGGTGAGACGCGTGTTGTTGCGCGTCAGCTCCTCGGCTTCGTTCAACAGGGAGCAGATGTCGCTGTCGAGTCCCTCGCGCTCGCCGATGATCCGCACCTTGACGCCATCGCGGTGCAGGCTCGCGAGATCGTTGCGAATGAAGCGGCGCAAAAGGCCGAAGAGATCGCCGATCTCGCTCGCCGGACGCGACCAGTTCTCGGAGCTGAAGGAGAAGATCGTGAGATAGCGTATGCCGAGCTCATGCGAGGCGCGGACGACGCGGCGCAACGCTTCTACGCCGCGGCGGTGGCCCTCGGCGCGCGGCAGGCCGCGTGCAGCCGCCCAGCGCCCATTGCCATCCATGATGATGGCGACATGCGCAGGCGCCTCGGACCTTTCCGGTCCTTCCGTGACGGGCGCGGCGGCGTTGGACATGAAGGCGATGCCTTAGACGGTGAGAATTTCTTTTTCCTTGGCCGCCAGCAACTGGTCGATCTCGGTGATCGTGCCATCGGTCGCCTTCTGCACCTCGTCAGCGTGACGCTTCTGGTCGTCCTCCGACATCTCGTGATTCTTCTCGAGCTTCTTGAGAACGTCGAGACCGTCGCGACGGACGTGGCGCGCGGCGACCTTGGCGGCTTCGGCGTATTTATGCGCGACCTTCACCAGCTCCTTGCGCCGCTCCTCGTTGAGCTCGGGAATGCGCAGACGAAGCACCTGGCCCTCGGTGGCGGGCGAGAGGCCGAGATTGGAATCGACGATGGCCTTCTCCACCGCCTTGACCATGCTCTTGTCCCAGACCTGCACCGAGATCAGGCGCGGCTCCGGCACGCTGACGGTGGCGAGCTGGTTGAGGGGCATGTGGCTGCCATAGGCATCGACCTGAACCGGATCGAGCATCGAGGCGGAGGCACGCCCGGTGCGCAAGCCCCCGAGCTCGTGCTTGAGGGACTGGACGGCGCCCTGCATGCGGCGCTTCAATTCGTTGAGGTCGAAATTACCCGTGGCCATCACGCTCTCCCTTCAGATACCTCGCCGGGCGCTTGAGCCGCGCCCGGCAGCCGTCAGCCGGCGACGATCGTCCCGTGGCCGGTGCCGCGCAGAATAGCGCCGATCGAGCCCGGCTCGGCGATCGAGAATACGATGATAGGCAGCGACGTCTCGCGGGCAAGCGCGAAGGCGGTTGCGTCCATCACCTTGTAGCCGCCCTCGATCGCCTGCGAATGCGTCAACCGGTCGAAGCGCTTGGCAGCCGGATCCTTCTTGGGATCCGCCGAGTAGACGCCGTCGACATTGGTCGCTTTGAGGACGGCCTCGGCGCCGATCTCGGCAGCACGCAGCACCGCCGTGGTGTCGGTTGTGAAGAACGGATTGCCGGTTCCACCCCCAAGCAGCACGATTCGGCCTTCGGCGAGGTATTTGTGCGCCGCGGCGCGGGTGAACAGCTCGGAGACCTCGGGCATGACGAAGGCCGACAGGGTGCGGGCGGGCGTGCCCTTACGCTCGATCGCCGCTTCCACCGCAAGGCAGTTCATCACCGTGGCCAGCATGCCCATGGTGTCGCCGGTCGGGCGCGACACACCGCGGGAGGACACCTCCACGCCGCGAACGATGTTGCCGCCACCGATCACCACCGCGACCTCGGCACCGAGATGCCGCGCGGCGATCAGATCGTCGGCAACCCGGTCAACCGTCGGCTGGTCGATCCCAAAACCCTGCGGTCCCGCGAGATATTCGCCGGACAGCTTGATCACCACGCGACGGTAGACCGGATCAGTCATGAGCACTTTCCTTCTCCGGGCGCCGCTTCCGGCGGCACGCCGGAAGGAAACGTCCCGGCGCTTACTTCTTGCCGCTGGCGGCCGCGACTTCCGCCGCGAAGTCGCTTTCCTGCTTCTCGATTCCCTCACCGAGAGCATAACGCACAAAGCCAGCGATCTTCACGGGGCCTCCGACCTTGCCCTCAGCTTCCTTCACCGCCTGCGCCACCGACTTGCCGGTGTCGTGGATGAAGGCCTGCTCAAGCAGGCAGACTTCCTTGTAGTAGGTCTTCAGGCCGGACTCGACGATCTTCTCGATCACGTTCTCCGGCTTGCCCTGCTGGCGATATTTGTCGGCGAGCACATCCTTCTCGCGCTTCACGATCGCCGGATCGAGACCGGCCGGTTCGAGCGCGAGTGGATTGGCGGCCGCGACATGCATGGCGAGCTGACGGCCAAGCGCTGCGAGCTCATCGGCCTTGCCGGAAGATTCGAGGGCAACAATGACGCCCATCTTGCCAGCACCGTCGATGACGGCGCCGTGGACGTAGCTCGACACCACCCCCTGCTTCACCTCGAGCGAAGCGGCACGGCGCAGCGTCATGTTCTCGCCAATGGTCGCGATTGCGTCGTTGATCGCAGCTTCGACCGTGACATCGCCGACCTTGGTGGTCTTGATCTTCTCGACATCGGCGCCCGCGTCGAATGACACCTGAGCGATCATCTTGACGAGGCCCTGGAACTGGCCGTTGCGCGCGACGAAGTCCGTCTCGGAGTTGACCTCGACCAGGACGCCCTTGGTGCCCTTGGTGAGCGCGCCGATCAGGCCCTCGGCCGCGACCCGGCCGGACTTCTTGGCGGCTTTCGACAGGCCCTTCTTGCGCAGCCAATCCTGCGCCGCTTCCATGTTGCCGTCGTTTTCGGTGAGCGCGGCCTTGCAGTCCATCATGCCCGCGCCGGTCGACTCGCGCAGATCCTTGACCATCGCAGCTGTGATCGTAGCCATCGTTGAAAATCCTTGTTGCCTGCCGGTTGACCCGCGGCGCGGCGCTGTCTCGCCTCGCCGCGGTCCATCACAGGACGTCGCGTCAACTGAAATGGCGACCGGAACAATCCGGCCGCCCCTCGACTGTTATTCCGCTTCCGCGGTGAGCGCCTTGGCCTTGGCCACCCAGGCATCCGCACGGCTGGGCAGACCAACCTCTTCGCCGATCTTGTGCGCGGTGGCGTGATCGAGCTCGGCGAGCTGCCAGTAGTGGAAGATGCCGAGGTCGTTGAACTTCTTCTCGATCGCACCCGACACGCCCGGGAGCTTCTTGAGGTCGTCGGCGGTGCCGCGCGGACCTGCAAGGCCCTGGAAACCGCTGGTCGACGGAAGCTCCTCAGCGGCCGGCTTCACCGAAGAACCGATATCGATGCCCGCATCGCCCTGGGCGCGCGAGATGCCGTCGATCGCCGCACGCGCGATCAGGTCGCAATAGAGCGAGATCGCACGACCTGCGTCGTCATTGCCCGGCACCACATAGGTGATGCCCTTGGGGTCGGAATTGGTGTCGACGATCGCCGCGACCGGGATGTTGAGCCGCTGGGCCTCCTGGATCGCGATGTCTTCCTTGTTGGTGTCGATCACGAAGATCATGTCGGGCAGACCGCCCATGTCCTTGATGCCACCGAGCGAGCGGTCGAGCTTGTCACGCTCGCGCTGGAGCGTCAGGCGCTCCTTCTTGGTGTAGGAATTGGCTTCGCCGCCGGACAGCACCTCATCGAGATGACGCAGGCGCTTGATCGAGGCCGAAATCGTCTTCCAGTTGGTCAGCGTGCCGCCGAGCCAGCGCGAATTGACGAAGTACTGAGCGCAGCGCTTGGCAGCGTCGGCAACGCCGTCCTGCGCCTGGCGCTTGGTGCCGACGAACAGGATGCGGCCGCCCTTCGCGACGGTGTCGCTGACGGCCTGCAGGGCCTGATGCAGCATCGGCACGGTCTGCGCGAGGTCGACGATGTGGATGTTGTTGCGGGTCCCGAAAATGAACGGCGCCATTTTCGGATTCCAGCGGTGCGATTGGTGACCAAAGTGCACGCCAGCTTCGAGCAGCTGACGCATGGTGAAGTCGGGTAGCGCCATAGTGATAATTCTCCGGTTGGTTCCTCCGGAAACGTGTGAGCAAAACGGAGCGTTCTCGCCCCGGCTGCCACCGGACGGCCTTTTGAGCCATGTTTCCGTGTGAGATGGCGCGCTATATAGCGCGATTTCGGCCAGAAGCAAGGAAATAAGGGCCTCTGGAGAGCGTTTTGGCGCCCTGCCCCAAACCCTCTTCCAAGCCCCTTTTCTGTCTCTTATACACATCTGACGCTGCCGACGACTAGT